>CAZYTR010000371.1:0-11314 GCA_964650365.1 uncultured Alcaligenaceae bacterium | reverse complement strand
GGTGGAAGACTTCGAGAGGATCCTGACCGCGACGGATGCCTGTCTCACGCAACAATACCAGGCGCTGCTCGAAACCGAGGGCGTCCAGCTCGAATTCCGCCAGGAGGGCATCCGCCGGCTGGCCGAGATCGCCTGGCAGGTAAACGAAAAGACTGAGAACATCGGCGCGCGCCGGCTCTACACTGTGATGGAGAAATTGCTCGAGGACGTATCCTTCGAGGCCGACCACCATCAGGGGCAGAAGATCGTCATCGACGCTGCCCACGTCGACGCGCGGCTGAAGGATCTGGCACAGAGCGAAGATCTGGCGCGATACGTGCTGTAATCTCCTGCAGGCAGCCCGCCGGCCGGGGTCCGATCCGGAGTCGGCCCGCCGTTTCCCCAAATGCGCGGCTTTTCCTCATAATCCGGCAGACTGATTGCTGAGACGGTTCAACCATGCCAAAAGGCCGGACGTTTACCCTCGAAGTCAATGCCAAGCTGCCACGCCGCCTCGCCCGGCTGGAAGAGCTCGCCAACAACCTCTGCTACAGCTGGGACCGGCAGACGCGGTTGCTGTTCTCGCGCCTCGACACCCTGCTCTGGAATGAAGTCGGCCACAGTCCGAAGGCTTTCCTGAAGCGGGTCGACCAGCAGAAACTGGTGGATGCCGCCGACGACCCGGTGTTCCTCGGCAATTACAACCGCGTGCTTTCCGAGTTCGATACCTACCACGGCGAGCCCATGCGCCGGGATGGCTCCGAGTGGCTGCGCCAGAACGATCTGGTCGCGTACTTCTGCGCCGAATTCGGATTCCACGAGAGCCTGCCGATCTACTCCGGGGGACTGGGCATTCTCGCCGGCGACCATTGCAAGTCGGCTAGCGACATGCGCCTGCCCTTCGTTGGCGTTGGCCTGCTCTATCGCCAGGGCTATTTCCACCAGACCATCGACACCGAAGGCAATCAGCACGCGCATTACTCCGATTCCGATTTCGAGGACTTGCCGGTTTCGCCGGTGTTGCGCGACGACGGCGCCGAGGTAAGGGTCAAGGTCGACCTTCCGGGGCGCGCCGTGCAGGCGAAAGTCTGGCAGGCAAAGGTGGGGCACGTGACGCTGTACCTGCTCGATACCGACCTCGACGAAAACGCCGCCGACGATCGCGACATTACTCACCGCCTCTACGGCGGGGACCGGACCGCGCGCATCGAGCAGGAAATTATTCTTGGAATCGGCGGCGTGCGTGCGCTGGTGGAACTGGGCCTGAAACCGACCGTTTGGCACATCAACGAGGGCCACCCGGCATTCCTGGTGCTCGAGCGTGTACGCATGCTGTGCGCCCAGGGACTGACTTTCGACGCCGCGCTCGAAGCGGCCGCCGCCAGCACGGTTTTCACGACCCACACCCCGGTACCCGCAGGCCATGACCACTTCAGCGCGGACATCATGCGCGAACATTTCTCCTGGCTGCGCAAGGAACTTGGCATGAGCGAGGAGGATCTTCTCGCGCTCGGCAGGGTTGATGGCAACCAGGAGTTCAACATGACGGCACTGGCGATCCGCGGATCGCGTTTCCAGAACGGCGTCAGCCACATTCACGGCAGCGTGTCCGCGCGCATCTGCTCGCCGCTGTGGCCCGAGGTCGCGCCTGAGGAGAATCCGCTTTCCTACGTCACCAACGGCGTGCATGTGCCCACTTTCCTGGCGCCGGAATGGTCCGACCAGTTCGACAAGTTTCTCGGCTTCGATTGGTCGCACCATGCCAACAACCAGGCGTTCTGGGAGCGCATCGACGACATGCCGGACCATCTTTTCTGGAGCGTGCGCCAGTCCCTGAAAGCGCAGATGCTGCACCTCGTGCACTATCGGGTGTCGCGACAGCACTTCCGCAACCGCGGGTCGGAGGCCCACCTCGACCGCGTGCTGCGCTACGCCGATCCGGTCAATCCGAATGTGCTCACCATTGGTTTCGCGCGCCGCTTTGCTACGTATAAGCGCGCGGCGCTGTTGTTCGAGGACCTCGACTGGCTGCGCCAGATCCTCGGCGACGAAAAGCACCCGGTCCTGTTCATCTTCGCCGGCAAGGCGCATCCGGCCGACGTGCCCGGCCACGACATCATCCGCCGGCTCTCGCAGATGGCGCACCTGCCGGAGTTCGAGGGCAAAATTCTGCTGATCGAGGACTACGACCTGCGGCTGGCTCGGCGGCTGGTTTCGGGAGTGGATGTGTGGCTGAACAACCCGGTGTATCCGCTGGAGGCGAGTGGCACTTCCGGCATGAAGGCGGGAATGAACGGGGTGCTCAACTTGTCGGTGCTCGACGGCTGGTGGGACGAGGGTTACGACGGCAAGAACGGCTGGGCGATCAAGCCAGTGTCGGAAAGCCTGGACCAGGCGCGCCGCAACTTCGAGGAAAGCCGGACACTCTACGAGTTGCTGCAGGACCAGGTGATTCCGATGTACTACCGGCGCGGTGACATGGGATATTCGGCCGAGTGGCTGCACATGGCGAAGCGATCCATCGCGACGCTGCTGCCACGCTTCTCATCCACGCGCATGGTCAGCGAGTACCTGGCGAGATTCTATCTCCCCGCCACCCGCCAGGGCCGGCGTTACGTCGAGTCGAACTTTGAGGCGGCGCGCCGGATCGCAGAGTGGAAGAGGAATGTGCGCAGTTTCTGGCCCAAGGTCGGCATACGGCGGCTGGACGCGCCGAAGAAGCGCATCGCCTTCGGCGACAACGTTCGGTTCGAGGTCGGTGTGGACCTCGACGGCCTGAAGCCGGAGGACGTGAGGGTCGAACTCCTGATCGCCAAACAGATCAGCCGGGACGATGAAGCGCAGGCAACCTGCTACGAGTTCCAGTCGGAGGGCGTGCGCACCGAGAAGGGCGAACATCGCTTCGTGCTGGAACTGAGTCCCGAGCACTGCGGCAAGCTCGGGTATCGCATTCGCATGTATCCACGTCACGAGCTGCTGACCCATCCTTTCGAGATGGGCATGATGCGCTGGCTGTAGCGGATGCCGATCCGGACGGTAACCTGATCGAGGTTTCCAACTACCTCTAGTCCGACGCAATAGCCGTTGGCGCCCTTTCCGCTAGACGCCGCTCAGATAGAACACCCCGAAATAGTTACGCGCATCGCTCCACAGCCGGTGTTCGCTAAATCCCGCTTCGTTTGCCAGCGCGGCGAAGCTTTCCGGCGTGTACTTGTAGGAATTCTCGGTGTGGATGGATTCACCGGCCTCGAAGCGTACCTGAGCCCCGGCGAAGTGCACGACTTGCGAGACCATGCTGACCAGATGCATTTCCACGCGCCCGAGGGATGCGTTGTAGAAGGCGTGATGGCGGAAACGGCGTTTGTCGAAATCCGCGCCTAGTTCGCGATTGAGCCGGGTCAGGACATTGAGATTGAACGCGCGGGTCCGTCCTTCCGGATCGTTGTAGGCGCGGTCGAGAAGCGCCGTCTGTTTCCGAAAATCCACGCCGACGATCGCACCACCGTCCGCCCCCACCATCCGAGCGAGCAATCCGAGGAATGCGCGCGCGTCATCAGGTTCGAAGTTGCCGATAGTCGAGCCGGGGAAGAACACGACGCGGCGACGACCGGGCGGCAGCGGCAATTGTTCCGGCAGCTCGACGCCGAAGTCGGCGCAGACCGCGAAGACCTCGAGCCACGGATACTCGAACGCAAGCGCTTCCGCAGCTGCAAGGAGCTGCACCTCCGCGATGTCTATGCCGAGATACGCCACAGGCATGAGGCGCGGCAGCAGCAAGCGCACCTTCGACATATCGCCGGGGCCGAACTCGAAAACCATGCAGTCCGGTCCGACCGCCTGCGCGATTGCCTCGGCATGGCCGGCGAGGATGCCGCGCTCGGTGCGCGTCGGGTAATAAGCGTCGGTTTTGCAGATCGCGTTGAAGAGCTCGCTGCCACGGGCGTCATAGAAAAGCTTGGGTGAGAGACGCTTGCTGTCGCAGGCGAGTCCGGCAATCACTTCGTCGGCATCGATCTGACTGCCGCTGCCGAGTGAAATGACCGTAACACTGGCCGGACGCCGTGCCGCCGACGTTTCGCGTAGAGTTTTCATTGAAGTCCTTTTTGGCGCTGCGGCATCAAAATTACGCCTAAGTCGTTGCAGTGGAAAGACGGTCTTGTAACCACCTGATAACGGGACCAATGTCGCCGGGGGGCGACGACTTGGCGTTTGTCGGCCTCGCACAATCGGACTTACACTTGCTATATCAGCCCGGGAACGCAAGATGAATCATCCGCTCCACTCTCACGCCGATGACTTGAGCCGCAACGGCCTGCTCGAGGACTTGCATCGGGTCCGCGATCTTACGGTCCGATTGTGCGATCCGCTGCAGGCGGAGGACTGCGCAGTGCAAAGTGCTCCGGAAACCAGCCCCGCGAAATGGCATCTGGCGCATACCACGTGGTTCTTCGAGAACTTCCTGCTGAACCCGTATATGCCGAAGTACCGGCCGTTTCATCCCCGCTTCGGCTTCCTCTTCAATTCCTATTACGAAAGCGTGGGCGAATTTTATCCGCGGCTTCAGCGCGGCCTGCTGACCCGGCCCTCGCTGGCGGAAATAAGAGCATACCGGGAGCATGTGGATCGGCAAATGGGCATCTTGCTCGAGGCGCCCGTCTCTACCGCTGCGGGAGAGATCCGAGCCCGTACCATGCTCGGAATTCATCACGAGCAACAGCATCAGGAACTGTTGCTCACCGACATCAAACACCTGTTCGCGGGCAATCCGCTTAAGCCCGCGTATCGCGAGGCAATGTCGCAGGGCGTGCGCGCCGACCCGCTGCTCGATTGGCTTCGCCACCCGGCGGGCATGTACGCATTTGGGCACGGCGGAGACGGTTTCGCATTCGACAACGAGACGCCACGCCACCGCCGCTACCTGGACGAATTCTCGCTGGCGTCGCGACCAGTCACCAACGCCGAGTACATCGAGTTCATCGCGGCCGGCGGCTACCGGCAACCGACGCTTTGGCTTTCCGACGGCTGGCGCAAGGTCAACGAGGCGCGCTGGACTGCACCGCTGTACTGGGAACAACTGGACGGCGAGTGGTGGCAGATGACGCTAGCCGGGTTTCGGCGCGTGGAGCCGTACGAGCCCGTCTGTCATGTGAGCTACTACGAGGCCGATGCGTATGCCCGCTGGGCCGGCAGACGTCTGCCCACGGAGTTCGAGTGGGAAGCCGCCGCGGGTATGCAGACGCTCCGCGGCAATTTTCTGGAAAGCGGGCGCTTTCATCCGCAACCGGCCTGCGACGGCGCCAGCCAGTTCTTCGGCGACGTGTGGGAATGGACCCAAAGCGCGTATAACGCGTACCCCGGCTACCGGCCGCCGGCCGGCGCGCTCGGCGAATACAACGGCAAGTTCATGGTCAGCCAGCTGGTGTTGCGTGGCGGCTCATGCGTCACGCCGGCTACGCATATCCGCGCCAGCTACCGCAATTTCTTCTACCCGCAGGACCGCTGGCAGTTCATGGGGATTCGTTTGGCCGCATGAGCCTTTCGCAGGAGGGCGCACAATGATGAAACTCGGAATCGCATTGGTAATCTCGACGGTGCTTGCTGCAGCAGCAAACGCGCAGACCGCGTTGACTGAGATCCAAGAGCAATGGCCTGATTTCCGCTATCTCGAACCGAAACAGGTGCGGGAGCTGCCGGCAGTCATCAGGACCGACCTGGAAAAGCGTGGCTGCAAGATTCCCATGTTTACCAAGTGGGATGCCCGGCACAACGTGATCCAGGGCCAGTTCCTCAAACCCGGGCAGCGGGACTTGGCGGTGCTGTGCCGCCAGCAGGACAAGACCAGCATTCTGATTTACCCGGGAGGCAGCTCCGCAGATGTGCAGTTGGTTCGCAGCCAAGACCACGACCCGTACCGTATCATCCACAGCGTCAGCGCGTTCGTTTTGCAGAAACGCGCCATCCGCGACAAGCTGACCGAATCGCTACCCCAGTTCGATCATGACGGCATCGAAGACGGCCCGATCCAGAAGGCGGCAATCGTTCTTTACGATCGCGACGGCGAGTGGATGGAATTCTGAAACCGGGATGAGGCGCGTCTGCGTCTTCTGCGGCTCCAACGCCGGAGCCCGGAGCGAATATGCGGAAGCGGCGCGCGAACTGGCCGCCATGCTGGTCGAGCGCAAGCTAGGAATCGTTTACGGTGGCGGTAACGTCGGGCTGATGGGCGTGCTCGCGGACGCGGCGCTCGAGCGTGGCGGTGAGGTAATCGGCGTCATTCCGCGATCCCTCCTCGACAAGGAGGTCGGTCACCGCGGCGTAACGGAACTCCTGGTCGTGGAAACCATGCACGAACGCAAGGCGCGGATGAATGACCTCTCGGATGCCTTTATCGCGCTGCCGGGTGGATTCGGCACGCTCGACGAGTTCTTCGAAGTTCTCACCTGGTCGCAGCTCGGTTTCCACGGCAAGCCCTGCGCCCTGCTCAACGTAGCCGGATACTACGACCGCATGCTCGCCATGCTCGATCACGCCGTCACGGAGCGCTTGCTGCGTCCGCTACACCGCGAACTTGTCATTGCAGATACCGATCCGTCACGGCTGTTGCAGCGCCTTAGCGCGTTTACTCCGGTTGCGAGGGCAAAGTTGGGCGACGCCAAGGAGACCTTTCTGTAATCGACGCATCTTTACGCGGCGCGCAGGACGCGCAGTGCCGCGCAGGCAGCGCCGAATCCGTTGTCGATGTTGGTGACCAGCAGCCCCTGAGAACAGCTCGCCAGCATGGAGTGCAGGGCGGTTTCGCCGCCAGTGGCGACTCCATAGCCGACCGAGGTCGGCACACCGATCACCACACTTGACACCAGCCCACCGATCACGGTCGGCAATGCGGCGTCCATTCCGGCGACTGCGATCACGACTTTCATCTTGCGAATCTCTTCGACGCGTTCCAGCAGCCGCCACAGGCCCGCCACGCCGACGTCGTTGATTTCGACCGCTGGTTCACCGTAGAAACGCAGCGTCCGCGCGGCCTCTTTGCCGACCGCCACGTCCGAAGTGCCGGCCGCCACGACCGCGATCCTCGTTTCGGTCTTGAGCGGATGGTTGCCGCCGAAAAAGCCCGTGCGCGACAGCGGTTCGTAGTCGATATTCCTGCGATGCTGCTCCGGAAGCTCGGCGAACAGCTCGGGCAGCAGCCGGGTAAGCAGGATGTGCCTGCCCTTTTCCTTTACCTGGTCGAGGATCGTGGTCAGATGCAGCACGGACTTCGAGGCGCACATCACCGCCTCGTCCAGCCCGGTGCGGGCATCGCGCGCAAAATCCAGCATTACGTCTTGATGCAGGGTCATTGCTCAAAAACCCAAATAAAGAAACACTTTGAACACGAAGGGTCACGAAGGAAAAACGAAGGAGCACGAAGGAAAGGCCTCATTGGGAAAGAGCAAATCAGGGTAGCGTAAGGAATGATGTCCGGCCGCCTTCAGATGAATTCGAAGAACTTTCCGACTGTTTTCCCCAAAACATAGTGCTTGGATTTCTTGTTTCTCCTTCGTGTACCTTCGTTTTTCCTTCGTGACCCTTCGTGTTACGAGCGGTTTGTCCTCCCTCAAGCGGCGTCACGCGCCACGCGCACAAGGAATGCGCTGCCGCTGCGATAAGGTGCAAGCGACACCGGATAGTCGAAACCGCCATCGCTGAACAGGCGGCCCACCTGCGCCGACAGTGACGCGCGCCGCGATGCATCGAGCGCGGCAAGGTTCTGTTCATCCAGTTCAACCACCACACCCTTTGCCCGCACCCGGCATCGCACCGTGCGCGGCGTGAGTGCCTGCGACACCAGCCGCTCGGCGGCGTGCACCAGCTTGAGCATACCGGGATCGATCGCGATGCCGGTTTCTATCCTGCTCGACAGGCAGGGTGCCGCCGGCAGTTCGGCGACCTCCGCCAGGTCGAGATGCCGCGCAATCGCGCGCACTGTATTCTTGTCGATACCGGCCTCGACGAAAGGATGGCGCACGCCATAGTTCTTCGCCGCCGCGAGGCCGGGCCGGTATTCGCCGAGATCGTCGAGGTTGGTTCCGGAGACGATCTGCGCCGTGGTCCGCGGCGCAACCGCGCCATACAGGTTGGTCTTGCAGTAAAAGCAGCGATTGACCGGATTGCTGCGGTAATCCACGTCGTCGAATTCGCCCGCGTCGATCATGGTCAAAACCCAGCCTTCGCTTTCCGCCAGCGCCTGCACCCGCGCAGTGGCGTCCTGCGGCACCGCCGGCGACACCGCGTGAAACATCTGCACATCGTCGCCGAGAGTCCGATGTGTGAACGCTCCCAGCGTGAGGCTGTCCACCCCGCCGCTTACCGCGACGGCAACGGGACCAATCCCGCGCAGCACGCGCTCCAGTTCACCGAGCTTGTGTACGAGTTCGTTCACTTGCGTTGCTTTCTTATCATGATCTGCTCCGCCGCCCGCCTTATCTGTTCGCGCTCGGCGCGGCCGCCTGTCACGTTGAGCAGGTCGTCGGCTTCCACCTTGGCCGTCGTTTTCCCCGGACGTTCGGTAACTTTTACCCGCACCAGCCTGCCGCCGGCCTCCACTTTCTTGCCGGCACGGGATAGTTTGCGGCGCTGCAGGACCTGATAACGCAAGCCGATGGTCGTCGTCTCGCAGAAGCAGGCTTCGAACACGTTTTCCAGGTCCGCCGGATCGGCGAGCACCTGGACGTGCATGGTCATCCTTCCTTTCTTGCCGAAAGCCGGCGTCTGCAGCACGTCGAGCACCGACGGCTGCGCGCGCAACTTGTCGATGGCGATCGCCAGATCTTCCGGCGTCTGGTCGTCGACTTCGAACAGGATCTGCGCGACTTCGTCCCCGCCCGAGCCGGTGCGCGCATCTTCGAATGCGAGGACGCGCAGCACGTTACTCAGACCCGGGAAGGTGCGGTTGCCGAAACCGATGCCGGTGCGCAGCAACTTGCGCGACTTGCGATCGCCAACTTGGGCACAGCCCAGATGCCTGAGGATCGCCGCCCCGGTGGGCGTGACGCGCTCGCCCTCGAGTCCGTCGTCGACAAATTCAAAACCTTCGAGCAACAACACGGTTGCGGGGGCAGGAACCGGCAGCGAACCATGCGCGGAGCTGACCCGGCCACGCCCCAGCGGCAACGCGCTCACCGACCAGGAGACAGGCGCAAGCGCGTCGACGATAAAGGCGGCCCCGACGATATCGGCGATCGAGTCCCATTCGCCGACTTCGTGGAAGCTCACGGTATCCACGGTCTTGCCGTGCACCCTGGTTTCAGCCTCCGCGAGCACCGTGAAAATGCCGACTGCGTGCGCCTTCACCGCGGGCGTGAGCGCGGATTCTTGAAGGTGCGTGCGGATTTCGGCAAACGGGGTGTGCGAATGATGATGCGCGCCGAGCAGCGCACCGGCCTCGCGCGGCTCCATGACGCAGAATCGCAGCCCGGTCAGGGCGTCGTCGCGATGCTCGGCCACGCCGATATGCACTTCGGCAGGCAGTCCCGCGGCACGGATCGCCGCAATCATGCCGTCGCGCAGATTCGGAAACGCATCGAGCATGGCGGCGATGAACATATCGCCCGCCACGCCCCCTACCGCATCGAGGTGGATATGCATGTCCGGACAGCCTGCGGAACAGCCTTAGGCCGTCGCGTGCTCCCTGTGTTTGGCGAGCATCGGATAGAGCGTGCCCTTGGCGTCGAACTTCATCGCTTCGGGCTCGCCGACGATCTCGAACATCGACGGGTTCGCCTTGACGACCGCCAACAGCGGCTCGGAGACGTGGATGTCCATGATCTCGAGAGTGTTGGGGATGCGCACGATGCGCGTGTCCAGGGGCTTCGTGCGCACCACCGTCTTGACCGCGAGGCGGATGGCTTCCTCATCGGTGTTCATGATCATCGGGATGGCCGCGCCGTCGAGGTACGTCGAAGCGATGATGTTGGCGTAGGTCTTGGCGATGTCGATTTCCTTGTACAGGCGCATGGTGATCACATCGGCCGCGCCCAGCCCGGTGGCATTGCCCTGGGTCTCCGGGGTCAACCCGAGCACCGCGATCTTCTTCACCAGCGGCTTCATGTTCCATTCGATGGAGCGGCAGTTGCGCCCCATGATATTGGGGTCCATTCCCGAACCGGAAATATTCTTGCCGATGCGTTCCACCACCAGCACGTCGATCTCGTCGAACTGCAGGCGCGGCATCAGTTCCTTTGCTCTCGCCAGCAGCACCGGCTCGCGATCCAACACCTGTTCCGAGGGCACGATTTCGATGATTGCGGTCTCGTCTGCGGCGTTCTCCACCATTGCGACGCCGAACAGGAAATTCTTTTTCGCCATGATCAGCCTGGCGGTCTTCGGCAGCAGTTCGCCAAACATGTCCATGCCGTAGGTGTGCAGCGTGGTCGCGCCGATGATTTTGCCCATGCCGATGGCCAGCATCTTGACGATGCCGGATTCGATCGGCGCGCGGAAGTTGGTATGCGGCTTTACGCGCGGAATGATCACTACCGCATCGGCCTCGGCTGCGAACTTGTCCATGTACACCGGCATGCCGTCTTGGAGTTTGCCCAGCTCGACCACTTCCATAGTGGCGCGGATCGGGCAGCCGACGTAGCTTTCGGTGATGCCGTATCCTTCCAGCACTTCGCGCTGGCCTTCCGCGGTGGCCCCGCCGTGGCTGCCCATCGCAGGAAAGATGAAAGGATTGGCGCCCGCAGACTTGAGTTCAGTGACGACCTGTTTCACGATCTCGGCAACGTTGGCGATGCCACGGCTACCACAACCAACTGCGATCGTCATGCCAGGCCTGATTTTAGCGCGCACTTCGTGACGCTTGAACTCATCGATCACTGCTTGGGTCACGCTAGCGACTTTCGGCGTAAAGAACTTCTGGCGAACATGAACCATCCGCGGCAAAGGAACGTCCAGCCCGCCCGCGATGCGAACATCGATGCGATCGCCGATCATTTTCTTCTCCTGAGCCGATGGAATGTTTGCACCATTTCGCACAGGATACTATTCAAGAAGACTTCCTGCCGCCAGTCCCAAGTTGAAGGGTGTCAGCCACGTTCGTCAGACGCGCAGATTTCTCGGGTTCCACCCTCCCAGAACCGAACTATGGTGGATGGCCTTGGCTCCCTTTCAAAAGGGACCGGCTCATGCCGCAGCGCGGCACGAAGGGTGAAGATGGCCCTTGTGTTAGCTCAGTCGATGGGGATCAGGAAACCGATCTGATGGCCGAGAAGAATGGTGGGAGAACCGCAATTCAAGCAAAGAGCAAGGTCTTTTGGATGTTGCTATAGCCCTAGTTGCTCATCAGGGT
>CAZYTR010000370.1:0-4222 GCA_964650365.1 uncultured Alcaligenaceae bacterium | reverse complement strand
TGTGCATCGCAACGGGGAAGCCTTCGAAGTCGAATTCATGACACTCGACGGCAACACGCTGACGGTGGAAACGCTGACCGCGAAGCAAATTCGCGCGGCTCGCAATCGCGATATGCCGCACGTTCGCGAGCGCACCGTCGCCGTGTAATAAAGCCACACCCAGGCGCGCAGGGCGTTCTCACGCCCTTACTCCTCACGCCTCACGCCTCGCGCCTCTCGCCTCGCCCTTCACGCCTCACGCCTCACGCCTGACGCTTCGCGTCCATGGATTTCTCCTTTACCTCTGACCAACTAGCCATCAGGGAAGCGATCGCGAAGTTGTGCGCGCGCTTTGATGCGCACTACTGGCTGGAGCGGGATCGCCATGGCGGATTCCCGGAGGATTTCTACCGCACTGTTGCCGAATCCGGCTGGCTCGGCATCGCCATGCCCCAGCAGTACGGCGGCGCGGGACTGGGTATCACCGAAGCGGCGCTGATGATGCAGGCCGTGGCCGAGTCAGGCGCCGGCTTCTCCGGTGCATCGGCGTTGCACATGAACATCTTCGGACTGAATCCCGTCGTCGTGTTCGGCAGCGACGAACAGAAACAGCGCTGGCTGCCGGCGCTGATCCGCGGCGAGCAGAAAGCCTGCTTCGCGGTGACCGAGCCGGATGCCGGCCTCAACACCGCCGCCATCGCAACGTCGGCACGGCGCGAAGGCAGCCGCTACATCCTGCGCGGCCAGAAGATCTGGATCTCGACTGCGCAAGTGGCGGACAAGATGCTGATTCTGGCGCGCACCTCAGCCGCGCAAGCCGGCGGCAAGCCCACCGACGGCCTGTCGCTGTTCTACACCGATCTCGACCGCCGCTATGTCGAGGTACGGGAAATCGAGAAAATGGGCCGAAGCGCGGTGGACTCCAACATGCTGTTCATCGAGGAGTTGCCGGTGCCGGTGCAGGACCGTATCGGCGAGGACGGCAATGGCTTCGACTGCATCCTTCACGGGCTCAACCCCGAACGCATCCTGATCGCCGCCGAGGCGATCGGCCTCGGGCGTGCGGCACTTGCGCGCGCGGTGGCCTATGCCAAGGAGCGGGTGGTCTTCGACCGGCCGATCGGGCAAAACCAGGCGATCCAGCATCCGCTGGCCCGATGCTGGATGGAACTCGAGGCGGCGAATCTGATGGTGTTCAAGGCGGCGGCGCTGTACGACAAAGGCGAACCCTGCGGTGCCGAGTCCAATGCCGCCAAGTATCTCGCGGCCGAGGCCTGCTTCCGCAGTTGCGAACAGGCGCTGCTAACGCATGGCGGGATGGGCTACGCCAAGGAGTATCACATCGAGCGCTACCTTCGCGAAGCGATGATTCCGCGCCTCGCGCCGGTCAGCCCTCAACTCATCCTCTGCTTCATCGCCGAGAAAGTGCTGGGCTTGCCGAAGTCGTACTGAAAACCGAAGGCGCTCACCGCAGAGGACGCGAAGGACGCAGAGGAAAACCAAAAACGAGAAAAAACGAATTGGGGATAGAAGCGAGGTGACTGCTCGCGATCCTTTGCCGCCAATTTCGACTTTGTTGCAACATCCGCCAATTGGAGCTTTTTACACTCGTTTGCTTTTTCTTGCTCTTGCCTTTCCTCCGGCACCGCCGACACGGCGTTGGCGTAGCCATCCGGGGCGGGAGGCGGTGCTTCGGCGCACTACCCGCAGACGGCCGATTACATCGGTAACGTGTCCGTGCGCCGCTCCGCGTCCTCCGTGTTAAGTGCTGGTCTATTACAGACCCTGCTAGCGATCGCCGCGCCGTCCCATGGTCCTGCGGCCCTTGTTCCTGGCCGGGGACGGGTTTGCGCCGTGCGTGGGAGATTGTTGACGCCGTCCCTCCGGGCGCCGGTCCTTGGAAGGCGGCCCCGGGTTCTTCACGCCCGCCAGTCTTTTCACCCTCTCGATCGCACCGTTCAGCGCCGTAATGTTCGCCGCATGCTGCGAATCCGGGCCATTCTTCTGCAATTCCTCCTGCTCGTGCTTTAGGAGGTCCTGCAGCTTGCGCAGTGCCTCGTTGCACGCTGCTGCGAGGCTGGTCTCCTTCGCCATTTCCTGCCGGTGCATCTCGATGTGCGCGATGCCGTCGGTGACTTCGTCGCTTGCCATTTCCGTGTTCACAATCTGACTCTCCTTCTTCATCTGAAACTGACGTTCGGCGTCCGTCCGTATTCTACTACCGGTAGCGCCAGGCAGACCGCGCAAGGGAAATCCCGGTCACCTGCGTAAGCGCAAGTCCGGGCGGCGAGCCGCAGCCCGACCAAAGCGGCGTCGAACTGCAATTCGAGCAAGGCAGGGATGCACAAAGAGTCCGGATACAAAAAAACCCCGCCACTCGGGCGGGGTTTTGATGATTGCAGTTGATCGGATCAGGCAGCGGAGGCCTTACAGTTGCCGCCGGGTGGCCACAAATCCCATCAGGCCGAGGCCGGCCAGCATCATTGCGTAGTTCAGCGGCTCGGGAACCGCACTGGTCAACGCATTGTTTGCGGGTACGAGGTCGCTGTTCTTGCGGCCGGGCGTATCCGTATTTCGGACTCCGGAATTGGACTCGAGCGGGCCAGCGGACTGATTTGCGGCAGCCACGACGATGTAACCAGATACATCAGACGCGAGTTTTCCAGCGGCGACATGGTCGGATTTCGCATTCAGGACAGGCGCTCGGAATGGTTCTGCCGCATCGCTGGCCTTGGCATGGACCCCGACCAGCACCGCTATTAACGCTGCAGCAGCAATGCCGCTATGCCTTGCTTTTGAAAAGAGATCGCGTGCCTCTCTCCTGCCATCGCAATCGACCTTCATTGTCCTCCTCCCTTACATTCGGACCAAAACAAATGCGCCCGTCTTTAATTTCGGAACTACTCTTTTTCTTTCTTGTAATTATCTTGTTATTACCGGCTACTTTTCATTTCTTGATTTCAACGTGTAGCAACCGCAAAGAAACTTCGCTTCAGGACAATCGATGTTTTTCTAAGACCCTTTTTTTTGAATACAAATCAGCATCGGCAGGTTAAGCGTCCGTGACAAATTCTCCGTGACAAATTCCCCGTGACAAAATCCAGGCAGCGTCCAAGCTTCTCGGCATCGGACGATGCAGGCGGGTGGGCAAATCAGCGGGGGAGGAAAGCGGATGGCTCAAACCGGGAACCGTGGGTGCGGGCAAACGGCCCCGCGTCCACGGCCCGGCAAATTGCAATTGCTTTGCTAAGGTGCGACGTCGCGCCTTGGATGCGCTCATCTGCCTTCCTCCCCTGCAGCAAAATCAACAACTGGAACAGCGTTTCGTGCACTACCCGCAAGAGTTCTTCATCGTCCTTGCTTATTTTTTTGGGAGTGCGTGTCGACGCCCAAACTTGCTCCTCTTTTTGCTACGACTTCGGGCGAAACCTCTTATTTGAACTAACTGCTGACTTTGTCAGTGTCGCCTAGTAGCGACAATAGCCTAGCCGGGTTGCCGTCCAAATGCAAAACTATTTCTTTTACAAGACAACCGCAAATATATGAAAATGTTATCTAATTCATCAAAAGACCGCGCCATGCCCTTGAGAATATTTAAGAAATAGGCATTGAAAATTCCCGTATTGCCCGTGAATTTCGGGATCTTGAAGATAGAAAATGGTGGTCGATGACCCGTTACAGCGCTCATTTTTTTGACTTATAGGCTCCGGATTCACAACGGAACCGATCGTCAACGCATTACACCGGCATATACGAGTTTGAATAGGAGAAGAACGGCTACGCGGGATCAGTTACCCGCCCGTAACCTAAACGGCGGAAGTGCGATAAGAGCGCGCTGTCAAGATGCCGTGGAGCTCAATAAACGTTTGTTCTTTCTTTGAGGACGACCCATGCGGTCTTGGCGATGATGTACAGGTCCAGCCGCAGCGACCAGTTGCGCAAATAGTCCAGGTCGTAATCGATGCGTGCCTTCATCTTCTCCAGCGTTTCCGTTTCTCCGCGGTAGCCGTTGACCTGAGCCCAACCGGTGATTCCCGGCTTGACCTTGTGGCGTTGCATGTACCCCTTGATCAACTTGCGATACATTTCGTTGTGCGCAACCGCGTGCGGTCGCGGACCGACGATGCTCATGCGGCCTTGCAGGACATTGATAAACTGCGGCAGCTCGTCCAGCGAAGCACTACGCAGAAAGTGCCCCAAACGGGTGACCCGCTGGTCGTGTTTGTGGGCTTGCTGGATGGCG
>CAZYTR010000369.1:0-3643 GCA_964650365.1 uncultured Alcaligenaceae bacterium | reverse complement strand
AGGCGCCGCGCTGCTCTCCCATCTGCGCAGGCTTGCTGACAAGCCGATCCTGATCGGTACCTGGAAAGCCGCAATCTGGGCGGTCCATTTCTACAGAAAGCATGGTTTCCGCGTGGTACCGGAAGAAGAAAAGAATCGCCTGCTCAGGAAGTACTGGACGATCCCGGATCGTCAGATCGAAATCTCGCTGGTGCTTGCGGAAGTGCAGCGTCCGCTGCGCTAGGCCCGCCCGCAGAGAGATGGGGCAGCATTTCGGCAAGATCGTGGTGACGATCTGAACGGCTGGCGTCCAAAGCTGTGTCTCCTCACGTCGTCACGTCGTCACGCCGTCACGTCGTCACCCAGTCACGTCGTCACCCAGTCACGTCGTCACGTAGTCACGATCGTCACGGTATTTACAGAGGCGGAACCTTTATGCCGATCTGTTCCAGAATGCCCCTGGGTGCCCCACCGGGTATCGGTTCAGGGAAGATGATCGTGAGCTTGTTGCCGGCGACGCGGTAATAGAAGTAGTGCTCGGGAATGCTGACTTTCCTGCCCGTGGGCGGGATCGGTTCCATTCCCGGCATGGCCCATTCTGCGGTATGGGTGCCGCCCTGGCGCCATTTGATCGCGTAGTTGCCCTGGCCGCGATCCTCGATCCCGTCGTAAGCGTAGTTCCAGTCCGGAAATCCGGTGTAGAGCGCGGTGAGCATCTTCAGGAACTGGGCTTTGTCGAGCATGCGCGTCGCCGAGATGAACGTCAGGTCGTCGGCCGCGGTTCCGGCGATTTTCCGGATGTCGTGCGTTTTCAATCCCTCGACATAGGTCAGCAACACCGGCGGGATCGGCTTTGCCACAGCGTTGTTCCTCCCCGTTTTCGTTAACCATTTCTTTGTCAGAGAACAGTCGCAACGCCGAACAATTTGGCGTGGAAATGCAGGAACAGCCAGTAAAGGATCAAGCCGGCCACGACCACCGCGGCATCGTTGACCAGCGGACGCTTGAACCGCGAAGGCCGCGCGCCGCGGGCGTTCTGCGAGGACATCGCGTGAACCGCGTACAGCCCGAAGGTGCCGAATAGAATGAGGCCGGTAAGATTGCCGTTGGCAAGCAGGTGCAGCAGCGCCCATAGTGTGACGCCCCACAGCATGGGGTGCGCCGTAAAGCGTTGGATGTTGGTCGGGATGAACGCCGCCGCGAGCGAAATGAAGGCGAACGGCATGAACCATACCGCAGCGTAACGACCCCATTCGGCGGGCTCCCACAATGGCACCGGTTCGGACTTGCCGACGCCGATCACGATGAGTATGAAGCCGGCAACAGCCAGCAGCGCAAATCCCGCCTTGTATCGCTTCTCGCCCACGCGCTGGATCAGTTTCTCGCGCGCCGTGCGGAAAGTCGGGAACATATGTACCCCGAAGAAAATCACCAGTCCAGCGATCAGCCAGTACATAATTCATTCTCCTTTCGTTGAAGTCGGATCGACTCAGAGAATCCTGAACTTCTCGAACACCTGGCGCAGCAGATGGCCCCGCCGCAACTCCTCGCGCGTACGGCCCTCTCCCGCCACTTTCTCCCTCGCCTTGGCGAGAACTTCGGCGGCGCGTTCCTGCGGAATAACCACGACGCCATCAACGTCGCCGAACAGGACGTCGCCGCTTCGCACTTTCACGCCGGCGCATTCGACCGGCACATCGCGCTCTACCATCCTGGCCCGGCCCTTGGTATCGAGCGGGCCGATCCCGCCGTGGAAAACCGGGAATCGCATCTCGCGGATCTGCCTGACGTCCCGCACCAGGCCGTCGGTGATGCAACCGGCCGCGCCCCGCGCCTGCGCCGCGGTGGACAGCAGTTCACCCCACGGTGCAATTCTTTGAGTCGGCCCATTGCAGGCGAGCACCGGCACGTCGCCCGCTTTGAGATCATCCACCAGCGCGATTTCGACTTCGTAGGGATTCTCGTCTTCGCGCACCTCGTAGGCGGGCATGTACAGCCCCGTGCGGGCGCGTCCAGCCAGCACCAGGGTTTCGTCGAGCGGGCGGATGAACGGCTGCATCGCCTGGTTCATCAGGCCGAGAGCGTCCATGACGTCAGAGAGCACGGCGGCACTCAGGTCGCGTAACTGATCGGGGTCGAATGCTTTCATTTTTTCAGTGATTGCATCAGAAGTTCACGAACGATGATTGCCGCGCCGAAGGCCAGCATGAACAGCCCGCTCCAGACCAGCCACTTTTGCATTTTCTCCACTTTGGTGCGCGTCTCCAGTTTTACGCTCGTAACCTGCAGCTGCGGCGTGCCGACTTCCTCAAGCAGCACGACATAGCTGCCACGGTACAGGATCTCCATCGGGTCGAGCGCGACGGAAACCGCGCCGTTGCCCGCGGCGCGGAAGCTGCGCTCGAATATGCCGAGGTCCCCTTGAAGAACGCTCAATTGATAGTCGTTGCCCGCACCTTTCGGAGACGCCTGGCTGTGCGCGACGTCGAAAGTGAAGCGGAAACGGTAGAGATTCAACTCCGGAGTGAGTTCCAGCGCAACCGGCCGGTAACCCAGCCCTCCGCGGAAGCGCAGGATCGCCCCATCGGGAAGTTCCCAGCGATCCGCGCGTTCGGTGAGCGTATGCGTTTCCACGGTCTCTCCGCTCAGGTACTCGCAGTAGGCGAAATAAACGGGACCGAAGATAGCGCCCAGGACAATCAGCAGCAGCGTGGCCGGCTTCACGCCGCGCCCGCGGCGAACCGCATCATTTCTTCTTCCACTTGCTCACGCATTGAACCGGGGTGTTGCCAATCAGCATTTCGGCGGCCTTGGCGTTTGCCCTTGATTGGACGGCATTCTTGCCAGGGACGGTTGCGACGCCGCCCTTGGGAATTATCCGACAATTGCAAACTGATTTGGGGGCTGGTGGGTGTGCCGTTACGCTCCGTGACAAAAAGACCCCCGTTCCGGGGTCAACTAGGTCCTTCAAGCCACGTTCTTGCCCGATCGCTGAACCGGCTCGCGTGGACCCGGCGGGCAGCGACGATGCGGCAGACCAGCTGCCGCACGCAACGGATGAGGAGGATGCCACATGAGCAGACTTGCCAATCTTCCCGCAGTCCCGGCCGTACTGGCCTGCCTGCTGTCGTTCGGCGCCGAGGCGGCCGACATCGACAACGTCGGCAACGAGCGGCCGGATTCGACCACCAAATTGGTTACGCAGGCCACTTTGCCTTGGCCAACGCTGATCAGCGCGGACGGCGAGCGCTTCGTCGTCTATCAACCGCAGTTCGACAAGTGGGAAGGCGACCGGCTCGAAGGGCGCGCGGCGGTTGCTGTTCATGCGCAGGCGGATGAACAGCCGAGCGGCTTCGGCATGGTGTGGATCTCGGCTCGTATCGAAACGAACCGCGCCGGCGCAATCGTCACCATCCGCGATCTGGCGGTAACCAAGGCCGACTTTCCCACCGCAACGGACCGCGCCGGCGGATACCTCGAATTGCTGCGGCAGCAACTCGCGGCAAAGACATGGCAGATGCCGCTCGAGCGCCTGCAGACCGGCATGGCGATCGATCGCGCGGTGCAACAGGCCGGCAGCCAGCCGTTGAGGAATGAACCGCCGAAAATAATTTTCAGCGAACGGCCCGCGATTCTGGTGCCGATAGACGGCGCGCCGGTGTTG
>CAZYTR010000368.1:0-4592 GCA_964650365.1 uncultured Alcaligenaceae bacterium | reverse complement strand
GCCGATCGGCCGCGTACGTCGACAAGATCCTCAAGGGCGTGAAGCCCGCCGATCTTCCGGTCGAGCAGCCGACAAAATTCGAGCTGGTGGTCAATCTGAAGACCGCCAATCGACTGGGCATCAAGGTCCCTGAGTCGATCTTGCTGCAAGCCGATGAGGTGATCAGATGACGCGCGAGAGTATCGCAAGATGTCAAACCTGACCCTGTGGCCCCGCTGACCCAGTGGTCCCACGAGCAATATTGCGGAAGGCTTTTTCTACACCTTCGTTAGACCGTATCACCTGCAAAGTGTAAGATTCGCCGTCTGTCTAAAGGACACTGCAATGACACAGCTTCTCGAAAAAGCGCTGAAAGAGGTGGCAAAGCTGCCCGCGTCCGACCAGGACGCCGTAGCCGCTATTGTGCTAGAGGAGATTGCCTCCGAACAACGGTGGTCGGCGTCGTTCGCGAAATCTCAAGAACTATTAGCCAAGCTCGCGGATAAAGCCTTGGCTGATCACGCGGCTGGTCGTACCAAACCGTTGTAGGGGCAGTGCAGTCCCATACAACCGAGGAGTTCCGTACACTCCTCGCCGCCGCGCCGGCTGCCGTTCAGACAAAAGCGCAGGCCGCCTATCTACACTGGGCAGAGAATCCCGCCCATCCTTCCCTTCGCTTCAAGAAGGTTCATAGTACGCTCCCCGTCTACTCGGTGAGAATCGATCTCGATTGGCGTGCTGTAGGCGTACTCGATAAAGGGGCGATGATCTGGTTCTGGATCGGTCCGCACAGCGAGTACGAGAAACTGCTTTCACGAATCTGAGATGTGGTCTAACCCCCGCGCCTGCGCGGACGCGCGTAAGAGCGGCGCGCGTGCCTGGCGGTCGCTCGGAAATTGTCGACCGGCAACGCTTCAAGCGCTTTCGATCTGATACCCCGCGCGCGGAAAGTGCACGTAGACGGTGCCAGCGCGTGGATCGGTTCGCTTGACTATCCACTCGTTCGTGTATTCGGCCACGAGTTCGCCCGCGACGGGATCAATGCCATAGTCGGTAGGCGCCACGGTGACGCGGGTGCCCACGGGGCAGGGACCGGGCGCTTGAACCGGTTCGATTCTCAGAGTTGTCGGCGCGCCCACTCGTGCGATCTCGATCGCTTCGGCGCTGCTGAGCGGCATGGGGGTCCCGTGGCCGATGGCTGCAATGCGATGCATCCATTGCACCGCGCGGGGATAGGCGGACAGGAACCCGGCCACCGCGGTTGCGCGTTGGATGAACCAGAGAGGATGGAAGAAAGAAAAATCTGCGATCGTTGCCTCCGCGCCAAGCAGAAACAAGCGCCCGTCGGAAAGCTGCCGCTCGATTTGACCGAGATGTTGCGATAGCACGGCGGTAGCGACGTGCGGGGCCATCCGCGGGGCACCTTTGCGAAACACCTTGCGATCCTCGATGAACGCAGCCCGGTGCTCGGGTGTATAGCGTTCGAACATGCTATTGAACCCTTCAGGCTGCATCGCGAAGCCCACCCCCGCCGCGAACCAATGCTGGTCTGCCCACGCCGCGAGAATGCGAGCGCTGGCGACATGCGCCTGCGGAAAGAGCGTCGGTTCCGGCTGGATACCTTCCAATACTTCTGCGATCAGGGCAGTATCGCAATAGATATCGCTGCCAATCTGCAGTATGGGCGTGCGTCGGTAGCCGCCGGTGAGCGCGATCACATCCGGCTTCGGCAACATCATCGGTACCAATACCGATCGATAGCTCAATCGCTTGAACCCGAGAATCGCGCGGATTTTCTCTGCGAACGGGGACTCCGGGTAGTGATGCAAGATGATCTCGGGCATGGGATATGCGCGCCTCCAAGTATTGGTTCACGCTCTAGTGTAACAATCAATCGATCCGCATTATCATTACCTATCCGTACAGACGTCCTCCCGGCAACAACAATGAATCAAGCTGATATTGCCGTTCGGCACGCTCTGCGAATTTCGGGAGTCCCGACCGGTCGGTCTGGTGAATACTGGGGCGTCAAGAAGGAGGCGGGTGTGGAGCTGAATCATCCGGGCGTACTGCGCAGCGATGGGGTGACACGGTGATCCGACGCCTTTCTCGCCGAGCGTTTGTGGGCAGTATTACCGCTCTGGCTGCCAGCCCCGCAATTGTATTTAAGCGGCAGAGTGTCTACGCCCAGCAGGTGGCATCGCCGCGGCGCATCGGGGTCCTCCTAACCAGCGCACTCGACGACAAGGACGTGCAGATGCTTCGGCAGGGGCTACGGGACGCGGGCTACGTCGAGGGACGCGACGTCGTGATCGAGTGGCGATCCGCCAACGGCGACTACGCACGGCTACCGGAGTTGGTCGCCGACCTGATCAAGCGCAAAGTCGACGTAATTGTGGTGGAGACGACGCTAGCAGCCGAGGTGCTCATGCGGGCCACGTCCACCATCCCTATCGTCATGGCGGCCGTCGGAGATCCAGTCGGATCCGGCCTGGTCACGAGCCTCGCGCATCCCGGGGGCAATATCACCGGGCTATCCCTGATGCTGGTGGAACTCGGCGCCAAGCGGCTGCAATTGCTCAAGGAGGCGATTCCGCGGCTTACCCGCGTCGCAGTCCTCTGGAATCCAGACACACCCTGGCACCCGAACGGGATCGCGGCCCTGAAAGCGGTCGCACCCGCGCTGTCGCTCAAACTGAGTTTCGTGGGCGCGCGAACGCCTGATGAGTTCGGTCCGGCATTCTCTGAAATTAGCCGAACGCGCGCTCAGGCTTTGTACGTGATGGATGACGGCATGTTCTTCACCCATCGAACGACGCTACTCAAGCTGGCGTCGAAAGCCCGGTTACCAGGCAGCTACTCGGATAGACAATTCGTTGTCGAGGGCGTACTGATGTCGTATGCGCCGATCTACGGCGACATATGGCGTCGCTCGGCTGGATATGTGGACAAGATCCTGAAGGGTGCAAAGCCGGGTGACCTGCCGGTCGAACAGCCGAACAAGTTCGAGTTCGTCGTGAACCTGAAAACCGCCAAGGCACTCGGCATCACGATCCCGCAGTCGATCCTGGTCCGCGCGGATGAGGTTATCAAATGAATCGCGAAAATATCGCAAGATGTCAAACCTGACCCCGGGGCCCGGTGGCCCTGACCCCGTGGTTACGGACGGTGGTGTGGGAGGGGGCACCGCCAGATGTTTCCCTATCCCGATTATGCGTCAGTAGGCCAGATCGCAATGCATCCCGTGAAATGAGCTCAACGCTCGAGGCCGTTCGACAGCTCGTCACCGCCGGAGATGTTCGAATATCTGAACATGGGTACGACGAGCTGTCGGAAGATGCGATCCTGGTTCGAGATCTATTGAGGGGGATCTACAAGGCGACCGTTGTGGAGGATTACCCTACCTTTCCCAAAGGCCCCGCTGTGCTAGTGCTACAATTTGATGGCGATAATCGTCCGGTTCATGTTGTGTGGGGAATTCCGAAAGGATTCGCATCGCCCGCAGTCCTTATCACTGCCTACCGTCCAGACCCTGCGCGATGGAACGAAAATTTCACCGAGAGGCGACCATGAGCACCCGAACGAGGACCAAGTATGTCCACGAGGGCAAGTATGTTGCCGAAGTGGATGTTGAACTGATTGAAGACGACACTGGGTGGTCTCCCTACCTTACGGTTGAAGACGCCTGTCGGCTTGATGACGTTCGTGAAGCCTTGCACCGAGGAGATATTTCGGCAGCTTCCAATCTCGCGCGAGTCTTCCAACTGGAACCGATAGCCACGTCACGCTGACGCATAACTGCGCGTTCGAGGGGGCGCGCATCAAGCCGCGCGCCCCTCAACGCGGGCGTCATGCCTCATGACCATCCGCATGCAAGCGCTTGAACTCAAGATTCCACCGCCAGCGGTTGCGGTGCTACTCGCAGCTGTCATGTGGGGAATCTCTTTGGTTGCTCCGTTGCTTGAAGTGCCCGCGTTCCTTCGTGTAGCCGCGGCGGTGACAATCGCACTGGCTGGTGGTGGCTTCAGCCTCGCAGGTGTCATCTCGTTCCGACGTGCGAGAACGACTGTCAACCCAATGAAGCCAGAAACGACGTCTTCGTTAGTCCGCTCAGGCATCTACGGAGTTACTCGAAATCCCATGTACCTAGGTCTGCTCATCGTTCTCGTCGCATGGGCCGTATTTCTGTCGTCGGCCTGGGCGTTGTTAGGGCCGTTGGCTTTTGTGCTTTACATAAACCGGTTCCAAATCGCGCCCGAAGAAAGAGTGCTTTCAGCCATGTTCGGCACGGACTACTCCGCCTACAAATCAAGAGTTCGCAGGTGGCTGTGAACGGTCGGGGAGATCGGTAACAAATTAGTCTGGGGACCTGGGTAACAGACCCTTTATCTGAATGGCTGTTGCCGTTCGGACACTGCCTGTCTGATCGCGTCTCAACTACTAAGAATGACGTGAAGAAGCCCTGCTTTATCCCTCGCCCCTCGCCCCTCATCCCTCGACCCTCGTCCTTACCCTTCACATATTCGGGTAGTTGGGCCCGCCGCCGCCTTCCGGCGCCACCCAGTTGATGTTCTGCGTCGGGTCCTTGATGTCGCAGGTCTTGCAGTGCACGC
>CAZYTR010000367.1:0-22614 GCA_964650365.1 uncultured Alcaligenaceae bacterium | reverse complement strand
ATTCCCTGTCCTCCCCCGATGCACATGGTCACCAGCGCATAACGGCCGCCGATGCGCTGCAGTTCGTAGAGCGCCTTTACCGAAATCAGACAGCCGGTGGCGCCCACAGGGTGGCCGAGCGCGACCGCGCCGCCGTTCGGGTTGGTCTTCTTCGGATCGAAACCGAGATCCTTCGCCACCGCACATGCCTGCGCCGCGAAGGCTTCGTTGGATTCGATCACGTCCATGTCGGCGATCTTCAATCCCGCTTTTTTTATTGCGTTTTGCACTGCCGGGATCGGGCCCAGACCCATCAACGCCGGTTCCACGCCTGCATGGCCGTAGGCCACCAGCCGCGCCATCGGTTTCAGTCCCTTCTTCTCGGCAAGCTCGCGCTCCATCAGCACCACTGCCGCGGCGCCATCGTTGATGCCCGAGGCGTTGCCGGGGGTCACTGAGCCGTCCTTCCTGAACACCGGCTTGAGTTTGCCGAGGCTGTCCATGGTGGTCTCGGCGCGCACGTGCTCATCGGTGTCGAAAATCTTCGTGCCCTTGCGGTCCTTGATCTCGATCGGCAGGATCTGCGCCTTGAACCACCCGTTCTTGATTGCATTGGCGGCGCGACGATGGCTTTCCACGGAGAATTGGTCCTGCGTTTCGCGGCTGATGCCGTACTTCGTAGCGACGTTTTCCGCGGTCACGCCCATGTGGCTGGTGTCGAACGGATCGGACAGCGCGCCGATCAGCGAATCCATCACGACCTGGTCGCCCATCTTCGAGCCCCAGCGGGCGCTCGGCAGCCAGTAGTTGGCCCGGCTCATCGATTCGACGCCTCCGGCGACCGCGATGTCGGCATCGCCCAGCGCCACGATCTGCGCCGCCGTGACGATTGCCTGCAGGCCACTGCCGCACAGGCGGTTCAGCGTCATCGCAGGCACTTCCTTCGGAATGCCGCCGTTGATCGCGCACACGCGCGACAGATACATATCCTTCGGTTCGGTGTGGATAACGTTGCCGAACACCACATGGCCGACTTCGTCCGACGCGACCTTCGCCCGCAACAGCGCCTCGCGCACGCAGCGTGCGCCCAGTTCGGTCGGCGCGAAATCCTTGAGCGAACCGCCGAAATCGCCGATGGCGGTGCGCACGCCCGAAAGCACCACTACTTCACGTCTGTTGCTCATCTGTCTTGTCTCCGTTCGATATTCGTTACTAAGTCAATTGCAGCTCTCACCGCAGAGGACGCGGAGGACGCAGAGGAAAAACAAAACGAGGAAAAGCAAAATTGGAATTAAAAAGCAGGGTGATCGATCGCGAACCACTATCAGCGCAATTCAACGTCGGGGATCATTCGCCAATGAATACCTTTAACTCCAGTCTGTTCTCTCTCTTGCATTTCCTCCGCGTCCTCCGCGTCCTCTGCGGTTAGCGCTTGTCCTATCAGCGCTCGATCGCAAGAGCCACACCCATGCCGCCGCCGATGCACAGCGAGGCGAGGCCTTTTTTCGCGTCACGCCTGATCATTTCGTGAATCAGCGTCACCAGCAGGCGGCATCCCGAAGCGCCGATCGGATGGCCGATGGCGATGGCGCCGCCGTTGACGTTCACTTTCGCGGTGTCCCAGCCCATGTCGCGGTTAACCGCGATTGCCTGCGCGGCGAAAGCTTCGTTGATTTCCAGCAGATCCAGGTCCTTGGGTGCCCAGCCGGCTTTCTTCAGACACAGCTTCGAAGCCGGGATCGGACCAATGCCCATGATGCTCGGGTCCACGCCGGCGGAAGAGTAGGCCTTGACCCATGCCAGGGGCTTGAGACCAAGTTCCTTCGCCTTGCCCGCCGACATCATCATCACCGCCGCAGCGCCGTCGTTGATGCCCGAGGCGTTGCCCGCAGTTACGCTCCCGTTCTTGTCGAACGCGGGCTTGAGTGCGGCGAGCGATTCCGCCGTGGTGCCGTGACGCACGAATTCGTCCGAATCGAACTGCAGCGGATCGCCTTTCCTCTGCGGGATGGTGATGGGCACGATTTCGTCCTTGAAGCGGCCGGACTTTTGCGCGGCTTCCGCCTTCTGCTGAGAAGCGGCCGCAAATTCGTCCTGTTGCCGGCGTGTCACGCTCCATTTTTTCGCGACATTCTCGGCGGTAACGCCCATGTGGTACTGGTTGTACACGTCCCACAGGCCGTCCACGATCATGCTGTCGGTGAGTTTGTTGTCCATCATTCTCAGCCCGTCGCGCGCACCGTTCAGCACGTGCGGAGCGAGACTCATGCTCTCCTGGCCGCCGGCGATCACGATCTCGGCGTCGCCAGCCTTGATCGCCTGCGCGGCCAGGTGCGTGGCCTTGAGTCCCGAGCCGCACACCTTGTTGATGGTCATTGCCGGCACTGCGGCCGGCAGGCCGGCGCGGATCGATGCCTGGCGCGCGGGATTCTGGCCGGCACCCGCGGTGAGCACTTGGCCCAGCAGCACCTCGCTCACCATCTCGGGCTTGACACCGGTTTTGGCGAGCAACGCGGAAATGACCCTGGCGCCGAGTTCCGATGCGGGGATTCTGGAGATTGTGCCGCCGAATTTGCCGACGGCGGTGCGTAACGCCGCGACGATTACTACATCATCCATTTGAGAGGCTCCTCGATTCGGGACTTGCTGCAACACCAGCGATGCCGGCGGACGTCTTGAAGCGTCCTGAGGGCGGGGGAAAAGCGGGCGCAGTTTACGCGTGCAATTCGGGGTTTGTCGAGAATTATGTTGCGTCGTGGCAAGAGCTTGTTCCGTTTGCCAAAACTCAGTCCTCGGCGCGTATGAAGCGAATGATCTGCCGCCTTTGTCTTTTGGTCGGGCGGCCCTTGAGGTAGACCGGACCCGAGTGTCGCTCCGCCTTGATCAGCGCTGCCTTTTCCTCCCTTGCCTTGCGACTCTGTTCTGACTCGCGGTAGAGCTTCGCCGCTTCCGCCGCCGGGCCGCGACGCTCGCTCAGCGCGAGCACCGCGATATCCCACGCGAACGGTCCGTTGCGCACGGTCAGCGCATCTCCGGCTTTGAGCAGCTTCGCCGGCTTGACACGTTCGCCGTTGACCTGCGCCTTCCCGCCCTCGACCGCAGCCGCCGCCAGCGCGCGGGTCTTGTAAAAGCGGGCCGCCCATAACCACTTGTCGATTCTGACACGATGGCTGCGGTCTTCATCCATGAGCTATACCCAGGGCTCCTCTGCCCTTGCGAGGATACGTGGGTCGTGAATATCGTGAATATCGTGACTCGTAACTGCACTTCTTGTTTCCATCTCTACGACATTCACGGCAGTTACGTTATTCACGGCATTCACGGCAGTCACGGCAGTCACGGCAGTTACGGCAGTTACGGCCTTTCTCAGTGTTTCGTCGGCTGGGGGCGAGTAATCACGTCGGCAGCGAACACCTGCTCGGCATCCACGGCGTCGAAGGTGTAGTGCCGCCCGCAGAATTCGCAATCCACTTCAACGGTGTTGCGCTCCGCGATGATGGTCCTCACTTCGTCGTGGCCGAGCATGCGCAGCATCGAGGTCACGCGTTCGCGCGAGCACGAGCAGCGGAAGGCCACGGGCCTGGACTCGAACACACGCACGTCTTCCTCGTGGTAGAGGCGGCGGATGATTTCACGAGCCGGCAGCGACAGCAACTCTTCGCGCCTGATGGTTTCGCCCAGCTGTGTCGCGCGGTTCCATGCGTCCGCATCCTGGGTCGGTGCTGCGGGCAGCTTCTGCAGCAGCATGCCGGCGGCGGCTTGCGAATCGGAGGCGAGCCACAGCCTGGTTTCCAGTTGTTCGGACTTGGCCATGTAATGCTCCAGCACCTGTGCGATGCTTTCGCCCTCGATGGCGACGATCCCCTGATAGGTCTGCTTGCCACTGGTGGGCACGATCGAGATCACGAAACGCCCGGCGCCGAGCAGTTCGGTCACGTTGCCGTGTGGAAGTTCGCTTTCCCACTTGGCGGTGGCGCGCAGCGTATGCTCGCTGGTCGCCTCGACCACCAGCAACTGCACCGGTCCGTTGCCCTGCATTTGCATGATCAGCGAGCCTTCGAACTTGAGTATGGCCGAGAGCAACGCGGCTGCCGCCATCATGTCACCCAGCAGTGATTGCAGTGGCGCGGGGTAGTGGCGGCGCTCCAGCACCGCGCGCCAGGTCGCATCCAAGTGCACAATCTCGCCGCGCACCGGCGTGCTCTCCAACAGAAAACGTTGCAGGGAATCGTTCATCGCCGTCGATAGAGCCGGAATCGCTCCTGCTTGTCACCTGGACGCCGCCCTTCCCAGATCATTTCCCAGGGCCCGCCGGCCTTGCCAGAATCTTTCCAATTGTCCTGGGTGATCAGCAGATCGCAGTCGGGGCGTAGCCCGGATTTCTCCAGCCGCACCGTGATGATGTTCGCAAAATAATGCAGCATCGCCCGCTGCGGCTCGCCCAGCGACTGGCCGTAGATGCAGCGGTGTCCGCCAGGAATGGCCTGCGCGAGTCGCGTGACCATCGAGCGGTAGCTCTTGCCGGTATCGATGTAATTCACCAGCAGCAGCGCCACCAGGGTCCATACGACAGTCACGCCCGCGGCCCAGATTATCGCCGGCCGCTCGGCGCTGCGCCTGACGTTGAACAAAAGCACGAACCACGCGGCGGTGAAAACAAACGCGATCACGATCGCCAGCGGATGGGTGTGCGCCTGAAATCCCGGTTGCATCTTCATCATGTGCCTGCCCAGCCGTGCCGGAATGCCGAAATCGATCGCCATCCAGTAAAACCACCCTACCAGCACGAAGAACGTGAAAAGCATGATCGCGAACCAGTAATACGCGTTGGTCGCGCCCCGCCGCAGCGTCTCGAAGCAGGCGGCGGCGAGCATCGCCAGCGGCAGCAGCAGCGGCAGGCCGAGTACGTCGCGGCCTTCGCCGATGAGACTGAGGAAGCCGAAAAATGCCGCGAAGGCAATCAGCGGCAGCAGGATCCCCGGTTTGCGCAATCCTGCCCACCCTTCCGTCCACAGCGTCCACAGCGCGAACGGCAGCGCCGGCCAGGCGAACCAGGGCAGCACTTTCAGGTAATAGGAATACTCCTCGTGCGCGTTGAAGGAAAACAGGCCCTTGAGGCGCAACACGTTTTCGTTCCAGAACCACTGCGCGAAAAGTTCCGGAGCGCGCCAGTACAAAGCGCCCGGCCAGATCAGTGCCCAAGGCAACAACGCCGCCAGGGCAACCAGCACGCTGAGTGAGTAAGCGCGCGTTCGCCAGTGCGGTGAAAACACCGGCAGTAACACCATGGTGGCGAGCAGCATCATGGGCTCGACCAGTCCGGTGGACAAGAACATGACGCCCAATCCCGTACCCAGCAAGAATCCTGCAACCAGGGGCCGCCGCGCCGACAAGGCGAGCGCGTACAGGCCCATCGCCAGCCCCGCCAGGAGCGCCACGTCGCTGATCAACTGGTGCCCGCGTAACAGCAGGCCGCCGCTGCCCAGCAGCATGAGCGTGGCCATCCAGCTCTTGTTGCCGCCGTAGAGTTCTTTCGCGGCCAGTGCCACGAAAAGGAAGCTGAGGCCCATGAACGCACCGGTTACCAGGCGGGCGGCGTCGTGCAGCGGCAGGATCAACGAGAACAGCGCACCGAACAACGCCGCCGTCAGGTAGATCAGCGGCGGCTTCTCCATGTAAGGTTCGCCGGCCAGCATCGGCACCACCCAGTCACCGCTTTGCATCAGGAAATAGACGACGCCGAAGGTGTGGGCTTCGTCCGGCTTCCAGGGGTCGTGGCCCACCAGGCCGAACAGCGTCCACGACAGGCAGATCAGAAAAACAAGCGGTACCGGATTTTCGCCGAGCCGCGAGGCGAGCTTTTCGTTGCGCAATAAGTGGGCGGGGCGAAGCATCGTCGTCGTGTCGGGTGTTTGCAGCGTTCGACCGCATTACGCGGAATAAGTCGCCCGCGGACTCGTTACCGGCGGAGCCGGCCGTTTGCGGGCAGCGGGCCGGACTTCGTGCGCAGACGTTAACCTTTCCTCAATGAGTCGAACAAGTCGCCCGCGGACTCGTTACCGGCGGAGCCGGCCGCGTTGCCCGCCGGGCCGCAGGCGCGCTCGTGGAAGCCTTATTCTAATGCCCAGACCCGCAGTAGGCGTCGAGAATCCGGCCTGCAGAAAAAGCAAAAGGCCGCTTGCGCAGCCTTTTTTGGGTGCCGGCCGGACGCGGGCCTTAAGGGGCGGGCGGCTTGGCGGCGGTCTTCTTGGTGTACTTCTGGCGGAATTTCTCCACGCGGCCGGCGGTGTCCATGATCTTCTGCTTGCCGGTGTAGAACGGGTGGCAATCCGAGCAGACTTCCACGTGCAGGGGTTTGCCCAGTGTGGAGCGGGTTTTGAAAGTATTCCCGCAGCTGCAGGTGACGGCGATTTCCTGGTATTCCGGGTGGATCTCGGGCTTCATTTTTGGGTCCTTTCTGGCGGAAGCGGGATTTGCGCTTCCAAAGGGGGCGGATTATCCCCAAGCCTCGCGGGCTTTGCAAGCCCGCACAGCGGTGAGGGGTGGAAAGGCAAGGATGATCCCTTCCGGGGACAGGTGAGGATGATCCCCTCCGGGGACAAGTGAGGCGGAAGGATGAAGGGTGAAGGGCAAAGGGTAGAGGCAACTACTGACCCTTGGACAAGTTACCTGGTTCTAGCCGCGGCGCATGCTATCGAAGAAGTCGCGCGCGGACTCGTTACCGGCGGAGCCGGCCGTTTGCGGGTAGCGCGCCGGACTTCGTCCTCGGGCGTCAACCTCTCCGCATTGAGTCGAAGAAGTAGCGCGCGGACTCGTTACCGGCGGAGCCGGCCGTTTGCGGGTAGCGCGCCGGACTTCGTCCTCGGGCGTCAACCTCTCCGCATTGAGTCGAAGAAGTCCGCGTTGTTTTTGGTCGACCGTAACTTGTCCACCAGGAACTCGGTTGCCTCCAACTCATCCATAGGGTAAAGCAGTTTCCGCAGCACCCAGATTTTCTGCAGGATGTCCTGCTTGATCAGCAGTTCTTCGCGGCGGGTACCGGAACGGTTGACGTTGATCGAGGGGTAAATGCGCTTTTCCGCCATGCGCCGGTCAAGATGGATTTCCATGTTGCCGGTGCCTTTGAATTCTTCGTAGATCACGTCGTCCATCCGCGAGCCGGTGTCGATCAGCGCAGTGGCGATGATGGTAAGCGAGCCGCCTTCCTCGATGTTGCGCGCGGCGCCGAAGAAGCGCTTCGGCCGCTGCAGTGCGTTGGCATCCACGCCGCCGGTCAGCACCTTGCCGGAAGCCGGCACCACGGTGTTGTAGGCGCGCGCCAGCCGCGTGATCGAGTCCAGCAGGATGACGACATGCTTCTTGTGCTCGATCAGGCGCTTGGCCTTCTCCAGCACCATTTCCGCCACTTGCACGTGGCGGGTGGCCGGTTCGTCGAAGGTCGAGGATACGACCTCGCCCTTCACCGATCGCTGCATTTCGGTCACTTCTTCGGGGCGTTCGTCGATCAGCAGCACGATCAGATACACGTCCGGATAATTCGCCGCGATCGAGTGGGCGACGTGCTGCAGCATCACCGTCTTGCCGCTCTTCGGGCTGGATACCAGCAGGCCGCGTTGGCCCTTGCCGATCGGGGCGATGATGTCGATGATACGGCCGGTGAGGTTTTCTTCGGACTTGATGTCCCGCTCCATGACGAACTGTTCGGTGGGGAAGAGCGGGGTAAGATTTTCGAAGAGGATTTTGTGTTTCGAGTTCTCGGGCGGTTCGGCGTTGACCTTGTCGACTTTCACCAGCGCGAAATAGCGCTCTCCATCCTTCGGCGTTCGGATCTCCCCCTCGATCGAATCGCCGGTGTGTAGATTGAACCTGCGTATCTGCGAGGGACTGACGTAGATGTCATCCGGTCCGGCGAGGTAGGAGGTGTCGGGCGAGCGCAGGAAGCCGAATCCATCCGGTAGCACCTCGAGGGTCCCTTCACCGAAAATGCTTTCGCCGCGCTTCGCCTGGTTTTTCAGGAGCGCAAAAATCAGGTCCTGCTTGCGCAGCCGGTTGGCGTTTTCGATTTCGTTCACGATCGCCATATCCACGAGTTCGGTTACGTGGAGGTCTTTCAGATCGGACAAATGCATAGAGAGGGGCCCTGCGAGATGAGATACAAAGGAAACGTCGGGAAGACGACGAGGCGGGAAGGGACCTTACCCGCTACCGGGCGCAAACGCTCTCAATTTCACGCGCTTGCTGACCAGTACGGGGCCAAGCCTAGCGGCTTTAGATATTGCTGTCAATAAAGGCTGTCAACTGGGATTTTGAGACGGCGCCCACCTTGGTCGCCTCGATGTTGCCGTTCTTGAAGATCATCAATGTGGGGATCCCGCGGATGCCGTACTTCGGCGGCGTGCCCTGGTTTTCGTCTATGTTCAGTTTGGCGATTTTGAGGCGGCCCGAATATTCGCTTGCGACCTCCTCGAGTATGGGCGCGATCATCTTGCACGGTCCGCACCATTCGGCCCAGTAGTCCACCAGCACAGGAACCTGCGACTGGAGTACCTCGGGCTCGAAAGTTTCGTCGGTCACGTGATGTATGTGCTCGCTCATCTGAGTATTGCCTCGAAAGTTTGACGGGGGTTGCGGCAACGACGCTGTCCGGACGGACCGCGAATCGAAGGGTGGAACCTATGCTAGCGAAAAAGAATTTGGAAGGGAAGCGCTCGGGGCCGCGCACTGGAGTCGTGCGGAACGATAAACCCCTTTACTTTCCGGGACATATTCTGTATTTGCGGCTTCATTTGCAGGGGCGTGGCCGGATCTTTTTGTTAGAATGCACGCCTTGGACCGCGTTTCGCGCAACACCGCAACTATGCGAATCGCATCGACTCAGGAGTTCGCCAGCCCCGCAAGAAGGATTCCTTGAATGACCTACGTCGTTACCGAAAGCTGCATCAAGTGCAAGTACACCGACTGCGTGGACGTGTGCCCGGTCGATTGTTTCCACGAAGGCCCAAACATGCTCGTAATCGATCCGGACGAATGCATCGATTGCACGCTATGCGTCGCCGAGTGCCCGGTCGAGGCGATCTTCGCGGAGGACGACGTGCCGGAGAACCAACGCAGTTTCACCAAGCTCAACGCCGAACTTGCGAAGGCCTGGCCAGTACTCACCGAAAAGAAAGACGCTCCTCCCGACGCCGACGAGTGGAAAGACATCAAAGCCAAGGCGCAGTTGTTGGAGCGCGGCTGAATTGCGCTCCTTTCAGAGAATCAAAAGATTCGACGCAAAGGCGCAAAGGCGCAAAGAAAACCTGAACAGGTATCGAAAATAGCGGGAGATCCGTTCGGGCGCTTCTCGTTCGCTACCTCGGACGCAAACATGTCCGCCAGTCCATCAAGGGTTCCAACTATCATTCGTTTTTTGTCCTTCTTTGCGCCTTCGCGCCTTTGCGTCAAGGTTTGTCCGTCTTTTGGTTGCTTTCAGTCTGAGTAACGGGAAGGTCGGGATTCCATTAGATTAGGCGCCATGACCGTTGGTGCCGAAATCCCGGTATTGCAAAAGCGCGAACTCCTCGGGCGTCTCGCCAGGGGACATTCCGAGGGCATTGCCGTCGTCACGCCGAACCGGCGCCTCGCGCAGGCACTTGCGCGCGAGTTCGACGAGCAGCAAATCGAGTCCGGCCTCACGGCCTGGGAAACCGCAGACATCCTTCCGTTCGGCGTGTTCGTCGAGAGGCTATTCGAGGATGCGCTGTACTCCGATATCTCGGCGCAGCTTCCGCTGCTCCTCACCGGCGCGCAGGAACAAGTGCTGTGGGAGGCGGCGATCCGCGCGAGCGAGTGGGGAGAGGCGCTCCTCGCCGTGCCGCGGGCCGCGGCCGACTGCCGCAACGCCTGGGGACTCGCGCACGGGTGGCGCATTTCGGGAGCGCTGGGGAGCTTTCCGGGAAACGAAGACGCCAGGGCTTTCAGCGAGTGGGCGAGGGACTACGCGAGGCGTTGCGAGAAGGAAGGCAACACTGACGCGGCGCGCCTTGCCGACGTCGTTGCGCCGCTGCTCAAAGAGGCGGCGCTCAGGAAACCGAAACTTTTCGTCGCCTACGCCTTCGACGTCATGCCGCCGCAGGTGCAGGACTTTCTGGGTGCCTGCGCGAAGCAGGGCATCGAGGTGCGCAGTTGCGCGTCGGAGGCAAAGCAATCGGAGGCGAGCCGCATTGCCTTCCCCTCGGCGCGCGAGGAACTGGAAGCGGCCGCGAGCTGGGCGCGCGCAAAGCTCAAGAGCTTCACCTTACCCCCTCTCCCTCAACGGGACAGGGGAACACTTGGAGCGGAGCAGAGGGCTGGGGACAAGGGAACACTTGAGGCGGAGCAGAGGGTGCGCATCGGCGTCGTGGTTCCCGATCTGGGGCAGCGTCGCAAGGAAGTGGCGCGCGTATTTGCGCGCGTCATGCACCCGGCCCGTCACCTTCCTGGCGCGGAGCGGAAGGCGCTGCCGTTCAATATTTCGCTGGGCGCGCCGCTCGCCGACTACCCGCTTGCGCACGCGGCGCTTTCAATCCTCGAACTCGCTTCAGGCGAGATTCCCTTCGAGCAGGCGAGCAAGCTGATCCGCTCGCCGTTCCTCGCCGGCGCCGGGCCTGAACTTTCAGTGCGCGCGCGGCTCGACGCCGGGATGCGCAAGCGGGCGCCTTCGCATGTAACGCTCGGCAAGCTGGTGGCACTGATCGAGGGCGCACCGTTACTGCGCGCAACGCTGGAAGCGCTTTTCGACCTTGTGCGCGAGCAACCCGGTGGCGAGCGCTCGCCGCACGACTGGGGACGGCACTTCACCGCGCTCCTCGACGCGGCGGGCTTTCCCGGCGAGCGCGGCCTGGACTCCGACGAATTCCAGACCCGGGCCAAGTTCAACGAGGCGCTCGCCGAATTCGCCAAGCTCGAACGTGTCGTAGCGAAGATGTCGTTCGCACAGGCGCTCGCGCGATTGCGCCGCCTTTGCACCGACACCCTGTTCCAGCCCGAAACGCCGGACGCGCCGATCCAGGTGCTCGGCGTGCTCGAATCGGCGGGGCTCGAGTTCGACGCATTGTGGGTGAGCGGCCTCACCGACGAAGCCTGGCCGCTCGCCGCGGCGCCCAATCCTTTCATTCCCCCCGCCTTGCAGCGCAAGGCGGGGATTCCCGAGGCTTCCGCGGAAGCGACCCTTGCGCGCGGCATTCGCATCACCGCCGGGTGGCTGGCTGCGGCGGAAGAGGTCGTCGTCTCGCATCCCACGATGGAAAAGGACAGGGCGCTGCTCGTATCCCCGTTGATTTCCGCCGTTCCATTGGGAACGCCGGAGGCAAAGACTTTCGAGCGCTACCGCGACCTGATCTTCGCCGCTCGCAGGACCGAGACCGTGCCGGACGGACAGGCGCCGGCACTCGCAACGAAGACACCCAGAGGTGGAACCAGGATTCTCTCCGACCAGGCCGCCTGTCCGTTTCGTGCTTTTGCGCGCCATCGTCTGGCTGCGGAGAGTCTGGAAGAACCTGTTGCTGGCCTGGACGCGCGCGCCCGCGGCCTGCTGTTGCACACATTGATGAAAGACCTGTGGAGCGAGTTGAAAGGTAGCGAGGGACTTCAGGGCGACTGTGTTCCTGTCATCGAGCGCGCTGCCGCCGTTGCGGTTCGCGAGGCGAAGCTCGAAGAACCTTTCGCCGGCCTCGAACGCAAGCGTCTCGCGAAACTTGCGCACGAATGGCTCGAAGTGGAGCGCGGCCGTCCTTCATTTGAAGTCGTCGCGATGGAAGAAAAACGCAAGCTCGCGGTTGCCGGACTGGAACTGAACGGCCGCATCGACCGCATGGACAAGCTTAAAGCCGGCGGCCACGCGCTCATCGACTACAAGGCAGGAAAGCCGACGCCGAAAGAATGGATCGGTGAGCGTCCCGACGATCCCCAGTTGCCGCTTTATGCGCTGAACGCAAGTGAAGATATCGCCGCCGTCGCCTTCGCCAGGCTCAAGACCGGCGAGATGCGCTACATGGGCTTCTCGGAGGGGAAGGATGTCATTCCCGAGGTGAAGCAGGCGAAGGATTGGGATGGGCTGGTCGAAGGCTGGAAAAAGGAACTCGACGCCCTGGGATCGGGCTTCGCTTCGGGCGATGCGCGCGTCGATCCCAAGAAGCTTCTTCAGACCTGCCGCTACTGCGATCTTCAAACGCTGTGCAGAGTGTATGAAAAGGTGAATGCGCTGGCGGAAGACGACGGTGACGCCGATGACTGATCCGGCCGACCATAGGGAGCGCGAAGCCGCGCTCGACGCGCGTCGCTCGTTTATCGTTCAGGCGCCGGCGGGCTCGGGAAAGACCGAGCTGCTGGTGCAGCGTTACCTGAAGCTTATCGAGACGGTAGAGAAGCCAGAGGAGATCGTCGCCATAACCTTCACCAAGAAAGCCGCCGCGGAAATGCGCAAGCGCGTGATCGAAAATCTCTCGCCCGAACTCGCGCCGCGACTTCGCATCCAGACCATCGACGCGCTGTGTGCATCGCTCACCCGGCAGATGCCGGTGCTCGCGAAGTTCGGCGCGCAGCCGGCGGTGGCCGAGGACGCAACGGAGATGTACGAGGAAGCGGCGGCACGCACGCTCGCCGATCTCACGCCACCGGTAGCGCGGCTGCTCGCGCACCTGGACAACAACGTCGCCGACGCCACGAGCCTCCTTGCCGGAATGCTCGAGCGGCGCGACCAGTGGTTGCGCAAGACCGGCGATGAGCCGACGCGCGAGGAGCTGGAAGCCACACTCGCCGCGGAACGGGACCGGCTCATCCGCAACGCGCAAGCGCTCTATCCGCAGGCGTCAGTGGATCTGGCGAAGGAACTTCTTACCAAGGAGGGCACCTGGCGCAAGAAACCCAAGCCCGCGCCGCCAGAACTCGTCGCCATTCCCGGCTTGCGCGAAGCGCTGGTTGCGTTGCGTGCGGCGCCGCCGCCCCGTTACACCGAGACTCAGTGGGAGGCGTTGGGTGCGATCCTCGCGCTGCTCAAGCCCGCCATGGTGCAGTTGCTCGCGCTCTTCGGCGAGCGCGGCGAGGTGGATTTCACCCAGATCGCGCACGGGGCGCTCGCCGCACTCGGCACATCGGACGAGCCCACTGATTTGCTTCTCTCGATGGACGCGCGCATACGCCATCTTCTTGTCGACGAGTTCCAGGACACGTCCAACTCGCAGTGGGAGTTGCTCGAGCGCCTCACGGCGGGGTGGGAGGCGGGCGACGGACGCACGCTATTCGTCGTCGGCGATCCGATGCAGTCCATCTATCGTTTTCGAGATGCGCAGGTGGGCCTCTTCCTACACGCGCGGCGCGCGGGGCTGTCGGGCGTCAGGCTCGAGCCTTTGACGCTTTCCACCAATTTTCGCTCGCAAGCGAAAATCGTTGAGTGGGTGAACCAGGTGTTTCCGCATGTGCTGCCCGCGGCGGAGGATGAATCTTCCGGAGCCGTGCCCTATTCGCCTTCTGTGCCGTTCCACGAGGCCGCACCGGGCGGCGAGCCGCGGCTGGAGACTTTCGCCGACAGGGAGGGCGAAGCAGAGCGCGTGGTCGAACTGGTGAAGGTGGCGCAAGGCAAGACCGCGATCCTGGTGCGAAATCGCAGTCATCTCGATGCCATCGTTCCGGCGCTAAAAGACGCCGGCATCCGTTTTCGCGCGGTGGAGATCGAACAGTTGGGCGAAAAACAGGTGGTGCAGGACCTCTACGCGCTCACGCGCGCGCTCACCCATGTTGCCGATCGCGTCGCCTGGCTCGCGATCCTGCGGGCGCCGTGGTGCGGGCTCACTCTGGATGAACTCGCCGCTTTCTTCGAGGGCAGGGACAAACAGACGATCTGGGAGCTGATGCAGGATGCGCCGCGGCTTGCGCGCATGCGCGAGGTGCTCGCTCCTGCTCTCGCTGACAGGTTACGCGGAACGTTGCGTGATCGCGTCGAAGGCGTCTGGCTCGCCCTGGGCGGACCGGCTTGCGTCGAGGACGTCACCGATCTCGAAGATGCGGAGATCTTCCTCGATGAGCTCGAGCGCCTGGAAGAGGCGGGCGAGCTGGCCGATTTCTCCGCTTTGGGCGAGAGCCTGGAGAAGCTTTACGCGCTGCCCGACGTCAATGCGGGGCCAGACGCGGTCGAGATCATGACCATCCACAAAGCGAAGGGCCTGGAATTCGACACCGTGATCGTGCCCGGGCTGGATCGTCCGCCGCGATCGGGGAGGAAGCCGCTATTTGCCTGGCGGAGCTTACCGGGGGGCAGGTTGCTGCTCGCGCCGATCGACGAGACGGGCGGGGACAAGGAACCGCTATACCAGTATGTGCGGGACCTGGACAAAGTGGCGGAGGACATCGAGGCGGGTCGCTTGTTCTATGTCGCGGCGACGCGTGCTGAGTCGCGGCTGCACCTGCTGGCGTGTCTCAAGGTCGATGAAGATGGGGTGTTGAAGATGCCTTCGAAGAGAAGTTTGCTAGGGATCGCCTGGCGGGCGTTGGAGGATGCGGTCAGATTGCCTGTGACAGTGGTTGCGGGGTCAGAAGTGAAAACGCCGATGCCCGCGGGGAGGCTACGCAGACTTCCGGCGCACTATGAAGTGCCCGAGGCACCGAAGGCGACGGAGTGGAAATCAGCCGAGAAGGGGAGGGAAGAGGAGCAGATCGAATTCTCCTGGGTCGGGGAAACGGCGCGGCACATGGGCACTGTCGTCCACGCGTGGCTCCATCGTATCGCCGACGATGAACTGAAGGGCTGGGACGCGGTTCGGGTAACGCGCGTCCGCGCAACCGTACGAGGCCAACTTTCAGCGCGAGGTGTGAGCGGCGCCGAACTGGAAGCGGCAACGGAGCGGGTACTGGAGGCTTTGCGAAACGCGATCGCCGATCCGAAAGGCCGCTGGATTCTCGGAACGCACCCCGAGGCGAAGAGCGAGTACCGCGTTCGCACGCGGGATCGCAGTTATGTGATCGATCGCATGATTCGCGATGCGAACGGAACCCGGTGGGTGGTGGACTTCAAGACCAGCCGCCACGAAGGGGCGGATATCGAAGGATTCCTGGACCAGGAACAGGAGCGCTATGCTGCCCAGCTCGACGCCTACGCGGCGGCGCTCGGCGGCGCGAGCCGCGGGCTCTTCTTCCCGCTGCACAAGGGCTGGCGGTCGTGGTAGATAATCGTTGAATCATGTCCCTGAAACGCCCCAAAGGTCACGCCGGAACCTTCGTCGTTCTCGAGCACCGCTCGAAGATCCTCAAGGATAACCCGCTCGGCGATCCACACGTGCGCAAGCTCGGCGTCTGGCTGCCGCCGCAGTACGACGAAGGTCGCGCTCGCCGCTTCCCGGTGCTCTACGACCTCGTCGGCTTCACCGGCTCCGGCCTCTCGCACGCCAACTGGAAACCCTTCGGCGACAACGTCCCCGAGCGCGCCGCGCGCCTCATCCGCGAGCAGAAGATGGGGCCCGCCATCATCGTCTTCCCGGACTGCTTCACCGCGCTCGGCGGCAACCAGTACGTGAACTCCTCCGCAATCGGCAACTACGCCGACTACCTCACGCGCGAGATCATTCCTTTCGTCGATCGGGAATTCCGCACCCTCGCGGGCCGCGAGCACCGCGCCTGCTTCGGCAAGTCCTCCGGTGGCTACGGCGCGATCATCCACGGCATGAAGTACGCGAAGTACTGGGGCGCCATCGCCGACCATTCCGGGGACGCGTATTTCGATTTCGTGTACTGGCACGACTGGCCGAACACCCTGAACGAGCTTGCCAAGTACCGCGCGCCCAAGCGCAAGGCCGGTGCATACGACGCTCGCCGCGAGGCGCGCCGCAAGGGTTTGGCCAAAGGTTTGGACGACGGGCGCATCAAGCGATTCCTCACGCATGTGTGGAAGACGGAGAAGCTCTCGGGGAAGGAAGGCCACGCCATCATGAACCTCTGCATGGCCGCCACCTACGACCCCGACCCGCGCGCGCCGCTCGGCTTCCGCATCCCCTTCAACGCCGAATCCGGCGAAGCCATCGCAGAGCGCTGGCGCAACTGGCGCCGCCACGACCCGATCAATCTCGTTTCGAGATACCGGGCCAACCTGAAGTCACTGCGCGGCATCTACATCGACTGCGGCTGGCGCGACCAGTACCACATCCACTACGGCTCGCGCATGCTGTCGCAGCGCCTGGCCGAGGCAGGCATCCGGCACCGCTACGAGGAATTCGACGACGACCACTCCGACATCGACTACCGGATGGACGTCAGCCTGCCGTTTCTCTACCGGGCGCTGATGAACTGATGGCCCGGCAAAATGGGGTCAGGCCTGCATAATTGCATAAAAGGCAAGATGGGGTCAGGTCTTGTTTCTTGCATGAGCCCTGCCGGCCGGTCGCCGCTACCGATCTCCTTGATCGGTGACGGACGCCTGTCGCTCCGCCGTCTTCCGAGTCGAATACAAAATCATCAGACCGGCCACCAGGAAACCAATATTTGATACACCGATCCAGCGCAGCCAGTGGGGGATGCCAAAAAGGTAACCGCCAACCGGGAAAAAAGACATGATGAACATGATCATCAGAGCGAGGCCGTGACCGCGTACCGACGCGATCACTGCAAATATGGCAAACAGCATCATCAGTACGCCGATCGCGATATGCACGGCAGAGAGTGAAAAGGTGCCCTGAGGGGTTCCAAGGGCCCAGAGCCATAATCCGCACGCCGCAACGCCAGACGCGGCGCCGACGGTTTTCCCGGCATATCGAGACAGGGTCCGCAGCATGTCAGTTTTCCTGAAAAGAACGCACGATAGGGTCAATCGTAGTAAAAGCGCATAGTAATTCCGGTTCCACAATGGCTGCAATGCCATGGTATCGCGTCGTTGCGGAGGTTCCTTCCGTGTGCATCGACTTGGCAAAGAGCGGATCCGGTGGGCTTGCAGCGACTCGAGCCCTTTTCCGAGAGGTATTGGGGACAGTTCAACCTGACCATATGCGCTTAGGTCGTTGGAACCCTGAAGCAAATCGTCTGCGTGAATGGGCAGTACCGCGATAGTGAAATCAGACCGGGCACCGGTGGTGCTCGTTTTCACCTTTGCTCCCGCCGTACTGTGTCCTATGGACCGATACAGCCGACGTTTTGTCTACCGTTCGTTCCGCGCTTTTGCACGCTCCTTACTGCGGCCACTAGCTCCGCAAACCGTCTGTCATGCCATTTCCGCCATATGGCGGATTTCACTGTGCTTGAGGGTGAGAAGCGCGTCGAATAGGCATATACCGGAAACGCCACGGGACGTCCGAAAAGGCAGGGTGGGTTCTCCGAACCGAAAGGAGTGCCAACATGACCGAATCTTCAACGCCGATCGGCGACCGGCCGGTCGCACAAGCGAAGCCCCAGCTCACGGCGGCGCAAAAGGCTTTGCTCGAACGCAAGGTGCTGCCACTGAATTCGTTGCTGCACGGGGCCTGCTACAACGGATTGCTGGACGATTTGACGACCATCGGCCGCTGGCACGAACAAAAGCGCCGCTTTGTCTTTTGGGACCAAAACATGAATCAACCCCAATCAAGAGCGACCCCGCACGTGGCGGATCTCGGAACGGGACCGCGATTCGCTCCGCTTTCCCGACAGGAATCCGAAGGGGGATCCCACATCAGCGACTTCGCGTTCGCAACGACTGGCTGAACGAACATCATCCGTTTCGCGGGAACCGGGAACCCAGCGGGTCAGGTTTGAAAAACAAAACATTGGAGTCACCCATTAGCAGCCTGCGATAAAGAGGCAACAGCATCGCGGGGCGCACGCGAGCTGATCTCTACCGTGAGCAAGGTGGTGAACGAAAACGGTGAAAACTGACATTTCAACGCGTGACTCAATGCCTGGATTTTGCCGCCACGCCTGACCCCGCTTTCCTTACCGCCTGACGGTCACGGCGGATTCGGCTACTCTAGGGCCCTTGTTTTCGAACCGGAGCCTGTTATGCAATTCAAAATCCTGCCCGGCACCGACATGAACGTCTCGCGGGTCTGCCTCGGCACCATGACCTGGGGCGAGCAGAATACCGAGGTCGAGGCCCACGAACAGCTCGACTATGCGATGGGTGAGGGCATCAACTTCATCGATACCGCGGAGATGTATCCGGTGCCGCCGAACGCCAAGACTCAGGGGCGCACCGAAAAATATCTGGGCACCTGGCTCGCACGCCAGCAGCGGGATCGCCTGTACGTCGCGACGAAGGTCGCCGGACCGGGCCGCCGCGACTGGATCCGCGACGGGCGCACCGACCTGACGCCGGATGTGATCGCCGATGCGGTGGATACCAGCCTCGAACGCCTGCAGACCGATTACATCGACCTTTACCAGATCCACTGGCCGCAACGAAACGTACCGAATTTTGGAGCGACCGCGTTCGATCCCACCAAGGAAAAGGACGGCCCCACGATTCACGAGCAGGTGGCAGGCATGGCTGCGATGGTCAAGGCCGGGAAGATCCGCTACTACGGCCTATCGAACGAGACGGCCTGGGGGGTGTGCGAATTCCGCCGTGCAGCCAGGGAACTGGGCCTCCCGGGCCCGGTCTCGCTCCAGAACAGCTACAGCCTGCTTTCGCGCAATGTCGACAATGACCTCGCGGAGACGCTGTTTCGGGAAAACATATCGCTGCTTGCGTACAGTCCTCTTGCGGCCGGCATTCTCTCCGGGAAATACATGGGCGGGGCGAAGCCGGCGGGGACGCGCTTCACGCTTTTCGATTCGCTCGGCCTGCGCTTTCGCAAACCGATGGTCAGCGAGGCAGTGGATGCCTACGCGGCACTCGCCATGCGGCGCGGACTGACGCTGGTGCAGTTGGCCCTTGGATATGTGGCGAGCCGCTGGTTCATGGGTGCTTCAATCATCGGCGCAACCTCGATGGCGCAACTCAAAGAGGACATCGCCGCGGCGCAACTCACGCTCGACACAGAGACGCTGGACGAGATTAGACAGATTCAGTTGCGCTTTCCGAATCCGGCGGCCTGAAAAGCCGGGGCGAAGGTGTGAATGAGTGAAGGGTGAGTTGAAACTCACTGTGCCAAACCAAAATGACACTGATGGGGAATTGCGCTATCTTTGGCTGCCGGTAACGCGTGTTGGGAGAACGCCATGGCACACGTCGATTGGCTGATCGTAGGCAAGTCATTCGGTAACTGCAATTGTGACTATGGCTGCCCCTGCCAGTTCGAAAGCCTGCCGACCCATGGCGCTTGTCGGGGTTTCGAGGTGTTGGAGATCGAGAAAGGTCATTTTGGCGGCCTGAAGCTCGACGGTCTGCGGGCCGCGATAATCTATTCCTGGCCCGGACCCATCTTCGAGGGCAAGGGTCAATTGCAAGTCATCATCGACGAGCAGGCAAATTCGAAACAGCGCGAGGCGCTGGATACGATCCTGCATGGCGGCGAAACCGAGGAGGCCGCCAATCACTGGTGGGTCTACAGCACCATGTCGGATACCCACCATCCGACGCTTTACAAACCTATCAGGTTTGAGATCGACATCGGCGCCCGCAAGGCGACGGCCTCCATTCCCGGTGTACTCGAAACCGCGGGCCGCCCGATCAAGAGCCCGGCCACTGGCCAGGATCACCGGGTCCGCATCGAATTGCCCGGCGGCATCGAGTTCGACATTGCAGAAATCGGCAGCGGGAGCTGCACCACCGAAGGCGCCATCGCTTTCACGCTCAAGGATAGTTACGGCCAGTTCAACCGCCTACGCCATCACGGCGGCGGCGTCATTCACTAGATAGCTTTCAAACCGCAAAGGAGGAGCACATGGCTCACACTGATTGGATGATCCGCGGTCCCGAGATCGCGTCCTGCAATTGCTCTTATGGTTGCCCCTGCCAATTCAACGCCCTGCCAACCGATGGCACCTGCCGCGCGGCGGTTGGCATACAGATCGAGAAAGGCCATTACGGCAAGGTGAAACTCGACGGTCTGCGCTTGGCCGCGACCGCCGCCTGGCCGGGCCCGATCCACATGGGCCACGGCGAAATCCAACCCATCGTCGACGAGCGCGCCACGCCTGAGCAGCGCGAGGCGCTCCTCAAGATCATGTCGGGCCAGGACACCGAGCCGGGCGCCACCTTCTTCCAGGTCTTCGTGTCGATGTGCGACAAGGTGCACACGCCGATGTTCAAGAAGATTGAATTCAAAGCCGACATGAAGTCATGCGACGGCCATGTCAGCGTGCCCGGCGTAGTTGAGATCAAGACCGAGGCGATCCGCAATCCCGTCACCGGCCAGCCGCACTACGCCAAGGTTTCCCTGCGCCAGGGGTTTGAATATGCCGAGGCTGAATATGCAAGCGGAACGGTAAAATCCGCGGGCCCTATCGCCCTTAACACAGTCGGCAAACATGCGCACATGGCGATGCTGCATATGACCGGGCGCGGCGTTGTCAGATGAGCCACGACGGCTCCGCGCTTCCCGATACGCTGTTGCAGCGCGCCGCGATGAACGAGCGGCGCGTCGTGCTTGCCGCACTTGCAATTGTGACGGCTTTGGGTCTTTGGGCTACATTTCACACGGGCGATGCGCTGATGTCGCCTGCTTCGCCCGAGCCGGGCTCGTTGGCCTATGCCGTGCTGCTCTTCATCATGTGGTGGACCATGATGCTGGCGATGATGCTGCCCTCCGCAGCGCCCGCGATTCTCACCTACGGCGCGCTCAGCCGGAAGTTTGCCCAGAAGGGTGCGGCAGTTGCGCCACTCGCGATATTCGTCGCCGGCTATGCCGCCATCTGGACCGCCTTCAGCGCCGCCACCGTGGCGCTGCAAATGACCTTTCACGAGCTCGTGCCGTTGACCGGCATGATGGCGGTGATCAGTACAACGATGGGTGCGGCACTGTTGATCGCCGCGGGACTCTACCAGCTGTCGCCACTCAAGCAGGCCTGCCTGCGCAAGTGCCAGACACCTCTGATGTTCTTTGCGCGGAACTGGCGCAAAGGATATGGCGGCGCACTGCGCATGGGCCTGTCGCATGGGCTCTATTGCCTGGGCTGTTGCTGGGTGCTGATGGGGCTTCTGTTCTACGGCGGCGTCATGGAACTGCGCTGGATCGTAGGGCTGGCGCTCTACGTGGCCGCGGAAAAGCTGATCCCCGCGAGCACCCGGCTGAGCCGCTTTATTGGGATTTTGCTGATCGGCTGGGGGCTGTGGACAGTGTCGGGTTTCGCGACTGCATCGGCTGCCAACCACCTTTAGAGATTTTCCACAGATGAGATACTTGGACGTCTACGACAGGGATTCGAGCGGCAGTAATTGAGATGTCGGCGAAAGGTCGTCGTTCTCCATGAGGCCGTGCGCCCCAACCCCAAGCAGACGTACCGTGCGCTTTGACGCGTCGGTGCGGTCCAGCAACATCAACGCTCGTTCCGCGATCCTCGCCGCATCCTGCGTTGCCGGCTCCTTTGTATAGTTGCGCGTGACGGTCGTGAAGTCCGCGTAGCGCACCTTGACGGTCACCGTGCGCGCCAGCAGCCCCTTCCTCTGCATTGAACCGGCCACCTGCCTCGCCAACCTCTCGATTTCGGCGCGCATCACGTTTAGATCTTCCAGATCCGTCGCATAGGTATCCTCCGCAGAAATTGACTTCCACGGCCGGTCCGGCGTCACCTTGCGCGGGTCGTCTCCATGCGACAGCCGCACCAGCCACGCCGCCAAGCTGCCCACGGTCCGCGTCAGCAGCGCCCGATCGGCGGAACGCACATCCACCAGCCTCACCACACCGATCGCGTGCAGTTTTTTCGCCGTCACCGGCCCGACGCCCCACAAGGCTTCCACCGGCAGCTTGTGCAGGAACGATTCGACGCGTTCGGGCGCAATCACCGTCAGGCCGTCAGGTTTCTTCCAGCCGGAGGCGATCTTGGCCAGGAACTTGTTCGGCGCGACACCGGCCGATGCGGTGAGCGACAACTCGTCGCAGATACGCGCCTTCAGGTGTTTGGCGACTTCCATCGCCAGTGGCTCGTTCAGAAGGTTCGCTGTGACATCCAGGTAGGCCTCGTCCAGCGACAAGGGCTCAACAAGCGCCGTGACGGAGCGAAGAATGCTCATCACCTGCTGCGATACCGTCTTGTACAACGTGAAATCAGGGCGGACGATCACCAGATCCGGGCACTGCCGCACCGCGCGCGCCATCGGCATCGCGGAGCGCACGCCGAACTTGCGCGCTTCGTAACTGCAGGCAGCGACCACGCCGCGCGACTGCGGAGAACCGCCTACTGCGACGGGTTTGCCGCGCAAAGACGGGTCCTCGCGTTGCTCGACCGACGCATAGAACGCGTCCATGTCGAGGTGGATGATTTTGCGCGGGGGATCGGACACGGATGTCAGTTTAGCGCGGCCAAACTGAAGGGAGAACTCACAGGCCGTGAATGTCGTGAATGCCGTGAATGTCGTAAGAACAGTATTCCTGCCAGTTTTCCTTTGCGTCCTTAGCGTTGAAGGCCTTTCGGGTTAGAACTGCATGTCCGAATATGGCTAGCGCCCGCCCGCGAGAGCGGGCAACATGGGCGCATGCAACTCGATCAGGAAAGCTGTTATCAGGCGCTGGTGAGCCGCGATCCCCGCTTCGACGGGCTCATGTTCGTAGGCGTTTCCTCCAC
>CAZYTR010000366.1:0-23554 GCA_964650365.1 uncultured Alcaligenaceae bacterium | reverse complement strand
TCGATCCGAAACAGCCGTGGACGGAAGACGCTCCGCCGGTAGCGCGCATGAAGGAACAGGGAGCGGTATTTCTCGGCAAGACCACTACACCGGAATTTGGCTGGAAGGGCGTAACGGACAGTCCATTGACCGGCATCACCGTCAATCCCTGGGATACGCGTCTTACGCCCGGTGGCAGCAGCGGCGGCGCCGCCGTCGCGGCCGCTTTTGGCATGGGCGCGATGCACATCGCCACGGACGGCGGCGGTTCGATCCGCATCCCTGCGGGGTTCTGCGGCCTGTTCGGCTTCAAGCCGACGTTTGGCATTGTCCCGGCCCATCCGCATTCACCTGCCGGCACGCTTTGGCACCAGGGGCCGATCTCTCGCAACGTGGCCGATGCTGCGCTGATGCTTACCGTGATCGCTCGCCCGGATCCGCGCGACTGGTACCAGGCGCCGGCACTGAACATCGACTACCGGCAGGGCCTCGATTCCGGGGTGAAGGGCTTCCGCATCGGCTACAGCCGCACGCTGGGTTACGCCCGCGTTGACCCGGAGGTCGCCGCGCTGGTTGAAAAGGGGGCACGTGCCTTCGAATCGCTCGGTGCGCGGGTCGAGGAGCTCGATCTCGAACTCGAAGACCCGATTACCATCATGCAGCCGTTGTGGTCGGTCGCGCTGGCGCTGGCGATTGCGCCCATGACTGCAACGCAACGCGCGCTCGTCGATCCGCCGTTGCTCGAACTTGCGGAGCCCGGTTTTAGCCTGAACGCCCTCGACTATCGGCAGATCGAGCGCGCGCGCGAGGCCTTCGCGCGCCGTATGTGCATGCTGCACCGGGACTTTGACCTGCTGATCACGCCGCAACTCGCGGTCCCGGCCTTCGAAGCCGGGCACGAAGTGCCGCCGGGCTCCGATCGGACCCGCTGGTGGGAATGGTCTCCCTTCACTTATCCCTTCAATCTCTCGCAGCAGCCGGCCGCCACCGTGCCGTGCGGATTCACGCGCGAAGGACTGCCGGTGGCGATGCAACTGGTGGGAGACAAATTCGCCGATGTGCGGGTGCTGCAGGCTGCGCGGGCCTATGAAGCCGTGCGACCGTTTGTTACCCCGAAGCCGGATCGGGTCGCGCCTCCCCAAAAACGCATCATGGCGGGCACGGCGCATTCGTCCTGAGCAGAGAGAGAACGCGGGTCCCGCCGATTGCCGGCCGCTGGCTCACGGCGCGTCCGGCACAGCAGCGCGAATTCGCACCAAACAATTTCTTTCTGCCGGCGGTATATTATCGGGTGAGAGCAATTCACGAAGAGGACCGCCATGACCGTCAAGGACGTCGCCCGAACCCGGGCCGAGCCACAAACGCCATATGCGAGCCACGCCCGCTACCACACATCGGAAAACCCGTTCACCTTCGGCTATCCGCCGGTACCGGCGCGGCAGTTCCTGGCCGAGCGCGACCGGGCCTTTGATCCGGCAACACCGACCGGTGCAATGGCACTGGATGCCGCCGGGGATCTCGGCACACCGTATCCGGCCACCACGCCCACGCTGCTGTGCCATTATCTGAAGATCCGTGCCGGCGAACAATTGCGCGCGGCCTTTCCGGCCTCCGGCGCGATCTACTACGTCATGACGGGAAGCGGCGAGAGCCGCAATGCAGCCGACATGATCGCGTGGGGTGCGGGAGACGTGTTCTGCTTTCCCGGTGGCAGCGAATCCATGCACCGCGCGGCCGCCACCGACTGCCTGTTGTTCGTCGCGACCAATGAGCCGCTGCTCGCCTTCGAGCGGCTGAGACCGCCCGCGCCGCAAGAGTCGGTAGTGGATACGGTGCACTGGCCTGCGCAAGAGATCGAGCGGCGCTTCGAAGCCGTCTGGCAGCGCCCGGCCAACGAAAACACCACCGGCTACTCGGTGATGTTCTCAACCGCGGCGCTGGCGCCGGGCTACGCGACCATCCCTACGATCAACGGCGCGATCAACACGCTCGCGCCGGGTTGCGACCAGCGCCCGCATCGCCACAACGGCGTGGCGGTGACGCTGGCAATCCAGGGCGAAGGCATCTATTCGATGATCGGCGGGCAGCGTGTGAACTGGTCCACGGGCGCCGCACAGATCACACCGGCCACGCTGCTGCACTCGCACCACAACCGCGGCGTGAAACGCATGCGCTCGCTGGTCATCCAGGACGAGGGATTGCACCACTACACGCGCACGCCGGGGTTCAGGTTCGACTGAAGATACCGGCGCGCGTCGCAGCATCGTTCGACGGTCACGCCCTAGAGCATTTCCAGCGGCGCCGGTCCTTGTGGCGGCGGAAACAGGCGATCGAGTTCCGCGAGTTGCTCTTTCGTCAGCGGGCGGTCGAGTGCGCCGAAATTTTCTTTCAGCCGCTCGCGCTTGCCGGTCTTCGGGATGGCGATGATGTCATCGTTGGCGAGCAGCCACGCGAGCGCTGCTTGCGCTGGAGTCATGGCGTGGCGGCGTGCGAAACCGACAAGTTTCGGGTTGTGCGCCAGCCGCCCCTGCTCGATCGGCGAGTACGCCATCAACGGAATTCGCCGCCTGTGCAGCCACGGCGACAGTTCCCATTCGATGCCGCGGCGGGTGAGGTTGTAGAGCAACTGGTCGGTTGCCACGCCCTTGCCGCCGGGCTCGGACCACAGTTCCTGCATGTCCTCGAGATCCAGGTTGCTCACGCCGTAGTGGCGGACCTTGCCGGATTTCTGCAGCGCCATGAATGCCTCCATGGTTTCGGCGAAAGGCACGCTCCCGCGCCAATGCAGCAGATAAAGATCGATGCGGTCGGTGCCCAGCCGCTGGAGGCTGCGCTCGCACGCGGCCACTGCTCCTTTGCGCGTGGCGTTGTGCGGATAGACCTTGCTTACCAGGAAGACCTCGTCGCGCCGGCCGTTGATCGCTTCGCCGATCAGTTCCTCCGCCTTGCCCTCGCCGTACATCTCTGCCGTATCGATGAGCGTGATGCCAAGATCCAGGCCGAGCCTGAGCGTGGCGATTTCCTCGGCGCGGCTCGCCTTGTTCTCGCCCATATACCAGGTGCCCAGCCCCAGCGCGGATACTCTTTCGCCCGAGGGAAGTGCGACTTTCTTCATGGCCTGTCACTCAAGATCGGGCGCATGCGCAAGTATAGGCCCGGCCATCGTCCCGAATTGGTTTGCGCGCGGGCGTTGTGCCCCGACTGCCGTAGACCGCACAAGCTCTCCGAGGAGGACGTCAGGGTGTTGCTCAAGGAGCACTGCGACGGCCCCGTTTTCGTCAACGCTGAAAGTGGGCGTCCTTTCCGAGTAACTTTTCGCGGAAGCGGTCCTTCAGATGCGCCCCGTCGCGCGGCGGCAGCACCAGCGGAAGCTTGTCGGGGGCGACCTTGACCTGTGCGAACAGCGGACCGTCGGCACGGTGGAGGTCCGTGCGAAGCCGACTGACCTGCTCGATCTTGGTGACCAGTGTCGCCGAGACAAAGCCGCAGGCCTTTGCCACCGCGGCGAGGTCGACCCCGAACGCTGTGTGCGACGCCTGCATGCCGGTCTCACCATAGCGTTCGTTGTCCAGCACTACCACCGAAAGATTGCGCGGGCGCTGCGCGCCGATGGTGGCGAGCGAGCCCATTCCCATCAGCAGTTCGCCGTCGCCGGTAAGCACCAGCACCCGACGATCAGGCTGCGCCAGCGCCAGCCCCAAACCGATCGTCGCGGCGCCGCCCATGCCGCCCCAGAGCGGGAAGTTTAGTGGATGATCGCCGGCGTCCGTTGCATCCCACGCCGGCGCGCCCAGTCCCGCGATCACCAGCAACTCGCCGCGGCCGGTGAGCAGCATCCTGACCACCACGCGCCGGTCCAGCGCCTTCGGTTTGCCCTTCGATGTCTTGGCCGCCATGTCCGGTCCTCGCAAGCCTTCAGTCATCGAAGGTCTTGGCGCCGAGCAGCCGCTGCCCGATCAGCAGCGCCGCCGGGCGAAGGGTGTTGTAGACGATACGCAGCACTCCCTCGGCGAGCGGCAGGATGTCCTCTTCACGGTCGGCACGGGTGACGAGCACGCCCATTTCCTCGAGCACGTTTTTCGCCGCACGCCCCATCGGCACCTGCCAAGGGTTGAATTCCGCCCAGTCGCCGCGCATGGTCACGATCATTGCCAGCGGCACCCGGCAGGCGGACAGCATCGAGGCCATATTGATGCAGTTGCCCACACCGCTCGACTGCATCAGCAGCACGCTCTTGTCGCCGCCGAGCCACGCGCCGACCGCGAGCGCAATGCCTTCTTCCTCGGTGGTGAGCCGCACCGCGTGCAGGTCGCGATCCGCTTCGCACAGCCCGATCAGCGCGGCATGGCCGGCGTCCGGCACGAAACTCACCTGGCGAATGCCCTGTTGCTTGAACAACTGATGCAGCCCTTGGCTCCAGTGCGCTTTCATAGGGTTTTGATTTTTCGGTCGTTATGGAAAGCTCCGTGCGACAGCGCAGGACAAACGCGATTTGGCCACAGCCGGAGGATCGGGGCAAGACACGGGCGCAACGTATCTAAAGGCACTCAGGGACGCAGGCGTGAACCTGCTCGCACTCACCGGATTCCCGGCGGGGCGCGAAGCGCAGATAGACTTTATCCCCGAAGATACGGCCGCATTCCGCGCGGCGGCGAAAAAGAACAAGTGGAAACTTTCGGCGCGGGACGCAACGGCGCGATGTTCTGGGTCAAACCCAGGGACGTCGCGAAGGCGGGAAGGATCCTCGGGGCAGGTTGAAACGCAATTGAGCCGCTCCGCGGCCTTCGCGCGGCCGCTCAGGGTTTCAAGCTGACGTCCCAGGGATCGATTTTCTTGAAGGTGCCGAACGTCTGGAAATGAAGGCGCTGCAGGACCAGTATCGCGCGCAGTACGTCCGGAGGGAAGCCCTGGCGATTGCCGCGGTCGTCCATGATCAAACCGTCCAGATAGGCCTCTCCCGGGCCCGTTCCCCACAACGCGACAAGAGTCTGATGAATACGCGGAAACTTCGTTTTCAGTAATGCGACCGCCTCGCCGGCCAGTTCCTTGTCGGTTGGTTGCCGTTGAATCTTCTGATCGACGACTTCGCTGACGCGAACATTTGCGTCGATTTCCTCATCGGACATGATCCGCGGGAACTCAGACTCTTCAGCGATCATCACGGCACGCCTCCACACAGGTTGCACCGATTCGCAGCAGACGATTCACCTGCCAATCGCGGGAGCCGCGTTCGAGAAGAGGAGCGCGCCTCAGAGCGCCGGCGAAGGCCGGCGTGTCTGGCAGCGTCCACCACTGCCCCCATAATTGAACCGACCCCAGACGCAGGCTTTGTTGTAATTTCAACAGGTGTTTGAACCCAAGCGTATTCCTGCGCCTTGGCAGCGTCAACACCAGCCCCTGAGCTCCGCGGTTAGCGCCCACTCTGCGCAAAGCGCCCGTCCTGTTTGCGGACAGGGCGGCCGCAAGCACTACCGGCACCGCCGTTGTCCGCACTACGCCAAGGCGCGTGGCAGCCATCCGGCGCACCGTCGCTGCTGCGCCTTCGGAAAGGTTGGTGGCGGCCATTTCGACTCTTGCTATTGTCCAAAGCGCGGCGAAGGCGGCTGACGGACTTCGGATGCAGTAAGTCTCGCACACACCGGGCGCTGCAATCGCCCTCGGGAAAGGAAAGATGGCAAGAGTGAAGTCCGCAGCTTCCTCCCTTCAGCAGTGGCAAGTCGCAAATGACTAACGCTTCGCATCGGTGGCACGCACAGAAAAAAAAGTGACCACTGCTGAAGCGAACGCACACGCCGCCAGGAAGTACAGCCCCATCTCGAAACTGTTCGTGCTGTCCTTGATCCAGCCGACGATGAAGGGTCCGACATAACCGCCGAGGTTGCCGATAGAGTTGATCAGCGCAATGCCGGCGGCAGCGGCTGCTCCGGTGAGGAACATAGAGGGTAACGGCCAGAAGGACGGCCGCGAACCGTAGATGCCGATGGTGGCGATGGACATGGCAACCAGTGCCCAGTAGGAACCGGTAAACCAGCCCACGCCCGCAAGCCCTGTCGCCGCGACCGTGGATGCGACTATCAGATGCCAGCGACGCTCGTTGCGGCGATCCGAAGAATGTCCCCAAAGCACGAGGCCGATCACGCCGATTACATACGGAATCGCGGTCAACAGGCCCGTTACGAAGTTCGAATGCCCATAGCCCTTGACGATCTGCGGCAGGAAAAAGGTGATGCCGTAGCTGGCGATGACGCTGGTGAAGTAAATCATCGAAAGCATCAGTACGCGCTTGTCGGTGAGCGCCCGCAGGAGCGTAAGGCGGCCCGCGCCTTCGACCCTGGTTCGTTCGGCCCGCAATTCGGCTTCGAGCCAGTCGCGCTGGTCCGGGCTGAGCCAGGTGGCTAAGGCCGGCCGGTCCGTGAGCAGCCTGAGCACGACGAAGGCGAGCAGAATGGCGGGAACGGCCTCGAGGATGAAAACCCACTGCCAGCCGTGCAGGCCCCAGATGCCATCCATCTCCAGAATCGCGCCCGAAATGACCGACGCAGCCGCATTGGCGACAGGCACTGCGATGAAAAGCGCCGAGATCACGCGCGCACGATACGCTGCCGGATACCAGGTACTGAGATAGAAGATGATGCCGGGGAAGAATCCGGCCTCGGCCACGCCAAGCAGAAAGCGCAGCGTGAGGAAGCTGGCCGGCCCGGTGACTGCGGCCATCAACCCGGAAATGATGCCCCAGGTGATCATGATGCGGGCGATCCAGCGGCGGGCGCCAACCCGCTCCAGAATCACGTTGCTCGGCACTTCGAACAGCGCATAGCCGAGGAAGAAGATGCCGGCGCCCCAGCCGTACATGTAGGCGCTGATTCCCAGGTCCTTGTTCATGGTCAGCGCGGCAAAGGCGATATTGGTGCGATCGACGTACGCGATCAGATAGCTCACCACAATCAAGGGGAGCAGCCGCCACGAGACCTTCAGGATCGTGTTGCGCTGGAATTCCGGCGTGAATCGTGGATCCATTGCGTTGCACCTCTCCCGGTCAGAGTCTACGCCGGGATTTCCGCACTCTCGCGGGGCTCCCCGGCGGGTGGGCGCCGGTCGCTGTTTCGTTCGGCTCGATTCCCCGGACCGGCCGCACGATCGTCCTCAAGCTGCGCGGCCAGGCAACAAGATTTACCGGCCGGTATTATCTTCTGAACTTTGCGCTTCCCAAGGTCTTCTTTCCTGCCATCACGGCCTGCGACATCCTCCCCCATAATGGCGTGGAAATCGACAAAGCGGACTTCTTCGGCAGCATTTGATCGATACCCGGCAGAACAGGACACCAGGCATGATCCCTTTTTCCATTCTCGACCTCTCCCCCATCCCCAGGGGCGCGAGCGCGTCCGAGGCGTTGCGCAACACGCTTGCGCTGGCGCAGCGTGCCGAGAGCCTGGGTTACAAGCGCTACTGGCTCGCCGAGCATCACAACATGCCCGGAATCGCCTGCGCCGCAACCGCGATCGTCATCGGCCATGTGGCCGGCGGCACCAGGACCATCCGCGTGGGCTCCGGTGGCATCATGCTGCCGAATCACTCGCCTCTGGTGGTCGCCGAGCAGTTCGGCACGCTCGCTTCGTTGTACCCCGGCCGCATCGATCTGGGGTTGGGCCGTGCGCCCGGCACCGACATGATGACTGCACGCGCCCTGCGGCGCGAATTTGCGGATGGTGCCGAGCAGTTTCCTCAGGACGTGCAGGAGCTGCAGAATTATTTCGCCGCTCCGCAGCCGGGACAGCACATTCGCGCAGTGCCGGGTGCGGGCCTCGAGGTGCCGATCTGGTTGCTTGGTTCGAGCCTGTTCAGCGCGCAACTCGCGGCCATGCTCGGTTTGCCGTTCGCTTTCGCCTCGCATTTCGCGCCCGACCTGATGACACAGGCGCTCGAAATCTACCGCAGCCGCTTCGAGCCGTCCAAACAACTGGACCGCCCTTATGCCATGCTCGCGGCGAATGTCCTCGCTGCCGATACCGACGCGGAGGCGCGCCGCCAGTTTACCTCGCAACAGCAATCCTTCATCAACCTCAGGCGCGGGTCACCGGGACAGGTGCCGCCGCCGATCGAGGACATCGACACATACTGGTCGCCTGCGGAGAAGGCCATGGCCGAACATGTGCTCGCGATTTCGTTTACAGGCTCCCCGCAGACTGTACAACGCGGTCTCGCGGCCTTCATCGAATCCACGCAGCCGGACGAACTGATGATCACGGCGCACATCCACGATCAGCCGGCGCGTCTGCGTTCCATTGAGCTGGTTTCTGCAGTGCGAGAGAATCTGACCTTAGTGGGACGCGGAAATGGGAATGCGCCGCGCGAGGTCGCGGCGAGTACAAAACGATGAACCTGCCAGAATTCCTTGGCGTCGAGATGCCGATCATCCAGGCGCCCATGGCGGGCGCTCAAGGCCACGCGTTGGCGGTGGCCGTCTCCAACGCTGGTGCTCTCGGCTCGATCGGTTGCGCCATGCTCGGAATCGACGCCATGCGCGACGAGCTTGCCGCAATCAAGGCAGGGACCGGCAAGCCTTTCAACGTGAACTTCTTTTGCCATGTGCCGCCGGTGGCCAGCGCGGAGCGCGAATCGGCCTGGCGCGCGAGGCTGTCGCCTTACTACAGGAAATACGGAATCGACCCGGAGAAAATTCCCACCGGCCCGGGACGCGCACCTTTCGGTGAGGAGGCCGCCGAGGTGCTGGACGAAATCAGGCCCGCGGTGGTGAGCTTTCATTTCGGATTGCCGCCAAAGGAATTGCTGGCGCGGGTACGGCGCCTGGGGGCGAAAATACTTTCCTCGGCGACTACCGTCGACGAGGCGCTCTGGCTGGAGGCCCAAGGGGTGGACGCCATCGTTGCTCAAGGCGTGGAGGCGGGCGGACATCGCGGCATGTTCCTGTCGGATGATCTGACTACGCAGGTCGGGACGTTTGCGCTGTTGCCGCAGGTCGTGCGCGCGGTCAGGCTTCCGGTGATTGCCGCGGGCGGCATTGCCGATGCGCAAGGCGTTGCCGCTGCCATGGCGCTGGGTGCGGCCGGCGCGCAGATCGGCACGGCTTTTCTTCTCTGCCCGGAAGCCACCATAAGCGCGGTGCATCGCGCGGCGCTAAAGAGCAAAGCGGCGCGCCACACGGCGCTGACCAACCTGTTCACGGGCCGGCCTGCGCGGGGAATCATGAACTACCTCATGAAGGAACTGGGCCCGATGAGCAGCGCGGCGCCGGCGTTTCCCCTGGCGACTTCCGCGATCGCGCCCCTGCGCGCCAAGGCCGAAGCCGAAGGCTCCGGTGATTTCTCGCCGCTTTGGTCCGGTCAGAATGCTGGCGGCTGCAAAGAGATACCGGCCGCGCAGCTCACACGGGAGCTGGCCGCAGGTCTTTAGACTTCTACTCTGTGCGCCGCTCAGGACGCCAGCGCGGGCTTGCGTCCAAACCAGGGGCGCGCTGCTTCAAGTTGTGCACCCAGGCGAAACAGCGTTGCCTCGTCGCCGAAACGTGCGACCAGTTGGACGGCTAGCGGCAGCCCGTCCGAACTCTGGCCGAGCGGAAGCATCAGCCCGGGCTGGCCGGTGAGGTTGAACCAGACGGTGAACGGCGAGAACGCAAACACCCGCCGCCAGTATTCGTCCACGTCGGCCATCATCATGTCGAGCCAGCCGAGTTTCACCGCGGGCGATGCCAGTCCCGGCGTCAGCAGCACGTCCCATTCCGAGTGGAAGGCCGCCATCTGCCGTCCAAAGCGATGCGCCGTTTGGGTGGCGCGAACGTAATCGGGGGCGCTGATTTTTTCGCCCATCTTCGCGGTGAGCCATGTGATGCGTTCCACTTCACCTTCGCGTGCGGGCCTTCCCGCGGTCGGATGGCTGGCGAGGTTCACGACGGTGTTCGCCGAGGCCAGCGTGAGAAAGGTCGGCACGATTGCCGCGCGATCGATCCCGGGGTCGCATTCCTCGACGTGATGGCCGAGATCGGCGCAGAGTTCCACGGTGTCGGCGAGCAGGCGCAGACATTCCGGATCGACCCTGGCGCCGTCGGCCGCTTTTGCGGTCCACGCGATGCGCAGCTTGCCGGGATCCGCGCCCGCTTCCTTGAGATAAGGCCGTGCAGGCGCAGGCGCCACATAGGGGTCGCCGGGACCGGGCCCGTGCGTTGCGTCCAGCAGCGCGGCGCAATCACGCACGCTGAGGCTCACTGCGTGCTCGGTCGAAACACCGCCGAGTCCTTCGCCGGCGAACGGGGCGAAAGTGTTGCGGCTACGTGTCGGCTTGAGGCCGACCAGTCCGCAGCACGCCGCCGGCGCGCGGATCGAACCGAACCCGTCTGAGGCGTGCGCGATCGGCAGCATGCGTGCCGCGACGGCCGCCGCCGCGCCGCCGCTCGAGCCTCCCGAGATATGCGCAACGTTCCACGGATTGCGCGTCGGACCGTGGAGTTGCGGTTCGCAGGTCAGCGACAGGCCGAGTTCGCAGGTATTGGTCCGTCCGAAGATGACGAGCCCCGCGCGCTTCAGGCGCTTTACGTGCTCGCTGTCGACGGAAGAGGGCGGGGTGTCGGAGAAGAACTTCGATCCGCGCGTCATCCGCAGACCCGCAACCGGCGAGGTGAGGTCCTTCATCAGGAAGGGCACGCCGCGGAATGGCCCATCGGGAAGGCCGTTGGCGATTGCCTTCTTTCCGTACTCGTAGAGCTTCATGACCACTGCGTTGAGCGCTGGATTGCGCGCCTCGACGCGTTCGATCGCCGCTTCGAGCAACTCGGAGGGCGTGACCTCCTTGCTGCGCACCAGATCAGCGAGTCCGAGCGCGTCGTATTGTTCGTATTCTGCGAATCCGCCCATGGCGCTTCTTTCCCGATTTATGCCTGCTATTGCAGAAACTGGATGAGCAGTTTGCTCACCGCCTCCGGCTGTTCCTGCTGAACCCAGTGCCCGGCGCTGTCGAGCAGATGGCAGGCACGCATTTGCGTGCAGGCACTGTTCTGCATTTTCTCCAGCGCGCCGGGCACCTGGTAGCTACCCCAGTCGTTCTTTCCGGCAATGAACATCGACGGCACATCGATTCTGCGGCCTGAGAATGTCTGGAGCTCGGCAATGTACTTGCCGTCCGTCATGCACCGATACCACTGCAGGCCCCCCTGGAATCCGTTCCTGCGGTACTCTGCGCTGTACACGGAGAGCTCCTCATCGGGAAGCCATTTGTTCGCCGCAATCTCGGAACGGGAGGGTATCTCCGGCGCCACAGTCTCCGCCATCCCCTTGTCCAGATCCATGATGTAGTAGGTCGGCATCTTCTCCAGCTCGCCGGCGCTCCATGACTTGAGCGCAAAGGGCTTGTTGCTCTTCCAGTCGGCACTCTTGTGGTGGTAATAGGCGCGCAGGAAATCGTGGACACCCTGCGGACATTTCCACATGTTATCGTTGGCCTCGCGCGAGGAGTAGTACCACTGGTAATGCTTGCGCGGGCGGCGTAACGCCGCCAGTTCCTCGTGAATGTTGGCGGCAGACGGTTTTGCCGCAAAGCTATCGTTATCGGTGTTGAACGGCAGCGCAGGCGGGCCGGCGAACGGCGCGCTCATCATTACCACCGAGCGGAACACGTCCGGCCGCAGCAGCGAACACCAGGCCCCGACCGGGGAGCCGAAGTCGTGCCCGATCACTGCCTTCACGCTGCGGTAGCCGAGTGCGAAGACCAGCCCCAGTGCGTCCCTGACCAGGTTGAGCATGCGGAAGGAACCAACGTCGCCGTCGTAATCGCTGTCCCAGCCGGTGGTGCGCCCATAGCCGCGCTGGTCCGGGGCGATCACATGAAACCCCGCTCGCGCGAGGGGCAGCATCACCTTGCGCCAGCTATACGCAAGTTCCGGAAAGCCGTGGAGCAGCAGCACGCAGGGCCGGTTCCTGACCTCGAAGCCGGCCTCCAGCACGTGCATCGTGAGCCCATTGATGTCGGCGACGAAGCGGGAGCGTATGCCGGCAGGAAGTGCAGTCTCTTCAAGTGAAGCCATCCTGTCGATTTTCATCGGTCGTGATTTTTCGAAACAGGAGCGCAGATTTCCACGAATATATCGCCCCCACGCGAGAATGTCTGGCGGATATTACCGGATAACCGAATCAGAACGCGCGCCAAGCGGAACCCCTCGCTTTTCGATGCGCTTGCGGGGCAGCCCGCTGTAAACTGCGCGACGACTCTCCACAGAATCGGAACAACTATGCCACCCGAGAACGCCGAATCCAAGGATGCCCCCGAGACGCCCTGGCAGCCGAGCCAGCGTTACCCGGATTCCGCAGTCCAGATCATCGACGAGAGCTTCGCCAGGTATCGCCTCAATCTTGCGGCGGTCGAGCGCATTGCTCACGGTTTTCGCTGGAGCGAGGGACCGGTGTGGTTCGGCGACGGGCGTTATCTACTGTGGAGCGACATCCCAAACAACCGGATCATGAAGTGGGAGGAGGAAACCGGTGCCGTGAGCATTTTTCGGCGGCCGTCCAACTTCGCTAACGGCAACACGCGCGACCGGCAGGGGCGGCTCGTAACCTGCGAGCACGGCGGGCGGCGTGTCACGCGCACCGAATACGATGGCACGATCTCCGTTATCGCCGGCGCCTTCGAGGACAAGCCGCTCAACTCGCCGAACGACGTGGTCGTCAAGTCCGATGGCTCGATCTGGTTCACCGACCCGCCCTTCGGGCTGCTCGGCTATTACGAGGGCTACCTCGCCAAACAGGAACTACCGATGAACGTGTACCGCGTCGACGCCCAGAGCGGCGAGATGAGCGTTGTCGAAGGCGAGGTTGCCCGGCCCAACGGACTGTGCTTTTCTCCCGACGAATCGATACTCTATCTGGTGGAGTCGGGCACCACGCCGCGCAACGTTTACGCCTATGATGTGGTGAGCGGCCGGAAGCTCTCCAACAAGCGCAGGTTCATCGACGTGGGCCCTGGCATGCCTGACGGGATGCGCTGCGACGTGGACGGCAATCTCTGGATGGGTTGGGGGATGGGAAGCGCAGCGCTGGACGGCGTGAACGTCTACAACCCGGATGGAAAACTGATCGGCCGCATCAACCTGCCCGAGCGCTGTGCCAACCTCTGTTTCGGCGGCACCTGCCGCAACCGCCTGTTCATGGCCACAAGCAAGAGTGTCTATGCGCTCTATGTCAATACGCAGGGAGCGCCCGGGGGCTGAATCGATTTGCAACTTTTCCTGATGACGTGCAACAAACAATATTGGACACCGCCTTTTTGGTATTTTTCTGGAGGAAGACATGCTGCTCGACGTACGTACCTATACCTGCCGTCCCGGAACCATCAAGAAGCATCTCGCGCTCTACGAGAAAATGGGCAAGGGGCCACAGACCCGCCACCTCGGCCAACCCTTCGCATACCTGGTGACCGAGACCGGCAATGTCAACCAGTACATCCACATCTGGGCCTATGAGGACGCCGCGGACCGCGCGCGCCGCCGCGCTGCGATGATGGCCGACCCGGAGTGGATTGCCTTCATGGACGAGAGCGCCAAGCTCGGCGCGCTGGAGCACCAGGAAAACCGCCTGATGACGCCGGTGCCGTTCTTTCCTCTCAAGCGTTGAGCGATAAACGCGCGCGAGAACCGCTTGGCGGGTGTGCAATCGCGAAACTGCCGCCAAAGCCGGGCCCAACCCTTCGTAACCCCTTTACGGCTCCAGCCCTGAACAATGCGCGTGCTGGTCATTGACGGCAATTAGACATTGGCTGACGGCTTCCGGCATCGCTTTCTCCTCCTGCCGCTCCTGCTCCTGGTATTCACTGCGTCGCTTGTCCCGGCAATGGCCGCTGAACCGAACCGGGAAGACGCCGTTCCGGGCTTCGCCGAGCTCCAGGATGCCGGGGCCGTGGTCGGCGAAATTCGCGTCAACGCCGAGGACATTTTCGATCTGGACGATCCAGAGGAAGACAACGCCTTCTACCGCTTAGCGAACGACCTGCACATTCGTACGCGCCCTGGCGTCATCCAGCGCATGCTGCTGTTCAAGAGCGGCGAGCCCGTGTCGGTGCGCCTTATCGAAGAAACGGAACGGCTGCTGCGCAGCAACCGCTATCTGTACGACGTGAGCATCCGGCCGGTCGCTTACCACGACGACGTCGTGGACATCGAAGTCAAGACGCGCGACACCTGGTCACTGGATCTGGGCGTGAGTTACGGACGTTCCGGGGGCGTTGATTCGGGCGGCATTGTGTTGAAGGAAAAAAACCTGCTGGGTACCGGCATATCTCTAGGCGTAGCGCGAAGCACCGATGTCGATCGAAGCGGCAGCGAATTTCAGATTGCGCAGAATAACGCCTTCGGCGGCTGGACCTCCATCGCCTATACGTACGCCAACCTCGACGACGGCGGAAACCAGTCTTTCAATCTCGCCAGGCCATTCTATGCGCTGGACACGCGGTGGGCCGCCGGGCTGAGGCTCTCGAAGGATAACCGCATCGATTCCGTCTACAACAGCGGCGTGATTTCCAGCCAGTATCGATCCCGGAACGATTCGGCCGAGACCTACGGCGGCTGGTCGGAGGGCCTCATTGACGGCTGGGCGCGCCGCTACTCCGTCGGCCTCACCTATCAGGACGATCTCTACGAGATAGAACCGGGTCTGGCCCCGCCCCCGGAGTTGCCGGCTGACCAGACCCTGGTTGCGCCGTTCTTTCGCTACGAAGTCATCGAAGACAACTACCAGCAATTCAAGAATCGGAACCAGATTGAGCGTCCCGAATACTTCGCCATGGGCTTCCAGTCAAGCGTGCAACTGGGCCGTTCGCTCACCGCCCTCGGTTCCAGCCGCGAGGCATGGCTGTACTCAGGGAGAGTGAGCGACGGTTTCGAGTTGCGATCAAATCAAACCTTATTGACGTCGGGCTCACTTTCCGGTCAGTACGGCAATGGCACGGGCGAGCACAATTTGTTCAGCGGCTCCGTTCGTTACTACGCGCCGCACAGCAAGCGCGCCCTGTTCTACGCGGGCGTTTCCGGCGATTTCGTCAGGAATCCAGACATTTCCGACCTCCTGACATTGGGCGGGGACAACGGCTTGCGCGGCTACCCCCTGCGCTACCAGAGCGGAAATCGGCGTGCGCTGCTCACCTTCGAAGAGCGCGTTTACACCGACTGGTATCCGCTACGCCTGTTTCGTGTGGGTGGCGCCGTGTTCTTCGACGTGGGCCGTGCCTGGGGTGGCGAGAACGAGAACACCGTCAACCCGGGCTGGCTCAGCGACTTCGGGTTCGGCCTGCGATTTCCCAGCGCCCGCTCCGCGTCCGGCAACGTGTTGCATGCAGATGTCGCATTCCCGCTGAATCCCGATCCCAGCATCGAGTCCGTTCAGTTTTTATTCACAACCAAGGTCAGCTACTGAGCCGTAATCGAAACCGACAATGTCGAATAGGGAGGCTCTGATCAAGTTCCACATGCCGCCCGCGCCCATCGGGGTTCAGTAATATATCCGGCCGCCCTCGCCGATAAGGGCCATACTGGAGGAACCCCGCGCCGCGTATGCCTGGCCCGCCATCCCTTGAATGTCGTTTCGACCCTACCGAGGCAAGCAATGATCAGTGATAAATGGACCGCGCTATTCACGCAGTTCAGGACGCGCACCGAAGTGCGCGGCGTCCTGTCCAGCACACTCACCAACATGATGGACCCCGCCAGGGATCCAACGAAGGTTCCGCCGGAGCTCAGTGGACTTGCCACCGGGAACGACCGTGAAGTGATGGAATCCTATCTTCGCGTGAAAATTTTATGCGACGGCAAGAAGGGAAAGGACCGTGATTCGGTTGCGGCCGGCATTGCGGGCGATGTTCGCGACCTGTTCGGCACAGCGATCGCGAGAATGAAGGCACTGCCCCCCGAGCCCATCACACTTGCTAGGATTGCCACTGTGCGCCACGTGCGGCGTGCCTGAGCGCCGGAGACGGGCGTCGGACGATGATCACTACCGATTCGCTCACGTATCAGGAGGCGCTGTCGAAGGCGTATGCGGGAATCAAGACGATACTCCAGCGCCGGCAACTGGACCCGCTGCGTTATATCGTGGACATCGATTCCGGGCAGCCTGTCTTCGCACACCGAGACATGCACCTTCTTCGGATCGCATACAACCGGTTCGATGTTCTGTCGACGGAAGTTGCCATCCCTCACGAGTGGCTCGTGGAACAGGCAGGAGAGGGCCACGAAAAATTCCTGCGCGCGGTCGACGAAATGGTCCTGGAACTGAAAGGCAAGGTTCAGGCAACAGGACGCCTTCTTTAAGGATCATTGCCGCAAGTACGCCGCGCAACAGGACACCAGACCCGTGACCCAATACCCCACTCAGACCGAACTCCTCAGCTATCTCACCACCCTTGCGGGCGTTACCGGCGATCCCACCCAGGTTCCGTTTCGGGTGGATATCATCCCCGCCCACGGCAAGCCGCCGATGTACTCCGTGATGATCAAGTCGCCGCACAAGGACCGCCTTCGTCAGCAGATCGGGAGCATCCTGTCGCGTCCGTTCGCGCTTGGCGCCACCTCATTCATGCTCACGGGTAACGAAGCGGCCGCGTTGATCAAGCATGGGCACACCGCTATTTGACGATTTCGAGCAACTGGATTTCGAATATCAAGGTAGCGCCGGGTCTGATGACGGGCGGTGAACCGCGGTCGCCATAGGCGATGTCGGCCGGGCACACCAGGCGGCTCGTGCCACCGACTTTTATCTGTTGCAAGCCTTCGGTCCAGCACTTGATCACGTTGCCGAGCGGGAACGTAGCCGGCTGGCCGCGCTTGACAGAACTGTCGAATACCGTCCCATCGACCAGAGTGCCGTGGTAGTGGACTTTTACTTTGTCAGTGGCGGTTGGCGACGGGCCACTACCCTCCTTGGTGGTCTTGACGATCGCTCCCGACGCGGTTTTTTTGGCGCCCGGTTCCGCAGCGGCCTTTGCCAGAAACGCGGCTCCAGCTTTCTTTTCCCGTTCGGCAACCGACGTGCCACGAACCTTCGCCATCGGCTCGATTTTCGGTCCGTAGGTCTGCATATCGACTTTGAGGGGACGCTTCATGGCCCCATCGGAAAGCCCGGACTTCACGATCTCGAGTTCGGCTTCGCTCAGTGAAAAATCATGCAGTGACTGGCTGAGCGCGACGCCGATTGCGTACAGGGTTTTCTGCTCGTCGTTCGCGAGTTCCGCCGCGGCAGCCCACGCGCAGGAGAACCCGATACCGAGTAACGCCGAAAGGCAGAGGGAAATGACCTTCATGAGAAATCCTTTCCGTGAGAAGTCGCGATAGTACCCCAGCCCCGGTATTTCACGAATTGGCTGCAGTGGCGACGCGCTCGATTTGACGGGTGGGCGTGCGACCCTGTTGCCAACTTTGCGCTGTTTGCTACACTACAGTCTGGCAACTTTGAAAGGAGGTGATCCCGTGAGCGACCTACAAGGCAACACCGGATGGCAAACCGGATCAACCCGCAGTTTCAGGAGTTTGGCCCGGTAGTTCCGGCCGGATTGCCTAAGCAGTAAAGACGCCCCGATCGTGAAAGCGGTCGGGGCGTTTCATTGCCGGGAAATCACGGCAGCCGCAGCATCGGTTTCATCAATCCATATTCGTGGAGCGCCTCGACCAGTTTGATGATGCCGACCAGCCAGACAAACCACAGAGCATCACCCATGGTCCGGCGGAAAAGCCCGGGGTTCACCACATACGATCCCGGTTCGTTGAATGCCTTCAGGCTGGGAAAGAAACGCGGGGTTCGGGCGCAATAGTCGGTGAAAGCGCTGCCGAATTTCGCGCGCAGGAACTCCTCCTCGCGCCTGATCGTGGCCGGGTACGCGAACAGGAAGATCAGTACCAACGCCACGCTGAAGCTCAGCGTTTCGGTCGTCAGGCCGATGCCCACGAAACCCAGAAGTGAACAGAAGTACAGAGGATTGCGGCTGATCGAATAGGGCCCCGCCGTGATCAGCTCGGAGTCCTTGCGCCCGCTGATATACAAAGAGCACCAGAGCCGGCCGACGGTCGCAGCCCCGACCAACGTGATCCCGATCAGGAACAGGACACTTGAAATAATGTGTCCCTTGAGGGCGCTCTCCGTAATGGCCATGAGCACGATGAACGCGATCGCAAACAGCCTCGAGACGAGGATTCGATGCGACGCGACGAAATCATCCAATTTTTCCAGCATGACCGCGAACTCCACAGTGGGCGGGGGCTATGCGATTGCGCGGTGCCATCGCACACCTGCGCGGGCCGATTTTCCAGCCCGTCAAAGATGTGTGTCGAACCGGAAAGATCTCAGTGGCGGTTTTTGTCCACCCCCATCTTCTTCCACAGCGAAGCCTCCCAGGCCATTTCCGCCGACACGGCTTCCTTGCCTGCCTCTGCGACGGGCTCCTTTACGACTAATTCCCGGGAGTCCACGTAATTCGTAGCTGCTTGGATCTTGCCCTCGGCAACTTCCTTAGCGACGACTTCGTCGCGGTCCTGAAGCAGCGCCTGCAGCTCCTGGAAGCTTTGCTCGATCGAAGCGGCAGTCATGCCGGCGCCCTGATGCCCATTGGCCGACGCCGGTGCGACGTCACGCCCGCAGTAGCGGCAAACGATTGCCTCCGCCTTGATCTCTTCTGCGCAAAACTGGCACTTCTTCACCGCTTCCTGCGCCGCGGGCTGACTTTCCACCGTCAGCTCGTTCCAACTCGGCTCGTTCATCGAATACAGCGGGTCTGCCACCGGCTCCGGGGCTTCGGGCGTCTCCCGCAGGTCCTTATTGACTGCCCAGACAATGGCAGCCAGCCAGCCGAAGACCGTCCAGCCGAGAAACAGGTTGATCAGACCGATTGCTGTGGTGAACCGGTGCTTGCGGAAGACGGCGATGAGCACCGGAGTGAAGTAGGCAATCAGGAGCACCGGCAGGAGCGCGATGGTCCAGTCTTCGAATCCCGGGAAGCGTTGACTCAGCGCATCAAACATGAAGACCGAAATCGTTGAGGTCCGGTCATTGTACGACGTTGATCGGGAATAGGAAACAGGGTGTGCCGAACGGCCGTAACGACGTGAAAACACCCGGCGATTCCGGTGCTACACTATCCGGAACGAGAAAGGTGAGTCCCGGTGAACATGGTTTCAGAACGCTCTTTGTCCACGCTGGCGTGCGCCGCTGCGGCTGCCATGCTGTGCATTGGCGCAACGGCCGCGCTTGCGTGCGGAGAGGTCTTCAGGGGCGATATCGTGACCGCCGATCGCGAAGTTGGTGCCACGCTGTCGGGTGAGGCGGCAAATTTTCACGTGCTCGGCGCCGGCTGGTTTCGCGTTGCTACGATCGAGAAGCGTGGCGGCAGCAGCGACCAGACGTACGTCACCCTGGAACTCGACGGCGAGCCGATGATCACCGCTTCGTTTGCGTCACTGAAGAATCCCTGGATGCAGCTGAACACCTCGTTCATCGTGGCCAATGTCCAGACGGAGGGCGACACCAGCACCATGACCATCTGGTACTCGCCGGAGTTGAAGTTCAGCACCATGGCGGTCCTGCGCATCAATGTGGAAGAGGACGGCGTCAACAGCCTGAAAATGCGCACCGTCATGAACAAACCCGCGCCGCACGAGCACATTGCCGGACAGATCGGCACGGTGGCCGCGCTGCCGGCATTCAAGTAAGGCCCCCTCTCCCCGGCCCTCTGCTCCGCTTCAAGTGTTCCCTTGTCCCGCCAGGGGAGAAGGGGTCCTGGAGGGGGCTATTCCTTGTAGGGCTCGACCAGGCTCGCCCGCAACGAATAACCCACGTCGATGTCGGCGCTCCCGTCGACCAGCGACAGGCTCTTCTTGATCGCGCCAGTGGTCATCTGGCCCGTAACCCATACCGGCGCAAACATCCCGACCATTTCAACCGGCTTTTCCGGTTTTACGTGCACGATCTGGTTCGGCGGCGGCGGCGGCGTATGAATACAGGCGCCGACCCAGGGGACCAATAGGAATTCGCTTATCTGTTTGCCGGAAAACTCCAGCGGCAAAAGATAGCCGGGCAGGCGTACGTTCTGACCGTTGAGCAGCGGATTTACCGCCCGGCCGCGCTCGATGGTCTTCATACGCGTGGCCAGCAGGCCGTCCACGTCGATGCCCGTTTCTTCTAGCTTGCGCGAAAGAACCTGCTCGTTCTCGCGCTCCGTCGCAGATAGCGTCTTGTCGCCGCGATCCTTGCGATCGCGTACTGCGGCGACGTCGCTGACCCAGGCGAGTTGTTCCTTCGTGAGCTTGAGAAAGGGGTTGTCCGTTACCGCGGATTTCGGCACCAGGTCCGCCCACATCACCTGGCGGGGTTCGTCGGCCAAGGCGTTCGGCGTCAACAGGGCACAGAGCAGGATCAGGATGTTACGCTGGCCACGGGTCATTTTGGTAGCACTCTCACGGTGTCAGATACGTATGGTCATGCCGTCGGAAAGCGAATAGCGGTAAATACGGTAGGCAGGAATGAGACCGATCAGGACTCCGGCCGTTCCCACCAGGACCATCAGTCCGAACTCATAAGCCGAGGGCCAACCTACTACGATGAACAGTCCAAGGCGGGACTCCAGCCATGGCCGGCCGGCCAGCAGTCCCAGGTAAAGGGCCGCGATGCCGAGCGCGATTCCCAGAAACGTCAGGAACGCTGCTTCGCCGAGGATCAAGCCGAAAATGTGCGTCGGGCGCGCACCGACCGACCGCAGCACCGCCATCTCACGGCGGCGCTCGCTCAGACTGGTAAGCAGGGCGACCAGCATACCCGCGAGACCCACAACGACCACCAGCGCCGATACCGCGAACAGCGTCTTCTCGGCCGCCCCCACAATCTCCCAGACTTCCAGGAGCGTCGCACCCGGCAGTATGGCGGTCAGAGGCTCTCCGGAATACTCATTGACCAGCCGCTGCATCGACAGCGCCGCGCCACGCGATTTCAGGCCGATCAGAAACGCCGTAATCGCACGCTGCGAATCCCTCGCTCCGTGCTCTTGGTTCTCGTGCCCACGGACGGCTGTATCAGCATCGTGCCGTGGGGCTTCCACCTTCGCGCGCGCAGCCGCCGCGAGCGGGTCGTGCGCGTCCTCGCCTTGGTCGGTGTGAATGGCGTCCATTCCCTCAAGCGTGACGTGCACCGTGCGATCTACCGGGGTGCCGGTCCTCGCCAGCGCACCAATCACCTGGAATGGATGGTCCGCGTGCAGGGAAAAGCTGACATCGCCCGCGCCATGGGCGATGACGATCGAGTCGCCGAGCTTGTATCCCAGTGCTTCGGCGACCTCAGCGCCCAGCACCGCGCCGCGTTCGTCCACGAAGGGTTTCCCCTGCGCCAGCACTAGTCGGCGGTCCCGACCGAAGCGCAAGTGTTCCAGGTAATCCGGTGTCGTACCAAGCACGCGGTAGCCGCGGTGCGAATCGCCCAGCGACAGCGGAATGGTCCACGCGACTTCCGGTCGCGCGGCGATAGCGCGGTAGCTGTCCCAGCGGAGATTGTTGGTGGCGTTGCCGATGTGGAATACCGCATAGAGCAGCAGATGCACCGGACTGCTGCGCGCGCCAACCACCAGGTCGGTGCCCGAGATCGTGGCGGCGAAACTTTCGCGCGACTCGCTGCGCAGCCGTTCGACGCCGAGGAGCAGCATGACGGAGAGCGCAATAGATAGCACCGTCAGGCCCGCGGTGAATTTTCGATTGCGCAGACTCTTTACCGCAAGCGCGAAGATCATCGGCGAGCCCTTCAGGAAGCGCTCGTGGCCGAAGACGGAGGCAGCGCGCGGTTGATCTCGGCAAAGGCGATGGCGCGATCAAAAAGCGGCGCGAGCGATGCGTCGTGGCTGACGAAGATCAGCGCGGCCTGCTCGCGGGCGCATTCGCGAAACAGCAGGGCGAGGAAAGCCGCGCGCCGGTCGGCGTCGAGCGACGAGGTCGGTTCATCGGCGATCACCAGTTCCGGTGCGCCAATCAGCGCCCGGGCCGCCGCGACCCGTTGCTGCTGGCCGACGCTCAGTTCGGTCACCGGGCGGCGCAGTACGGCTGGGTTCCCCATGTCGAGGTGCTGGAGCAGCCGCACGGCCTCGGCCACTACAGTTCCGCCTTCGCGTTCGGCGCGTGTTTTGCGCCGATCAGAGAACCCGCAGGGAAGGCAGACGTTCTCGACCACAGACAGATACGGGATGAGGTTGAACATCTGGAAGATGAATCCGATGTGGTCCGCGCGGAAGCGGTCGCGCGTTGCGCTGCCGAGCGCGCCGATGTTCTGGCCGAGTACCCGGATGGTGCCTTCCAAGGGTGTGATGACGCCCGCGAGCAGGCTGAGCAGCGTGGACTTGCCGCTGCCGCTTGGTCCGCGCAAAAAAACGCGCTCCCCGTGTGCGACCTGCAGGCTGCCGATATCGATCACGAAAGGCGGTGCGCCGGTCCATGAAAAGCGCGCGCCCGAGAGCTCGACGACGGCCTCGGGTGAGCCACCGCGGCTTTGCTGCGGCTGTGCTTGTGAGTTTGCAGCTGCGGAAACGTCCATGGCGGGAATGTACTACTGACGGGCGGTGACGGGTGAGAAGAACGACAAGGATGATCCCCTCCGCTATCAACCATCCTACAATGCCACCGTTGGAAGGCAAAATTTGAGGGGAACCTCAGCCATTAAGTTCTTTGATCCAGAGAGAGGACTGCCATGATGATTCGCCTGAATGTCGCGGCCTGCCGTTTACTTGTTTTCGCATGCATGCTTTTCGCGGGCGCCGCTCACACGGCTGACGGCGGCGTTCAGCGTATGTACGTGCTCAATTGTGGCGAATCGCGGACCAACGACGTATCGATGTGGTCGCCCGGTATCGATGTCGGCAAGTCCCGGGATTTCAGTGACAACTGCTACCTGATCCGCCACGGCAGGGATCTGATGCTTTGGGACACCGGGATGTCGGACGCGATCGCCGACAAACCGGAAGGTGTTACGGCGGCGGGCGGGCTGTTGACGCTATGGGTCAAGCGTACGGTGGTTTCGCAACTGCGAGAACTTGGAATCGCGCCGGCGGACGTCACGCACCTCGCCCTGTCGCATTTCCACGCCGACCACTCCGGCAACGCCAACCTGTTTACGGCCGCGGCGCTCTACATCCAGGGAGCAGAGTATGAAGCCGCGTTCGGTCCGGATCCGTCCAAGTTCGGTTTCGCGCCCGCCAACTACGAAAAGCTGCGTGCCAATCTCGTGGTGAAGCTCGACGGCGATCACGACGTCTTTGGCGACGGTTCGGTCGTGATCCTGTCGACGCCGGGCCACACGCCGGGGCATCAATCGCTGCTGGTGCGTCTGCCGATGCGGGGCGCCGTGGTGCTGTCAGGAGACATGGTGCATTTCCAGGAGAACTGGATAAACAGGCGGGTCCCGGCCAGGAACTTCGACCGCGAGCAAAGCGCGCGCACGATGGAACGAATCGCCGCTTTCCTCGCCGAAAACAACGCGCAACTCTGGATCAATCACGACAAGGCGCAGAGCGACGCCCTTCCTCACGCACCCGACTACGTCGAATAGATCACCGTCTTACGGCC
>CAZYTR010000365.1:0-4792 GCA_964650365.1 uncultured Alcaligenaceae bacterium | reverse complement strand
ACCCATGGTGAGCTCGTTTGTCGCGGAACTTGCGCGCCGATTGCAGGGACAGAGCCCCGCTTTGGCATTGCCGCTGACCTGGATTGAACAGCGACTCTTCGAGGATGGCTTGACGATCGAGCAGTTGGTACAGTCGGAAACGCAGAAGCAGGCCGCCAGCCAGGTCTCCATCAGCAACAGCATCGGCAGCCTCCGCTTACTGGGGGCGATGGACTGGCGCGCGTTCGTCGAGACCATGAGCGTTGTCGAGCAGAAACTGCAGGAGGATCCGGGCGGGGTCTACGGCAAGATGGATTTCGCCACCCGTGATCGCTACCGGCACGTAGTAGAGAAGATGGCGAGAAGCCGCCGCCTGTCCGAAAGCGAGGTGGCGCGCAAAGCGGTCCAACTGGCGCACGAGGGCGCGGCCAGAAAAGACGGTGACGGTCGAGCGGCACATGTGGGGTTCTACCTGATCGACAAGGGATTGCTGCAGCTCGAACGAAAGGCGGAGGCGCGTCTTTCCGCGTTCGAGGTTCTACAGAGACTGGGAGACCGGTTTTCCTTGCCCCTCTACCTGGGCACGATTCTGCTGCTGACGGTGATACTCACCGGGAGCTTGCTGGAAAAAGCTCACGCCGACGGGTTGCGGGGTTGGATAGTCGCGCTGATTGGCATCCTCTCGGTGCTGAGCGCAAGCCATGTGGCGGTCGCGCTGGTCAACTGGTTGGCAACGTTACTGGCGACGCCGCATCCGCTGCCGCGCATGGACTTTTCCGAAGGCATTCCGCCGGAATGCCGCACTCTGGCGGTGGTTCCCTCCATGCTCATGAGCGCTCAAAACATCGAGGATCTAATCGAGGCACTTGAAGTCCGGTTCCTGGCGAATCGCGACGAAAACCTGCACTTCGGCCTGCTGACTGATTTTCGGGACGCGCACGAGGAAACGCTGCCGGAGGACGAACCGCTGTTGCTGCTGACCCGGAAGAAAATCGACGAGCTGAATGAAAAGTACCGGAGCCCGAAAGGCGACACTTTCTTCCTCTTTCATCGCCCGCGCCGCTGGAATCCTCAGGAGCGGATGTGGATGGGTTACGAGCGTAAGCGAGGGAAGCTTGCGGAATTGAATTCGCTGTTGCGCGGCGGCTCAATCGATCGCTTCGCGCTGGTAGTTGGTGAGACCGCAGTCTTATCTAACGTGAAGTACGTGATCACCCTTGACGCGGATACGCAACTACCGCGCGATACGGCGCGGCAGTTCGCCGGAGCCATGGCGCACCCGCTGAATCGTGCGCGCTACGACGAAGACAAGCAGCGCGTCTGCGAGGGGTACGGAATCCTTCAGCCGCGCATGGCCGTGAGCCTGCCCGGTGCGAACCGGTCGCGGTATGCGCGACTGTGCGGGAGTGAGCCGGGCATCGACCCGTATACGCGCGCTGTCTCTGATGTCTACCAGGACCTGTTCCGTGAAGGCTCGTTCATCGGCAAGGGGATCTATGACGTTGACGCGTTCGAGCGGGCACTCAAGGGACGCTTTCCCGAGAACCGGATCCTCAGCCACGACCTCCTGGAAGGGTGTTACGCGCGTGCCGGGCTGTTGAGTGACGTGCAGTTATATGAGGAATATCCGTCCCGCTACAGCGCGGACGTGAGCCGCCGCTACCGCTGGATTCGCGGGGATTGGCAGATTGCGCAGTGGTTGCTGCGGCGCGTTCCCGGCGCCGGCGCTAGCCGCCATAGAAATCCGCTCTCGGATCTGTCCCAGTGGAAGATCTTCGACAACCTTCGGCGCAGTCTCGTGCCTTTGGCGTTGACGCTCTTGTTGCTACTGGGCTGGACCACCCTGTCATCGGCCTGGTTCTGGACCTTGTCGGTGATCGGAATCATCCTGATTCCTCCCATGATTGCCTCTATTCTGGAAATGTTCCAGAAACCGGACGATGTGCTGCTACGCCAGCATCTCGCCGCGGTAGTACGCTCAGCTGGCCGGCACTTTGCTCAGGCGGCACTGATGCTCGTATGCCTCCCGTATGAGGCCTTCTTCAGTCTGGACGCGATCGTGCGCACGGCTGGGCGCATGCTGGTCACAAAAGAACGACTTCTGGAATGGAATCCGTCGGGCGAGCTGGATCGCCTGAGCCGCACGGACTTCATCGCCTCTTGCCGGTCGATGTGGATCGCTCCCGCTATCGCCTCTGCCGTGCTGATCTATCTGACGCAATCAAACCCGGCCGCTCTAGGAGTGGCTGGGCCCATACTTTTCCTCTGGTTTGCCGCCCCGGCCATAGCCTGGTGGATCAGCCGACCGCTTGCTCGCCGCGCAGCCAGGCTGACGGCCGACCAGAGCATTTTTCTCCGGAAGGTTTCCCGCAAGACCTGGGCGTTCTTTGAAACCTTCGTCGGTCCGGAAGATCATTGGCTGCCACCGGATAACTATCAGGAGCATCCCGTTGCCGTGGTCGGGCATCGCACGTCGCCGACCAATATGGGACTAGCGCTGCTCGCGAATTTGTCCGCGTACGACTTCGGCTACATTTCGGCCGGACAACTGATCGAGCGTACGACGAATGCTTTCCACACGATGGAAGAGTTGGAACGGCACCGAGGGCACTTCTACAACTGGTACGACACGCAGTCACTGCAGCCGCTGCCGCCTCTCTACATTTCGTCGGTGGACAGCGGGAACCTCGCGGGCCATCTGCTGACATTGCGGCCGGGGCTGCTCGCACTTCCCGATCACAAGATTCTGGGATCGCGATTATTTGAGGGCTTGAGCGAAACGCTGGAGGTACTCGTGGACGCTGCGGGAGGGGCCGCGACTCCCCAGCTCGCCCAACTTCAGAAGGATCTGGAGTCTGCATACGATTCCCGGCCTGCCACGCTCGCCGCAGCGCGGGGGTGGCTGGCCCGGCTGGCGGCATCAACTGCGGAGGTGGCCGGCAGCCTCGTTGCTGCTCCCGAGAGCGAAGCAAAGTGGTGGGCGCAGGCGCTGGCCCGGCAAGCCCGGGGCGCCCTCGATGAGCTGACGTTTCTCGCCCCTTGGAGTTTGCTGCCGGCCGCGCCGGGCGGGCTCGGCGATTTCCCCGGCATCGGTGAGATCCCCACGTTGCGCGAACTGGCAAGACTGGAGGTGGAGTGGCTGCCGGCAATCGGGCGTCGGCTCGGCTCGGACCTGACGCCCGAGGAAAGCGGATGGCTGGATGAGCTTGGACGCGCCATCACAGCAGCGAGCCGCCGCGCCAATGAGCGGATTGCAGCCAGCGATCACCTCGCACTGCAAGCAGGCGAACTCGCGCGGATGGAGTATGACTTCCTGTACGACAAGGCACGTCATCTGCTCGCTATCGGCTACAACGTCAGTGAGCGCCGCCAGGACTCGAGTTTCTACGATTTGCTGGCTTCCGAAGCGCGACTATGCAGTTTCGTGGCGATTGCGCAGGGACAACTTCCGCAGGAGAGCTGGTTTGCCCTGGGGCGCCTGCTCACTACCGCCGGCGGCGAACCGATTCTCCTGTCGTGGAGCGGTTCGATGTTCGAGTACCTGATGCCGCTGCTGGTGATGCCGACGTACGAAAACACGCTGCTCGACCAGACCTATCAGGCGGCAGTGAAGCGACAGATCGCGTATGGAAACCAGCGAGGTGTAGCGTGGGGCATGTCGGAATCCGGCTACAACACGGTCGACGTTCGTCTCAACTACCAGTACCGCGCATTCGGCGTGCCCGGCCTGGGGCTCAAACGCGGACTGGCGGAGGATTTGGTCATTGCGCCGTATGCCTCGGCGCTCGCGCTGATGGTGGCGCCAGAGGCGGCTTGCCTGAACCTGCAACGGCTCGCCGCTGAAGGGCTGGAAGGAAAGTTCGGCTTTTATGAGGCGATCGACTACACGCCTTCACGTCTGCCACGCGGGCAAACGAGCGCCGTGGTGCGTTCGTTCATGGCGCATCACCAGGGCATGATCTTTCTCTCTCTGGCCGATCTGATCCTGGGCCGTCCGATGCAGAAGCGATTCGAGTCGGATCCGCGCTTCCAGGCGACCACGTTGTTGCTTCAGGAGCGAATTCCAAAGGCTACGGCGTTCTACTTACACACTGCCGAACTTTTTTCCGACATTCGTGCGATTTCCAGCGGTCCGGAGATGCCGGTGCGCGTACTCAGCAGCTCCGATACTCCGATACCGGAGGTGCAGTTGTTGTCGAACGGCAGATACCACGTGATGGTCACGAACGCGGGCGGCGGCTACAGCCGCTGCAAAGACCTCGCCGTGACACGCTGGCGTGAAGACACGACCTGCGACAACTGGGGCACGTTTTGTTACATCCGCGACGTAGCCAGCGGGGAATTCTGGTCTACCGCTTATCAGCCGACACTGGTGCAACCGGAGCATTACGAAGTTATTTTTTCCGAAGGGCGGGCGGAGTTTCGACGTCGCGACCACGATTTCGATACGTATACCGAGATCGCTGTTTCGCCGGAAGATGACATCGAACTGCGCCGGCTCCGCATCACCAACCGCTCCTGGACAAGCAGAACAATCGAGGTAACCAGTTACGCGGAAGTTGTTCTCGCGTCATCTGCCGCTGACGCGCTGCATCCGGCGTTCAGTAATCTCTTTGTTCAGACCGAGATCATCCGCGAGCGGCAGGCGATCCTCTGCACTCGCCGGCCCCGTTCCCTCGAGGAGCAGGCGCCATGGATGTTTCATCTGATGGCCGTGCACGGGGCGGACGTCGCGGAGATTTCATACGAAACGGATCGAATGCGCTTCATCGGTCGCGGTCGCACCGTCGCCGCGCCTCAAGCGATGAGCGAT
>CAZYTR010000364.1:0-5854 GCA_964650365.1 uncultured Alcaligenaceae bacterium | reverse complement strand
CCTGAGGCGGCAGCCCCGCGAGCAGCGCATAGGCCAGCGACTGCGGGATCAGCATGACCGTGACGATCCCTGCCACGACCAGGTCGTTGGTAAGCGTGCGGCGGGAGTACTCCGGTGCCCAGGTCAGGATCGGGAGATAGCGACGAAGAGCGCCCCGGACGTTGCAGGTGGCGTTCATGCCTCACCTTCCACAGCGGGCTTGCCGGCCCGGGAGGATGAAGAAGCGCGCCACGGGGAACGCGACCATCGCCGGCACCGGGACCGCCAGCAGGATCATCACCAACACGTGCGGGTCCGGGTTCGGAATGGCACTGTAAACCGAGAACATGGCCGCGCCATTGCGGCTGCACATCCCCAGAGCCATGGCGCTTCGCTGTGCCTGCAGCAGGCCGAAGCCGATGCCATACGTCACCAGTGCCACCCCGAGGACGAACAGGACCTGTGCGCCGATGGCAAAGCTGCCCACCGCGGCGAGGAACTCCCCCCGGTAGAACACCACGGTGAACCCGAGCAGGAGCAACGTTGAGAGGCCCGCGACCCGTTTGACCACCGGGAATAGCTTGTCGGCCACCGGCGCGGCGCCAAACCAGATCGCACCGCCGATCAGTAGCGGCAGCAGCACGGTCAGGAAGAGCGGTTTTGCGAGCGCCCAGGCGCTCAGTTGCAGCCCCTGATCAGCAGCGGTGCGATCAATGGGGTCAACACCGCGGCCCGGAGCACCGCCAGCGGCAGCAAAGTGGCCGCGAAGTCCATGTCCGCGGGGGCCTTTCTCACCAAGATGGGTAAGAACGGCGCGGCCGGTGCCAGGCTGAACATGAGCAACCCGATGGCGTGCGGCGCCGACAGCGGCAGGACCTGGATGATCAGTCAGGCAAGAGCCGGCCCGAGCACCCAGCCCCATACGAGGACCGGCACCACAAGCCGGGCACTTCGCAGCGACTGGAGCGATTCCCCCACGTCGAGTTCCAGGCCCATGGACGCTAGGTTCGCCACGGCGTAGAACATGGCCGCAAATGTCAAAGGCGGTCTGAAGGCTCAAGGCCTATCTCCGTTCACGTCGCCCGCCACATCGCGCGCGAACGTTCATGCCTGACCTTTCGCCGCAACCTCCGTCGCCGTCGCTCAACGCGAACGGCTGCGTCCCGCTCACCCTGTCTGTAGCCAGAGGCTGTGTCGGTGATGCTGGCTGTCATGCCTTCTTCGCCTTGGCCAGCAGCTCCTCCGTGGCGTCCACGCGCTCCCAGGCGAAGTCGCTGCGGCCGAAATGTCCGTACGCGGCGGTCTTGAGGTAGACCGGCTCCCTCAGCCGAAGGTGGTCGATGATGCCCGAGGGCGAGAGCGGAAAGACATCGCGAACGAGCGCCGACAGCGCCTCGTCCGGGAGCGTTCCGGTTCCGTACGTGTTCGCCATCACGGAGACCGGATCGACGAGGCCGATGCAGTAGCCCAGCTGCAGCAGGCACTCGTCGGCGAGCCCGGCGGCGACGACGTTCTTGGCGATGTAGCGCGCCATGTACCCGGCCGACCGATCCACCTTCGTCGGGTCCTTCCCGCTGAAGGCGCCGCCGCCGTGCACAGCCCAGCCGCCGTAGGTATCGACGATGATCTTGCGCCCGGTGAGCCCGGTGTCGGCCTGCGGCCCGCCGACCAGGAACTTGCCCGTGCCGTTGACCGTGAACTTCGTTTTGGCGTCGAGCAGGTCGCCGAGCACAGGGCGGGCGACCGCGTCGAAGACCTGCTGCTTCGCCTCCTCGGTCATGAACTTGCCGTCGGGCGTCAGGGCGTCCGGCGTGTGCTGGCAGGCGAGCACCACGTAGTCGGCGCGCACCGGCTTGCCGTCGCGATACTCCACCGTCACCTGCGACTTCCCGTCGGGACCAAGGAAGGGGAGGACTTTCTGCTTGCGCACCTCTGCCAGCCGCATGGCCAGCCGGTGCGCGAGCATGATCGGCAGCGGCATCAGCTCCGGGGTCTGCCGGCAGGCATAGCCGAACATCATCCCCTGATCACCGGCACCGATCTCTCCCGCCGCGCGCGACACGCCCTGAGCGATGTCGGGCGACTGGGGGTGGAAGGACCGCAGGATCGCGCCGGTGTTGACGTCGTAGCCGTACAGGGGCGAACTGTAACCGATCTCGTTGCCGAGCTTGCGCACCAGGCCATCGACGTTGAACATCGCCGTCGTGGTGATCTCGCCACCGATGATCATCATCCCCAGCGTCACATACGTGTTGCAGGCGACGCGCGCCTGGGGGTCCTGTCTCAGGCACTCGTCGAGGATGGCATCGGAGACCTGGTCACATACCTTGTCCGGATGGCCTTCGGTCACCGATTCCGACGTGAAGAACATGTTCTTCGGATACATGGGCATGGCGCCCTCCATTCCTCTCCCGGAAAGTCGTCAAGCAGGTTGGGTTGCTTCCCCCGTTGTGGCCGCTGGAGTGCGACCAAAGGCCTCGTCGATGATGGCCTGGAGGTGCTTGACCAGGTCGTCGGACGGCGTCTTGTAGTCGTCCAGCTCGTACACCTCTCCCAGCAGCTCGTACTTGCCAAGGCCGAAGCGGTGGTACGGCAACAGCTCGTAGTCGATCACGTTCTTGTGAGGGCGAATGAACGCCAGGACCGCCCGGATGTGCTCCTCGTCGGCGTTGATGCCGGGAATCAGCGGCGTGCGGGCGATGAAGTCGACGTCGGGGAAGGTCTCGTAGGCCTTCTTGAAGTTCTCCAGGATCCGCTTGTTGTCCACGCCGACCCACTTCTTGTGGCGCTCCGGGATCGTCATCTTGTGGTCGTGGAGCATCGTGTCGACGTGGGGCAGGACCTTCTCCACGAAACGCCAGGGGACGTTGCACGCCGTCTCGATCGCCGTGTTGAAACCACGCTTGTGGGCTCCCTCCAGCAGTGCGGCGCTGAAGTCGGGTTGCAGCAGGCACTCTCCGCCGCTCAGGGTCATGCCGCCCCCGGTGTTGCGGTAGAAGGAGCTGTCCTTCTCCACCTCGTCCAGGACCTCGTCCACCGTCATGCGCTTGCCGAACATCTCGAGCGCGCCGGTCGGGCAGAGCGAAGCCAGCTTCTCGTCGCAGTCGGCGGCCAGATGCCAGTTGACCTTGACCTTGTCGTCGTCAGCGCCGTCCGGCACGAAGAAGGCGCCTTCCGGGAAGGGAGGCTTCAGGCAAACGCCGCATTCCTCCTTGCCGGTGCACTTCTTGGAGTCGTAGGATAGTTCCGGCTTCGGGGCGATGCTCTCGGGGTTGGCGCACCACTTGCAGCGCAGCGAGCAGCCCTTGAGGAAGACGGTCGTGCGGATACCCGGACCGTCGTGGCTGCAGTAGCGCTGGATGTTCAGGACGATTCCGGTCGGAGCGGAGGGGTTGACGGGGCTGCTCATCACAGCTCCTTCCCAAGGCAGATCCCGAGTGAGCTGGCGATCTGCATGAACTCGCTGTCCGCGGGCACGGTTCGGACCTTGTTGATCGCATCCGCCAGCGGCACGAACTTCATGTCCGGGGGAACGAACGCCACCATCGTCCCGCTCTTGCCGGCTTTCAGGGCCCGCACCGCTCCGGCCCCGTAGCCCAGGCCCAGCTGGCGGTCGACCGCGGTGGGGGTGCCGCCCCTGACCCAGGGCCCCAGGACGAGCGGATAGGTTTCCTGTGCGAGCAGAAGCTGCAGCCCGTTCGCCACGGTCTCGGCAGCGTGACCCAATCTCTGGATGACGTGGTCGCTGGCGTCACCGGTCGCCAGCGGCGACAGGGACGCCTTGAGGGAGGATGGCTTCACCTGGGCCTTTGCGGCATCAAGGAACCGGGCCCCTTCGGCCACCACGACCAACCCGTAAGGTCTCCGGAGCGAAACCTTGTCCTTCAGCCGGGACGCCACCAGCTTGAGGTCGCAGGGAATTTCGGGGATCAGGACCGCATCGGCGCAGACGGCGATGGCGGCCTGGAGCGCCACCCAGCCGGACTCCCCTCCCAGGACTTCCACCACTCCGATCTTGCGGGCCGCCTGGGCCGCCTGACGGGCCCGGTCGAGCATCTCGATGGTGAAGCTGAGCGCGCTGTTGAAGCCGAAGGAGACCGCGGTGGCGGCGATGTCGTTCTCGATCGACCGGGGGACGCAGACCGTGTGGAGCCCCTTCCGGTGGAGCTTGTAGAGGATGCTCAGTCCGCGCCCCCCGACGACGGAGATCAGCGCATCGAGCTGCTCTCTCCGAAACGCGGCGAGGAGCTCCTCGGACATGTCCACTTCCTCGACCATCTCGTCTTCGTTGACCCTGCGGACATGAAACGGGTCGACCCGGCCCGACTGGCCCAGGAAGCCCCCGCCGGACGGATCGAGGTTCTCGATGAGTTCGGGGCTGAGCGTCACCAGCCCGCCATCGGGATAGCGCTCCGGGTGCAGCAACCCGTCGAATCCGTCCCGGATGCCGACGATCTCCCATCCCATCTTGCCCGCCGCCATGGCCGCGCCCTTGACGACGGCGTTCAGCCCCGGGACGTAGCCAGCGCCCACGTTGATCGCGATGCGTCTCATGAAGCTCGCATGGCCTATTTCTTTGATCACAGAGTGCCTCCCGTGTAAGTGCGGCCGGTGTCCGCGGTCACGACCCTGCTTCCCGACGGCTGACGGTGCTCTCGGAGAACGGCCGGTACGGCGGGACGTCCCGCCGTACCGGCTCCCTTGCCGATCAGCACCTGCCGAATGCCTGTCCGTGGCCGAGCTTCATGCCTTCCTTGGGCTTCCTCGAGCTTCACTATTTGAAACTCTGCAAGGTGCGCTCGATAACCTCGTTCTGTACGCCCACAGCCAGTTTGGTGAAGAAGGCGCTGAAACCGGCTACACGAACCACCAGGTCACGGTAATTTTCAGGGTGCTTCTGTGCGTCCCTGAGGATGTTGGTGTCCAGCACATTGAACTGAACGTGATAGCCGTCGTTGTCAAAATAGGTCTTGACGAGATTCAGCACGTTATCCCGGCCCTTGCGTGTTTTCAGCTGATCGGGCGGGAACTTCATGTTCATGTGCGTCGCGGTGTACTTGATGGAATCCTGACCTTTCGCTGCAGACATCACCAACGCCGTAGGTCCGTTGACGTCAGTGCCCGGCATGGCCGACATACTTCCATCCGTCAGCGCAACCCCGGCAAATTTGCCGCGCGGCAACGCCCCCGTCACCAGCCCCATGAGGTTGTGGATGCTCTTGGTATAGGCATCGGGCCCTGATTTGATGTCCTTGCTGATGTAGTTGCCCCCGCCATCAACCTTATCGAAGGCAGCCAAGATGCTGTTGGTCACCCTACGAGGCAACTTGTCCATTTCAGGAATATCGTTGCCGTGTTTCGGGGCGTCATAGCACATCTTGCGGATATTGCTGTACCCCTCCCAGTTGGCGGCCAGCGCCTTTTTCAGTTCGGCCATGGTGATCTTCTTGTCGTCATAGACCAGCGTCTTCACCGCCATCAACGAGTTGGCGGCGTCAACGGCACCGACAACGATTTGTGCGGTTGTATAGTAGTTGGCTCCGCCATTCCAGACTTCGGTGCCGGTTTCAATGCAGCCCCCGGTCAGAATCGAGCGCCAGGTAACCGGAAGAAAGTCAGCGCACAGTATGCTGGCGATCCATGCGCCCCGGCGAAGAACCTCCTCATTGAAATCCATCTGCTTCTGGAATGCCGCGTACAGTTCTTCAAAGGTCTTGAAGGTCTCGGGATCCCCGGTCTTGGGTCCGACCTGCTGCTTGGTTCGGGGATCGAAGCCATTGGTCATCGTCAGCTCCATGACCTTGCCAAGGTTGGGCTGACCTTCCACCGGGTGGCCTGTTTCATAGGGAATGTATGATCCCACGCAGGCACCGAT
>CAZYTR010000363.1:0-2116 GCA_964650365.1 uncultured Alcaligenaceae bacterium | reverse complement strand
CTTCCGGTCGGCAACGAGCCCGTCAAGCCGTGCCTTTTCGTCTGCCGCGTATTGCTGGACCAGCAGATCGCCCGCCGCAACCGAACTGCCGGACTCGAAATGTATACCCGTGATCTGCCCGGCCACCTGCGCCGTGACATCCACGCCGCGGGACGCGCGCAGCGACCCGACCGCTGCGATCGTCGGCGTCCACGATTCCGAGGTGGCCCTGGTCGTCGAAACCGTGACCGGCGGGAACGGGGTGGCCGCCATCGCCGCCTGCATCTGGCCGTTTACATACGCCTTCCAGCCGAAGAGCGCGCCGAAGAACAGCCCGGTTGCGGCGAGCATGTACAGCATCGGACGTCTCATTCGTCGTTCCCTTGAGCGAAAAGAATGGCGATGGTAACCGGGGAGCGCGGCGATACCCAGTCACGCTGCCAAGTGATGGGATTTTCCCCGACGCTGGGCTAATCTCGGGGCAACCGGTACCTGAGGTCGCACCCCATGGGGCTACGCCCGCACCAATGTCCGTCCCCTGTCCCACCCGGGAGTGATGCGACATGGCGGGATCTGCGCGCCGGCGGTTTCAGGCACAACGTCGGAGGCTTGGCAGGATATCGGACACATTCGTCCAGTTTCATTGGCCCGTTTGCGTCGATCGGTTGAGAGCGCCCACTTCTGTTGAGTAACGTTAGCGTATTTAATAACATTGATCCATGGCTTTTGAGATCGAGTACTTCCATGAACGCGTACTCGCCGAGATCGAATCCTGGCCAGTTGATGTCCTTGCAGACTATGCGCGCCTTGTTGAGCTTCTGGCCGAGTACGGCCCCAGTCTGCGCCTGCCGCATTCCCGCGCCTTTGGCGACGGATTGTTCGAACTGAGGCCGCGTGGTCGGGCTGGTATAGGCCGCGCGTTCTACTGCTTCATGGTGGGCAAGCGCCGCAAGGAGTTGCAAGATGGCTGAACTGAAGTACAAATCTGTGCCCCATGCCCACAAGGCGTTCCTTGCAAAGGCTCGTGCGCGCAAGGGCTTCAGCGAAGCCTACGACGCGCTGGCGCTGGAGTATCAAGTGGCCGGTCAAATGCTCAAGGCACGCTCTCGCGCTGGCCTTACCCAGGATGCAGTCGCGGAACGCATGGGTACTACTAAGAGCGCAATCTCCCGCCTTGAGTCAGCTGGCAAGCACGCCCCATCGCTTGCAACGCTCAAGCGCTATGCAAGCGCTGTAGGGTGCGAGCTTCAAGTCAAGCTGGTGCGCCAGAAGGCAACGTGACTCCCAACCAGTCATTTCAGCCGACGCCTAGCGGCGCAGGTGAGCGCCGGCGTCATGCGCTGCAGATAGGTAAGTAGGATGACTCCAGAAGAGCACTTTCGAAGACTTGAACATATGTATGCGGCGGCCCCTATAAACGCATTCTTCCAACCCAGAATGCACGTTCAAGAGGGTGTGGCTTCTATTGAAATGGACGTCTCAGAAAAGTACTTCCATGCGACAGGGGCCGTTCATGGCTCCGTGTACTTCAAGATGCTCGACGACGCAGCATTCTTTGCCTCGAACTCATATGAGGCGGAGGTCTTTGTACTGACCACCACATTTACCACTTACCTTACTCGTCCGGTTTCGTCGGGAGTTATCAGGGCTACGGGGCGCGTGGTGAATAAATCACGCTCCCAGTTCATTGCCGAGGCCGTGCTTCAGGATTCCGAAGGCAATGAAATCGGTAGAGGAAGTGGAATATTCGTGCGAGGCAAGACGAAGCTGAGTGATGCAATGGGGTATGGCAGCGCATAAGAATTCGCTGCGGGCACCGGCATGAATTTTGACGGGTTCGAGATCTCAACCGATCGCTCACGATTGGATCTGCCGGCGATTCACGAATTTCTAGCCGGTTCCTATTGGGCATTGGGTAGGCCTCGACAACTTGTGGAACGCACAATCGAGAACTCTGTCTGTTTCGGAGGGTACTTGGCATCGCGACAGGTGGCTTTCGGGCGCATCATCACTGATACCCTGGTTATTGCGTACTTTGCCGACATATTCGTACTACCTGAGTGGCGGGGTCGTGGCTACGGCAAGGCTATAGTGCGTGCGATGCTTGAGTACACAGATGAAATGGGCGTGAATGTCA
>CAZYTR010000362.1:0-7671 GCA_964650365.1 uncultured Alcaligenaceae bacterium | reverse complement strand
GCCGCGACGATGTCGCGCAGATTCTTGCCGGTCGGATGCCCATCGAGGCCGACCATTACCAGGTTCATGGAAACGTTGGTTTCCAGACTGGTCTTGGCCAGCAACAGATTGACGAATTCGGTTTCGTCCACTTTCGATGTCCTGGGCTCGAACACCAGGCGCACCGGATGCGTGCGATCGGATTCGTCACGAGCCTTTTCGAGCATCGAGAGCATCAGGCTCTTTTCGCGCGTTTGTTCCGGCGTAAGGGACTTTTTTCCGGGTTTGGCCTGGGGATTGGTGATGGCCTCGACTTCCTCCAGCACCTTGCGCGCGGAGGTACCTGGCGGCAGTTCGTACACCACCATCTGCCACTGGCCGCGGGCCAGGCGTTCGATGTTCCAGCGCGCGCGCACCCGCACCGAACCGCGGCCGGTGGCGTACGCCTCCTTGAGTTCCGCGCGCGGCGTGATGATCTGCGCGCCGCCCGGAAAGTCCGGCGCTTTGATGTGTTTCATCAGCCCGGCTATGCTGAGCTCGGGATCGCGGATCATCGCGATCGCGGCGTTGGCGACTTCATTGAGGTTGTGGCTGGGGATCTCGGTCGCCATGCCCACCGCGATGCCGGAAGCGCCGTTCAGTAGCACCATCGGCAGCCGCGCCGGGAGCACCGTCGGCTCCTCGCGCGTGCCGTCGTAGTTGGGCGCGAAATCCACCGTGCCCTGGTCCAGCTCGGCCAGCAGCACTTCGGCGATCCTGGTCAGCCGCGCTTCGGTGTAGCGGTAGGCCGCCGCTTCGTCGCCATCGCGCGAGCCGAAATTGCCTTCGCCGTCGATCAGCGGATAGCGCATGGTGAAGTCCTGCGCCAGGCGCACCAAGGCGTCGTACACCGACTGGTCGCCGTGCGGGTGCAGCTTGCCGAGCACGTTGCCGACCACCGCAGCGGACTTGGTGCGCTTGGTGCCTGCACGGGTGTTGGCTTCCCACATCGAGTAAAGGATGCGGCCCTGCACCGGCTTCTGCCCGTCGCCCACGCGCGGCAGCGCGCGATCCTTCACCGTGGCAATGGCGTACTGCAGATACTGCGTCGAGGCGTACTTTCCGAGCGGGAGCGAATCGCCGAACTCGCCTGAGATCGGCGCGAAATGCGGCGGCAGCCCACCGCCGCCCCCGTTTTGCGGCGGCGTTTCTTTTTTTATCTTCTTCTCGGCAACCGGCGTCTCACCGTTGCCGAACAAATCAGGTTGATCTGGCATTTAAGAATCCGTGACGAACGTCAATGACGTGAATGTCGTGAATATCGTGAATGTCGTGAATGTCGTGAATGTCGTAATTCTCATGCGTACAACATTTGTTTCAGTTTTCCTTTGCGTTCTTCGCGTCCCTTTGCGTACCCCTCAAGGGCACCCGTCGAGCGGGTATTGAAAAGAAGGTATTGAAAAGAATCCTTTGCGTCAACGCTCCTAATGCCGGCCATCGGCCGGCTTACGAAATATCGGCTTCGACCAGATTTCCATAAGTCTCCATCCACTCACGGCGCTGCGAGGCGTTTTCGCGCGACATCATCATGTTGAAGATATCCACGGAGACATCCACGCCGTCGTCGAGCATCACCGGCAGCATGCGGCGGGTATCGGGATTGAGCGTTGTTTCCCACAACTGTTCTGGGTTCATCTCGCCCAGGCCCTTGAAGCGACTCACCGTCCACGAACCCGACTTCACGTCCTCGTCCTCGAGCTTCTCCTCGATGCCGGCGAGTTCCTGCTTGTCCAATGCATAAAGTTTGCGCGCCGGTTTGCCCTTGCCCTGCGAAGGGACGTCGATGCGGAACAGAGGCGGCTGCGCGACAAACACGTTGCCGTTGTCGATGAGCTTGGGGAAGTGCCTGAAGAAAAGGGTGAGCAGCAGCACCTGGATGTGCGCGCCGTCCACGTCGGCATCGGCGAGGATGACGATCTTCTTGTAGCGCAGCCCCGAGAGATCGACGTTATCGCTCGGCTGGTGGTGGTCCACGCCTATGGCGAGGGCGATCGCCTCGATCTCCTTGTTGGCGTAGAGCGTGTCGGCGCTGTCCTGCCAGGTGTTCTTCGGCTTGCCCTTGAGCGGGAGCACCGCCTGGAACTCCTTGTCGCGCGCCTGCTTCGCCGAGCCACCGGCGGAATCGCCCTCGACGATGAACAGTTCGTTGCGGTCCGGGTCGTCCGAGGCGCAGTCGGTGAGCTTGCCGGGCAGCACCGCCACGCCCGAGGTCTTGCGCCGCTCCACTTTCTGCGCCGCGCGGGTGCGCGCGTTGGCTTGGGCGATCACCAGCTCGGCGATGCGCCGACCTTCGTCCACATGCTGGTTGAGCCACAGCTCGATGGGATCGCGCACCATCTGCGCGATCAGCTTCACCGCGTCGCGCGAGATCAGGTCGTTCTTGACCTGCCCCTTGAACTGGGGATCGAGCATTTTCACCGCCAGCACATACGAGGCGCGCAACCACACGTCCTCGGGCACCACTTTCAATCCGCGCTGGCCCATCGCGTGCAGGTCGATGAAGTTCTTGATGGCGTTATAGACGCCTTCGCGCAAGCCGGCGACGTGGGTGCCGCCGTGGCGCGTCGGGATCATGTTGACGTAGGACTCGGTGACCGGGTCGCCTTCCGAGGTCCAGGCGATCGCCCACATCGCGCCCTCGCCTTCGGCAAAGTTGTCGGACTCGGACTGCGCGGCGATGTAGCGTTCGCCGAGGAAGGTGCTCGCCACCGGATCGAAACCGGCGATCGCGGATTCGAAGTAGCCCTTGATGCCTTCGGGAAAATGCCAGGTCTGCGTTTCGATCTTCTTGTTTTTCTCAATGCCGAGGCTGAACTTGACCCCCGGCAGCAGCATCGCCTTGGCGCGCAGCAGCGCGGCGATGTCGGCGGCGACGATCTCCGGCGAATCGAAGTACTTCGCGTCCGGCCAGAAACGCACGCGGGTTCCGGTGTCGCGCGGGCCGACCTGGCCCAGTTTCTTCAGCGGATCCTTCACCTTGCCGTTGGGCGCGAACACGATGCGATGCTTCTCGCCATCGCGTTTGACTTCGACTTCGAGGCGGGTGGACAGCGCGTTGGGCACGCACACGCCCACACCGTGCAGGCCGCCGGCGATGCGGTAGGCCGCGTCCTTGTCGGTCTTGCGGAACTTGCCGCCGGAATGCAGCGTGGTGAAGATCACCTGCACCGCAGGCACGTTCTTCTTCGGGTGGATGTCAACCGGGATGCCGCGGCCGTCGTCAGTGACTTCCGCCGATCCATCTTCGTAGAGCACGGCGGTGACATTTCTTGCGAATCCGGCAAGACCTTCGTCGGCGGCATTGTCGATGATCTCGACCAGCGCGTGATTCGGATTCAACGGGTCGGTGTACATTCCGGGCCGGTGCAGGATCGGCGACAGGTCCTCGAGAATCTCTATGTCTTCGGCGGTATAGGCGTTTGGTTTCTTTGCCATGTCTGTTTTCAAGTCACGCGATCGTTCGATGCAAACAGGCCGCCCCCATGGGCGGCCGATGCAGAGCGCGGGAAAGTCCGGAGGGCAGGATTCCATGGATGGCCTTCCTGGCCATCCGAGAGGAGTTGCGATTCGCTGCGGTACGACTCACGGCGCGTATTGTAGTGCGTCCAACAGGATCCTTCATGCGTCTTTCAGCGCGTGTCGCCGAGTTCCCTGACGAAAGCGAACATCACTGGAATGTCCTCCGTAGTGGCGGGGCGGATGTGGAATGCGGGTAATGCTTTCTTGTCCATGTCGCGACTCCGGTTAGCGTGATTTCAGGTTGCAACTTTCGGGCGGATGCGCGGCATCCGTTTAGGCCGGTCGGTCATGACCTGTAACACCGGGATGTCCAGGAATTCGTCGCGTACGAAATCGAGGAAGAGGCGCACCTTGCTGGACAGGAAACGCGCTGATGGATACACAGCGTGAATGTCCACCGGAGGCGGCCCGTAGTCGGCCAGCACCTGCGTGAGCCGGCCCTTGTCTATGTCTTCCTGCACGAACACGGCTGGCGTGTGCGCGATGCCGATGCCGTGGAGCGCGGCGGCACGGATGGCAATGGCGCTGTTGGCGCGGAAGTCTCCCTTGACACGCACCGACAGCGGTCCCTGCGGCCCATCGAACTGCCACTCGTTGCTGAACAGATAGTTGTAGGTGATGCAGTTGTGCGCGGACAAATCGGCCGGCGAGTGCGGTGTGCCGCGTGCACGCAGGTAGTCCGGCGAGGCGACGCACACCCGGGTGACACCGCCCACGCGACGGGCCACGACCTGAGAGTCGGCGAGATCTCCGAAGCGGATCGCGACATCCACCCCTTCCTGCGCGAGGTTCACGTAGCGGTCGTTCAGGGTCAGGTCCACCGCCAGCCCCGGGTACTTGTGCCGGAAGCGGAATACCAGGGGAAGCATGTAGAGCTGGCCGAAGGCCACTGGGGCGTTGACCCGCAGCAGCCCGGTGGTGCGGTTCTGCAGATCGGCGAGGCTGCTTTCCAGGTCGGTTACCTCGTCGAGGATGTGCCGGCAGCGGTCGTAATACTTGCGGCCGGCTTCGGTCGGACTCAACTGCCGGGTGGTGCGGTTGAGCAGCCGAACACCTAAATGTTCTTCCAAAGCAGTGAGTTGCTTGCTGACCGTGGGCTGGATTGTGCCCAATTCACGAGCCACCGTGGAGAAGTTCCCGGTCTCCACGATGAGGACATAAAGGCGCATTTGGTACAGACGATCCATCAGAAATCAAGTTATCTGTGTTTTTGCATAAATCATATTCTAACAACATCACTTGTAATTGTTTTTGCATAAGTCTATATTTCAAATATGGCAGTCCCCCAAATAGTCGAGGTCCGAGATGGAAACGCTGTTTGACTCTTTTTTGCGCATGGCCCGGAATTCGCGCCGGGCGCTGACGGAGTTCGACGCGAACGCGACGATCAGGATAGAAACACGGCTGCTGAGCCTGGCGAGGGATTACGGCACCTTCCCGTTCCTGCCGTAAATAATGTTTTTTGAATCAGCGGATTAAGGAGAACGGCCGGGCTGTGGAAAGCCAGGACAGCGCGAACAGGGAAACGACTTCCTCCCCCACGTAACTCTCTCCTCCTCCTTGAGCTACGTGGTTTTGAGGGGTGCCTAGCGCCCCTCTTTTTTTGCTGGAGGCCCTTTTCTTGTCTGCCCTTACTAGCAAGTCATGACGTACTTGGCCGGAACGACTTTGGAAAGCAGGTACTGCTGGCAAGCGCCGAATTTGGGCATGGTTTTCGGAATTGGCAGAAGGGGGAACGAACTGCATTGAACTTCGAGTCCAACACGCAATCACTGCAGGGACAGCGCAGCGACCACCCGATCACGGTAGCGACAGCAATCTTTTCCGTGTAACCATTGCGCTGGCGCGGTAACAGTCAGTGATCACTTCTTTGGACACGCCATCGGAGGATAGACATGGGCAAGAAAGACAACAAGAAACCCGACGGTGACGGCAAGGGCCGCAAGCGCGGCAAGAAAAAGAAAGGCTACGCCACCCTGCCGATCGAGGATGCGCTCGCCTGTCCGCCTTCGACCAGGTTTTTCTACGAGCTGGTAGTCGGCAATGGCATCGGCGACGACGCGGTCAATGACGCGGTTGAGGCCTATCGGCGCGCTTGGGAATCGCGGCGCGAAAAGGCACTCGATGCGGCACAGAAGCACGAGCACGACTGCGGCAAGAACTGCAAGTCGGGCGAGCATCTGATCCTCGGGCCCTGTTTCGGCCCCCAGGACTGGCGCGTTGAAGGCAACGATCCGCAGCGCGCAACCACCTGGAGCTGGCTCGGCTTCCAGTCGGTGCACTTCTGCCGCAAGAACTGACTCGACGGCCAGTCCTCCCGGCCCGGACCATCCAAAACTCTCTTGGCGTCACGGATATCCACAGAATCTGTGGATAACCTTGTGGATGGCTTGCGGCATTTTGCGCGAAACCGCTTTGCTGCTTATCCTCCCGTTTGTGCTGTTCAATTATTCAGCAGCACTGTCACCGCGCGACGACAAACAAAAAAAGAATCTTTTCCGGAGGTTTTCTCCCCATGCGCATCACCGATGTCCGCACCATTGCCGTCGAAGTCAAATTGCCGAAGCCGGTGTTCGACGCCAACTACACGATGGCGACCAAGCCGGCGCTGCTGGTCGAAGTCGAAACCGATCAGGGACTCGTCGGACTCGGAGAAGCGGCGCACTTCGGCGGGCCGATGGCTTCGACCGCGCAGGTGATCGAGCACGAGTTGCGCGAGTATCTGATAGGCCAGGATCCGCGGCAGATCGAATTCCTTTGGGAGATGATGCACCGGCGCGCGTACAAGCACGCTCGCGGCGGCATCGTCATCGCCGCGATCAGTGGAATCGACATCGCGCTCTGGGACCTGCGCGGCCGGATGACGGGCATGCCGTTGTGGCAGTTGCTCGGCGGATACCGCAAGCGCGTCCCCGCGTACGCAACCGGCGGATTCTATTCCGAGGGCAAGGGCGTGCGCGAACTGGCCAAGGAGATGGAGTCCTATGTCAGGCACGGATTCCGCGCAGTGAAAATGAAAGTCGGGCGCAACGCCGGAATAGAACTCTCGCCGTTGCGCGTGATGGACAACCGGGGCCACTGCGAAGTCACGCTGGCGCAGGACCTCGAGCGCGTCGCCGCCGTGCGCGATGCGATCGGCCCGGACGTCAAGCTGATGGTCGACGCCAACGGCGCCTGGGATGTCGCCACCGCAGTGAAGATGGGCCGTGCAATGGAGCGCCACGACATCTATTGGTATGAGGAGCCGGTGTGGCCGGATGACGTCGCAGGCAGCGCCGAGGTCGCCGCCAAAGTCGGCATCGCGATTGCAGGCTATGAAACCTGTAGCTACGGCATCGTAGATTTCAACGAATATATCAAGGCGCGCGCGGTGCATTTCGTGCAGCCGGACGTGGCGTGGGCGGGCGGGCTCACCGAATCGCTGAAGATCGCGCACATGGCGCAGGCGGCGAACCTGCCGATCGCACCACACATCCACGGTTCGGCAGTGGCAGTTGCGGCGGCGGTTCACTTTCTCGGTGCGGTCAGGAATGGCTCGATGGCGGAAACGGTGTATCCGGCGCACGCGCTGATGACCGAGCTGGTGAGGGAGCCTTTCGTGGTGGACAAGAAAGGCGAAATCGAATTACCCGATCGCCCCGGCCTGGGCATCGAGCTCGATCACAAGATCGTGAAGAAGTACCTCGCCCGCTAGCAGACCAAGTCAAGAGCGACTCTCACCAGGGCGCGCCTTGACACCGCAGAGGGCCACACCTATCCTCGGGCCCGAACAACAATAACAACCACCTCGCGGTTCCGATTCGCCTCCCATGACCGACGCAATCATCTATCTGGCCACCAGTTTCTGGATCGGCGCGGTGCATGCCGCCACGCCGGGCCACGGCAAGACAATCGCCGCCGCTTACATTGTCGGCGCGCGCGGCAAGCCGGTGGACGCCGTGATTCTGGGCGTGTTCGTCACGCTATCGCACACCAGCGGTATCGTGCTGGTGGGCGTATTGGCGTCGCTCGGACTGCCGGGAATGGTGCCGCAAAGAATCGAGGCCTGGATGGCGCTGATTACCGGGATCCTCGTGATAGGCATCGGCTTCTGGACGCTGTGGACGCAGCGGGAACTAATGCTGCAACTGCAGG
>CAZYTR010000361.1:0-5166 GCA_964650365.1 uncultured Alcaligenaceae bacterium | reverse complement strand
GGCGAAATCTTCTCCGCGCGAAATCATCGCCGTACCGAGTATGTTGCTGACGCCGGCCAGACGCCCGAGCAGCCACCACATGCCGGCGGCGGCCAGGCCAATCAGCGCGCCGCCAAACAGCGCCGACCAAGGGGTGAAGTTCACGATCGTCATTTGCCCTCCGCCACCTTTCCGATCGGGAGTTGGAGTAGTTTCGCCGAGAAGTCCTCCTCGTCGAAGGCGATGTCGCCGTCGAGGTAGGCGTCTGACTGCGTCTTGAGGTTCTTGAAATCGAAGTGTAGCGGGTCTAGCAGGTGCGAGGGCGAAACCCGCTGCAGGCTGGCGAACATGGTCTCCAGGCGGCCGGGGAATTTCTTCTCCCACTCGCGCATCATGTCCTTCACCACCTGGCGCTGCATGTTTTCCTGCGACCCGCAGAGGTTGCAGGGAATGATCGGGAACGCGCGGAGCTTCGCGTAAGCCTCCAGGTCCTGCTCCTTGCAATAAGCCAGCGGGCGGATGACGATGTGGGTGCCATCGTCGCTGACCAGCTTGGGCGGCATCGCCTTGAGCCGTCCGCCATAAAAAAGGTTGAGGAAAAACGTCTCGAGGATGTCCTCGCGGTGGTGCCCGAGGGCGATTCTGGTTGCGCCGATTTCTTTTGCCACCCGGTAGAGCGCGCCGCGGCGCAGCCGCGAGCATAGCGAGCACATGGTCTTGCCCTCGGGGATGACGCGCTTGACCACTTTGTAGGTGTCTTGCTCGACGATCCGGAACGTCACGCCGATCGCGGTCAGGTACTCGGGCAGCACCTCCGTGGGGAATCCCGGGTGCTTCTGATCGAGGTTGACCGCGACAATTTCGAAGTCGATCGGGGCGTGTTGCCTGAGCGACAGCAGGATGTCGAGCAGGGCGTAGCTGTCCTTGCCGCCCGACAGGCAGACCATGACCTTGTCGCCAGCGCGGATCATGTCGAAGTCAGCAATGGCTTCGCCGACCTGGCGGCGCAGCCGCTTGGCGAGTTTGTTGCCTTCGTAAACCTGTTTCAGCAATGTCGCCATTTATTCCTGCGTCGCGTGGAAAATTTCGAAACCGATCGATTCGCAGTCGGGATACACGTCGGGCTTCTCGCTGGACACCCGCACCGCCACCACGCCTGGCTTGGCCAGGCAGATCGCCAGGATTCTCTCGCAAAACGTCTCCTGCAGGTGAAAGTGGCCACTTTCGGCCAGCGCGGCGATCTCGCGACGCAGGAAATCGTAGTCCACGGTTTCGCTGATGTGGTCGCGCTTGATCCTGGCGTCCGGTTCGAGATAGAGATCCACGTTGACCATGATGCGCTGCCTGGCTTTCTTCTCGAAATCGTGGATCCCCATTGAGATCCGGGTCTCGAAGTTCTTCAGGAAAATGCGGCGGGCCCGGCCCAACTTGGCCGCCATGGCCATTTCCACTGCCGAGCGCGGGTGCAGCGTCGCCGCCGTCATGTCAGCTCTTTTCTACCTCGAACTGGACGTCACGCGGACGCGCCCACAGGTGCTGCCCGCCGTCCACGACGATGGTTTCGCCCGTAATCGATTTCGCGTTTACCACGAACCTCACGGCGTTCACCACGTCCTCTACGTCGGAGCTGTGGCCCAGGGGTGCGAAGCGATGCGCGCGTTGGAACCCCGCCTCGCTTTGCGCGCCGCTCACCAGCGTGATGCCCGGGGCGACGCCGCACACCCGCACTCTTGGCGCCATCGACATCGCCAACACCCGGGTCGCCCCTTCCAGCCCGATCTTGGCGATCGTGTACGACAGGAAATCGGGATTCGGGTTGAACACTTTCTGGTCCAGCATATTGACAATACAGCCCACGACGTTTTCCGGTAGTTGTTTCGCGAAATCCCGTGCCAGCAGCAGGGGTGCGCGCAGGTTCACGTTGACGTGCCGTTCCCACTTCCTCGATTCCAGGCTGTCGATGCTGTCGTACTCGAACAGTGCTGCGTTGTTCACCAGGCAGCCCACCGCCCCGAGCCGGCGGCCGCATTCTGGCAGCAGTTCCGACAATGCGCTCGCGTCTTCGAGGTCGCAGCCGACCGCAACTGCTTTCACGCCACGCGTTGCAATCTCGTTCGCCAGAGCCTCGGCGTCGTGTTTCGAACGGTGGTAATGGACCACCACGTCCCACCCATCAGCGGCCAGTCCGATCGCAATCGCGCGGCCGATCCGCCTGCTGGCACCGGTCACCAATGCCACCTGTTGTTTGCGCTTGACCTGAGCCATCCTGGTCTGCAGTTGCACGGGTTACCCGGTGCGATCTTGAATAGTTGTCTGGCGCGTTGTTGAATAGCGATTGTAGCTTAACCGCCCCTCGATCCCGCCCGGTGCAAGCCCTTCCGCTCGACCGATCCGCCCCGGAACTACCCGTCCCGTCCGATGACGCACGCCGGCACAGCGATCGGCTGGTCGAAGAGATCCGCGCGGAAGTCCAAAGACACGGAGGCTGGTTGTCCTTTGCCCGCTATATGGAGATGGCGCTGTACGCGCCGGGGCTGGGTTATTACGTCGCCGGCGCCGTGAAACTCGGGAGCCAGGGGGATTTCGTAACTGCGCCCGAAATCTCCCCGTTGTTCGGTCGCACACTTGCGAGCCAGGTCGCCGAAATCCTCGCGCACACCGGAGGCGGGGTCCTGGAACTTGGTGCGGGATCGGGCGCGCTGGCCCTGTCCCTGCTGGAAGAACTGCAAGCGCGCAATCGCCTTCCGGAGTGCTACCGGATCCTGGAAATCAGCCCGGAGCTGGCACAGCGGCAACGCCGGATGTTGATGCAGCGGCTGCCCGGACTCGCCGACAGGGTCGAATGGGTCACGTCGTTGCCGCAGCGTTTCACCGGGGTGGTGTTGGCGAACGAAGTGTTGGATGCGTTGCCGGATCACCTGCTTTCTTGGCGCGAAGAAGGCTTGCGCGAACGCGGCGTGACCTGGAAAGGCGAAGGATTCGCCTGGGCCGAACGCAACCTGCCCCCGGGCGCGCTGCGGGATGCCGCGTCCGCGTTGCAAATTGAAGCGCCGTACCAGAGCGAAGTATCCATTGCGGTGCCGGCGCTGGTACGCGCGCTCGCCGGCGCGCTAGACCGGGGCGTGTTGTTGTGCATCGATTATGGCTTCGGCTGCCGTGAGTATTACCATCCGCAGCGTAACAGCGGGACGCTCATGTGCCACTACCGCCACCGCGCGCATGACGACCCTTTCCTGTTTCCCGGTTTGCAGGACATCACCGCGCACGTGGACTTTACCTCGGTGGCCGAAGCCGGCATCGAAGCCGGACTGCAATTGCTCGGATACACGACACAGGCGCAATTCCTGATCAATTGCGGCATTGCCGACCAGCTTGCGCGCGTTCCCGCCGAACACACCGCTGCATATCTGCCGCTTGCGTCCGGCGTTCAGAAACTGGTCTCGCCGGCGGAAATGGGCGAACTGTTCAAGGTAATCGCGCTCGGCCGCGGCGTTCAGCCGCCACTCGCCGGTTTCAGGAGCGGCGACAAGAGCCGATTGCTCTGAGGACCCGGCGAAATGACAATCCTGCGCACGCCCGAAGAACGATTCGCGAATCTGCCCGGATTCGACCATGAGCCACGGTACCTGAACGATCTTCACGGATACTCGGGCATGAGGATGCATTACGTGGACGAGGGACCCTGCGACGCCGAAGTGTTCCTGTGTCTGCACGGCGAACCGACCTGGTCGTTTCTTTACCGGCGCATGATCCCGGTGTTCACCGGCGCCGGATTCCGCACGGTTGCGCCGGACCTGTTCGGCTTCGGCCGTTCCGACAAACCGGCGGACGATGCAGCCTATACCTTCGATTTTCACCGGGGCGCGCTCAAGTCGCTGATCGATGAACTCGATCTCACAAACATCACGTTGGTGTGCCAGGACTGGGGCGGGCTGCTGGGGCTGACGTTACCGATGGAAATGCCACTACGTTTCACCCGGCTGCTGGTGATGAACACCACTTTGGGCACGGGGGATGCGCCGCTGCCCGCCGGGTTTCTCGGCTGGCGCAAGTGGGCGGCCGAGCACCCGGACATGGAAGTAGGCAAGCTGCTGGGGCGTGCCTGTCCGCATCTCGCCGCTGAAGAGCGCGCGGCTTACGATGCGCCGTTTCCCGATGTTCGCTACAAGGCCGGCGTACGCCGCTTTCCTCAACTTGTCCCCGATCGCCCCGACGCGCCGGGCGCGGAAATCTCAAGGACCGCGCGCGACTGGTGGTCGAGACAATGGCAGGGCACGAGTTTCATGGCGATCGGTATGCAGGACCCGGTACTCGGCGCGCCGGTCATGAACGAGCTGTGCCGCCATATCCGCGGCTGCCCGGCGCCGCTTGAAGTTCACGATGCCGGCCACTTCACCCCCGAGTGGGGCAGCCGCATCGCCGGCAACGCTTTGGCGCATTTTTTGAGTTACTAAAGGCAAACCTCTTTTAACACGAAGGGGCACGAAGGAAACACGAAGGAGAGTCCGAGACGGAAGGATGACGCTTATAAGCCGCAGGTTTGCTAAGTGTTCCGCAATTACTTTCCATGTATTGTTGACCCCTTGCTTTTGCTTTTCCTTCGTGTACCTTCGTGGCCTTTGATTTCGGCGTAACGTTGATCTCGCCTCCGGCGAGCTAAACGTTAGCCTCCATCGCAACAAGCTGCTTCGCGGCGTGTTGTGTGTTGAGCGCGTTTCGATTTTTGGGGTAGATACAGGTGCATATCCACATACTAGGCATCTGCGGCACGTTCATGGGCGGAATCGCGGTGATCGCCAGGCAGGCGGGGCACAAGGTGACCGGCTGCGACGCCAACGTGTATCCGCCGATGAGCACGCAGTTGCAGGCGCAGGGCATCGATCTGATCGAGGGCTTCGATCCGTCGCAGATCGAACTCAAGCCCGACCTGTTCGTGATCGGCAACGTGGTCGCGCGCGGCAATCCGCTGATGGAGGAAATCCTCGACCGCGGGCTCGACTTTATTTCCGGGCCGCAGTGGCTATACGAGAACGTTTTGCGGGGGAAGTGGGTATTGGCGGTCGCCGGCACTCACGGCAAGACCACCACTACGTCGATGCTGGCGTGGATCCTGGAGCACGCCGGGCTCAACCCGGGATTTCTGATTGGCGGGGTGCCGATCAATTTCGAGATTTCCGCGCGCGCCAC
>CAZYTR010000360.1:0-12247 GCA_964650365.1 uncultured Alcaligenaceae bacterium | reverse complement strand
CGAGGCGATTCGGGTCGAGGGCAAGACGGCGAGGACGCCGTGTAGCCGGACGGCTGTGACTCGTTAGCGGTACGCCCGTTTGCGGGAGCAGCCGTATAAGCGCTCCGTTTACAATGACTGACACAGCCTCCATGCGCTCCTGCCCGCCCCGAGGCTACGCCCGCCGAGTCCGGAGCGCACATAAGGAGGAGCCGACGCGGACATCGGCCCGAATCGCCCGGTCCCTCGAAAGAGTCGAAGTATTGTTGGGTTGTGCCAGGGTGCGGCGCCTGAGTTGTTACGCTCCTTGCTGGGGCTTCAGCCGCATCTGCGGAGCGACGCCTAGCAGTCATCCGCACCTGGCGCAACGCGCGTCGTGGGACTCATGCAGAGCTTCCCTAGATACCGGTTGCTGGATGTGCCGCCATCCGCGACACGTCAACGCCCCGCCCATGCGGGGCGTTCTCGTATTGCATCGGATTGTATTGCAGCGAGTTGCGCTGTGCGCTGGTCATAAACAGCGATATGCGGAACTTTGGGGAGGCAGTTTGTGACAAATACATGTCAGCAACCCCGGTCCGCAACCGGTTCCCCGACGAACTTGCGTCCACTTGGAGATGAGAATGCCTGCCAAAATTCAGAACCCCCGCGGTATTCGCCGGCGCCTCGGCATGAATCAACAGGAATTCTGGGGACGCATCGGCGTGACGCAGAGCGGCGGTTCGCGCTATGAAAGCGGCCGCAACATGCCCAAGCCCGTGCAGGAGCTACTCCGGGTGGTGCATGTGGACCAGATAGACCTGAAAAAACTCAACAAGAGCGACGTCGCCGTTATTTCGTATCTGAAAGCCGCCGAACCGGCGCTGTACCGCCGCCTCAAGACCGAAGCATCCAGCCACGGTTCGCGGCGCCGCACTGGCCGCTGAAAGTCAGGGCGTAACCTTGACCTCGAGCCCGAGCACGCGGATTCTTTCCGCAAAGGCGTCCAGCCACGCAAACGGGAGTGCGCTCAGTCGCCTGGCTTCCGGCTGAAACGATCGCCGCGCCAGGCCGTACAGCAACACGCCCTGCAGCGGCAATCGTTCGGCAATACGCTCGCGCAGGAAGTCGAGGTAGGCCTGTTGCTCGGCCTCGTCGGGCGGCGCACCGTCGATCGCAAACACGCAGGTCTGAATCCAGGTCTGGCACAGGCGCGCCGCAATTTCCAGGTTTGCGCGCATCCTGGCGACATCTACACGGGTATTGTTGACCTTGCGCAAGCCCGATCTGGTGGCACGATCCACCTTGAACCACACTTCCCCGCTGAGTGCAGACAGCTTCCTGACTCCCGCTTGAACGCCCGCGCGCTGCATCAGACTGCCATTGGTGATCAGCACCGTCTTGACCTCCGCCGGCACCCCGGTTTGTCGCCGCACCTCTGCGATCAGGTCCACCACGCTGTCGAATTCCCTGGCGCTGGTGGGCTCCCCGTTCCCGGATAGCGCAATATCGTTCAGGCGCCGCGCTTCGACCGGCACGCGCAGGGCAAGGAAATCGCCGTGCAGCACGTCTTGCAGAAATCCGCAGAGTTCCCGCTCGAGCTTGCCGAGATCCACTGGCGGCGGCGCGCCGCGGGTGAGGCCGGGAACCTGACAGTAGATACAACGCCAGTTGCAGGCATTATTTACGTTCAGATTGATACCCACGGAAACGCCGCCTGCACGCCGCGACACCACCGGGTACACGTAGGTCAGCCCCACGCTCTCGCGGTCGTGGTTGGCAACCGTCAGTCGGCCACGTCGTGATTCGGACATATGTCGTCGCAGTTCGACGTTCAAGCGCCTCTGGAGAAGCCCAAGTGTGTTCCGGATTCGGATTTAGGCGCGGCGGCGTCCTGCGCGAGCAGTGCTCGCTGGTCGAACTCGAGAGTTCTCACCCTCATCCCTGCCTCAAATTCAAAAAGGACCTGACGGGTCCCTTTTGAATTCTGGCGGAGGGTGAGGGATTCGAACCCCCGGTAGGTTTCCCTACAACGGTTTTCAAGACCGCCGCATTCAACCGCTCTGCCAACCCTCCGCTGCAACGACTCTGCCGGTTCTAGGTCCGATATAACCTGCAAAATACGCAGGTTAGTCTGCGCAAGCGCCGGCTTCGTAGGCGCCAGGACCGGTGCATTTAACCACTCCGCCAACCCTCCGGAGCGCGCAAATGATACGCGCATAGCCCGTGGGGCGCCAAATGAACCGTTGAAACTTTTACCCCGGTTGAGTAGTCTTATGACCTGTAAATTCCAACACTGAGGGGTCGGTAACCAATATGCAACCAGAAATCCAGTACGGCGCGCAATCCGGGCAGTTGACGCTCGCGCAGAACAAGGTGTTGCGAAACACCTACATGCTGCTTGCGCTGACCATGGTTCCAACCGTGATCGGCGCCCTGGTCGGCATGGCCACCGGCGGAATCATCATGCAACACCCGATAGTTATGTCGCTGGTGATGATCGCGGGCGTAATCGGCTTGCAATTTGCCATCGCCGCCAATCGCAACAGCGGCCTCGGCGTGGTTCTTCTGCTCGGAATGACGTTCATCCTCGGCTGGTGGCTCGGACCCCTGCTCAACGCCGCGTTGTCGTTCAGGAATGGCCCGCAACTGATCGGCATGGCTGCCGCCGGCACCGGCGGCATTCTGCTGGCGATGGGCGCAATTGCCACCACCACGAAGAAGGACTTCAGCTTCATGGGCAAGTTCCTGTTCGTGGGCATGATCGTGCTGCTGCTTGCCATGATCGCCAATATGTTCTTCCAGATTCCGGCACTGGCTCTGGCGCTTTCTGCGCTGGTCGTCGTGGTGTTCTCGCTGTTCCTGTTGCACGACGTCAGCCGCATCGTCAACGGCGGAGAGACCAACTACGTCATGGCGGCAACGGGCGTGTACATGAGCCTGTTCAACATATTCGCCAACCTGCTGCATCTTCTCATGGCGTTCTCGGGCGAACGCGACTGAAATATCTCGACGCAAAGACGCAAAGTCGCAAAGGAAAACGGGACCAATAACAAAACAAAGCGGCCGGGCACCTGCCCGGCCGCTTTTCTTTATTCCTGTATTGACTTTCTTTGCGACTTTGCGCCTTTGCGTCGGTTTCTAGCGGTCGAAGACGGCAATGGATTCGACGTGCGAAGTGTGCGGGAACATGTTCACCACGCCCGCTGCTGCCAGCCGATAGCCGTGTGAATGCACCAGCACCGCCGCGTCGCGCGCGAGTGTAGCCGGATTGCAGGATACGTAGACGATGCGCGCGGGTGGCGATTCACCGATCGCCTTGACCAACTCGATGGCCCCGTCGCGCGGCGGATCGATCAGGACCCGGTCAAACGGCGCCATCCCGCCCAAGTCTTCTCCGGTGATTGAGAATAGGTCGCGCTCGACAAACTGGCATCTTGCTTCCAGCCCGTTGCGCACCGCGTTCTCCCGGGCACGTTGTAACAGTCCGGCATTGCCCTCGATGCCGGTAACCTGCGCGCCCGACCTGGCGATAGCCAGCGAGAAATTTCCCAGGCCGCAGAAGAAGTCGCAGACACGATCACCCGGCTGCGGTTCCAGCAGCGTGATCGCCCGTCGCACCAGCGCCCGGTTGATCTCGTGATTCACCTGGGTGAAATCGGTGGGACTGAACGGAAAAGTCAGATCGAAATCCGGAATCCGGTACTGCAGCGCCGGCGCATCCAGCGGAAAGAAAGGATAGATTGAATCCGGGCCCTTGGGCTGCAGGAAAAGCTGCACCCGATGCTGCACCGCGAACTGCCTGAGTTTGTCCTGATCGGAGGCCTCAGGCGGCTCCAGAACGCGCAGCACCAGAACATCGACTGCATCGCCTATGGCGAGCTCCACCTGCGGCAGACGCTCGCGAATGGACAGCGAGGCGATCAACTGCCGCAGCGGTACCAGCAATGCGGAGATTCGAGCCGGCACGACCTCGCACGTTTGCATATCGGCCACGAAGCTGCTGTGACGTTCTCGAAAGCCGACCAGCGTGCCTTTTTTGGCGACGTAGCGCGCCGAGAAGCGCGCGCGGTAACGGTACTCCCAGGTGGGGCCATGAATCGGGGAAAGCATAGTCTCGGCTGTCACCTTGCCGATGCGGGCCAGATTTTCCTCGAGGACTCGCTGCTTGGCCGCCACCTGCGCACGCGGCTCCAGGTGCTGCATGCTGCAACCGCCACAGACGCCGAAATGGCGGCAACGCGGAACGACGCGCGAGGCCGATGCACGCACGATTCTCTTTGCCTCGGCGAACTCATAGTTCGGTTTGCGCTGGAAGGATGCGAACTCGACCACTTCTCCGGGGAGCGCGCCCTCGATGAAGATCACCTTGCCGTCCACATGCGCTACGCCGCGGCCTTCCTGGTCGAGGGACTCGACCGGCACCGCAGGCCCGACGGATTCGCGTTTCATGCTACGACTGCCAGCTGCCTAGGAATTCGCGCCAGTGCACATCCGTGGATTTGGACAGCGTGGAGCGCACCAGATCGCATTCGCGCCGGTACTGTGACTCGTCGAGCACGCCGCGGACCAACTGGAAACGCTGATAAACGAGATAAGTGTTCGCGACGTCGGTCTCGCAGTAATGCCTGATCGCCTCGATCCTGCCCGCCTGATAGGCGTCCCAGACTTTCGAGCCGTCCATGCCCAGTTTTCCCGGAAGCCCGAGCAGTTGCGCGATTTGGTCCAGCGGCGCATTGCCACGGCCCTGGTACATCGCCAGCACATCCATCAGGTCGAGATGGCGGCTGTGATAGCGGCTGATGTAGTTGTTCCACTTGAAGTCGCGGTCATCCTCGCCCGTGTCCCAGAAGCGCGCGGCACGCGCGCCGTGGATCAGCGCCCGGTAATTCAGTACCGGCAGATCGAAGCCGCTGCCGTTCCAGGAAACCAGCTGGGGGGTGTACTTCTCGATGCCATCAAAGAAACGCCGGACCAGCTCGTGTTCGGGTTCCCCGGCCTCTCCCAGCGACCAGACGCGAAAGCTGTCGCGATCGCGCAGCGCGCAGGCAATTGCCACCACCCGATGCAGGTGCAGCGGCAGGAAATCGCTGCCGGTGGCCTCGCGCCGGCGATCAAACGCCGCCTGCGCCACTTCGGCATCGCTGGTCTGCGGACCATGGCCGTATAGGCGCCGCAGCCCTTCGATGTCGGGAATGGTTTCGATGTCAAATGCCAGAACGGGAGTCATGCCAGTGGGTGACATTTTTCAAGCCTTGCAAACGCGCACCGCGCGGTAGAAAAGGCGCTCGGCACCGCAAAGTCGCAAAGACCGCAAAGAAAAGCAAGAATCGCATAGGAGAAAATGCATGCTGCCATGTGCCGGCAATCGCATTTCTTGCCCGGGTTGATGATCTTTGCAATTCGATGCGTGTTCTTCCTTGCGTACCCTCCTAGGGGGTATAGAAAGGAATCCTTTGCGTCTTTGCGGTGAAAATTTTTTCAACTAGTCGCCGGGGAAGACCCCCGTGGACAGATAGCGGTCACCGCGGTCACAGACGACGGTAACTATGGTGGCGTTCTCCACTTCCCGGGACAACAACAATGCCGCCCACAACGCGCCGCCGGAGGAGATGCCGGCGAAAATGCCTTCTTCCTTTGCCAGCCGGCGCGTCATCTCCTCGGAGTCGGCCTGGCTGACTTCGATAACGCGGTCCACCCGCCTGCGGTCGAATATTTTCGGAAGGTAGGCCTCCGGCCATTTGCGAATGCCGGGAATCTGAGAACCTTCGGTCGGCTGACAACCGACGATCTGGATCGCTGGATTCTTTTCCTTGAAGAAGCGCGAGCAGCCCATGATCGTGCCGGTGGTGCCCATGCTGCTGACGAAGTGGGTGATCTGGCCGCGGGTGTCGCGCCAGATTTCCGGACCGGTGCCCTCGTAGTGCGACAGCGGATTGTCGGGGTTGGCGAATTGGTCCAGGATCAGACCTTCGCCGCGCGCCTGCATCTGTTCCGCTGTGTCGCGTGCCGTTTCCATCCCGCCTTGCTTCGGCGTCAGCACGAAGCTGGCGCCGAACGCCGCCATGGTCTGCCGCCGTTCCACCGACAGATGCTCGGGCATGACCAGCACCATGCGGTAACCGCGCATCGCCGCCACCATTGCCAGTGCGATGCCGGTGTTGCCGCTGGTCGGTTCGATCAGCGTGTCGCCCGGTTTGATCTGCCCGCGTTCCTCGGCGCGCCGGATCATCGATAGCGCAGGACGATCCTTCACCGATCCGGCTGGGTTGTTGCCCTCCAGTTTGGCGAGGACGACGTTGCTGGTCTTGCCGGGGATGCGCTTCAGGCGCACCAGCGGCGTATTGCCTACGCAGTCGTCGAGGGTTTGATAGGCACTGACAGGATTGCGATCCATCGAAATATGATACTCGCGCGCGAATGTGATCGGCGATACGATGAAAAGAGCAGGTCTAGGGACGCTCTGCCTGAATTCCGTGGCGCGCGTTATCTAGCAACCATTCGACGTAGCGCGTGACGCCGGTTTCGACGTCGAAGAACGGTGCGGCGTACCCGCAGCCGCGCAGCTGCGTAAGCTCGGCCTGGGTGTAGCTCTGGTATTTTTCCTTGAGGCCGGCCGGAAAGGAAACGTACTCGATCATTCCCTCCCCCCCGAGTTGCGCAAGACTGAGCGGGTTCTTGCCTTCGGCACGTCGCAAGGCGTTGATGGTCGCGACTGCGATGTCGTTGAAGGTCTGCGAAGCGCCGGTCCCGCAGTTGAGAATTCCAGTCTTCCCGGGATTGTCCAGGAAATACAGATTCACCTTCACCACATCCTCGACGGAGACGAAATCGCGCCGCTGTTCGCCTGCGGCGTACCCGCCGCTGCCTTCGAATAGCTTAACCTTTCCCGTTTCCCGGAACTGGTTGAAGCAATGGAAAGCGACCGAAGCCATGCGCTCCTTGTGCGCTTCCCGGGGGCCGTAGACGTTGAAGTAGCGCAGCCCAACGACCTGCGCCGTATTGTCTTCCCAGCGCCGGCGCACCAACTGGTCGAAAAGAGACTTCGAATAGCCGTAGACGTTCAGCGGCCTCTCGTTTTCCCTGCCCTCCTTGAACACCGGCCCGGATCCGTAAACGGACGCCGAAGAAGCATAGATCAGCGGCACCGACTCAGCCTGACAGTACGTCAGCAGGTCCACCGAGTAACGGTAATTGTTCTCCATCATGTAGCGCCCGTCGGTCTGCATCGTGTCCGAACAGGCGCCTTGGTGAAGGATGGCCGCGATTTCGCCATCGAAAGAACCGGCATCGAGCGCCGCGCGGAAGTGCTCCTTGTCCAGGTAGTCCGCGATCTCGCAATCCACCAGGTTGCGGACCTTGTCGGCGCGGGTGAGATTATCCACCGCAAGAATGCCGGTCTCGCCGCGCGCGTTCAGCGCCCTTACGATATTGGAGCCGATAAATCCCGCTGCCCCAGTGACGACGATGTACATGCTCTTCTTCGATCAGGAAAACAGTTCTTCCGGTTGAACCACCGCGGTGCCAAGCTTGCCCACCACGATTCCGGCTGCCTTGTTGGCGAATTGCACCGCTTCGGCGAACCCGGCGCCCGCCGCAAGCATCACGCCCAGAACGGCAATGACAGTGTCTCCGGCGCCGCTGACATCGTACAGTGCGCGCGCCACCGTGGGCACGTGCAGCCGCTGCTGGTCGCGATACAGGGTCATGCCCTCCTCGCTGCGGGTGATCAGCAACGCATCCAGCCCCAGCTCGCGACGCATTTTCTGCGCTCTTTCGGTAAGATCGTCCTCGCTTTTCCAGCGTCCCGCCACTTCGCGGAATTCCAAGCGGTTGGGCGTGACCAGCGTCGCGCCGCGATAGCGGCTGTAATCGTCGCCTTTCGGATCGACCAGCACCGGCTTCCCCGAGGCACGCGCCAGCTCGATCATCTTCTCGATATGCTTGAGCACGCCCTTGCCGTAGTCGGACAGGATAACCACGTCCGTATTCGGCAGGCGCAACTCGAAGTCGGCGAGCTTGGACAGCAGCACTTCGTGCCCGGGCTCGGTTTCGAAATCTATGCGAAGCAACTGCTGCTGGCGGCCGATCACGCGCAACTTGATGGTGGTCGCCAGACCGGGATCGCGATGCATCTGGGCGGTGATGCCCTCGGACTCGAGCAGGCGCTGGACGCAATCGCCTGCTTCGTCCTGCCCGACCACCGACAGCAACGAAGCCTGCGCGCCGACTGCAACGATGTTGCGCGCAACGTTGGCTGCGCCGCCGAGGCGCTCTTCGGTGCGCCCCACCTTCACCACCGGCACCGGCGCCTCCGGCGAGATCCGGCTCACCTCGCCAAACCAGTAGCGGTCGAGCATGACATCGCCCACTACCAGCACCCGCGCGGAACGCAAGGATGAAGGATGAGGGATGAAGGATGAAGGGCTCATTTCAGCGCCTTGTGCTTTTCGCTTCCGCCCTGTCTCACCGGTCTTCCCCTTTCGTCCTTCCGCCTTCATCCTTCGCCTCTCGCCTCACGCCTCACGCCTCACGCCTACGGTCTACCGACAGAGAAATACTCGAATCCCGCCTCACGCATCAAAAGCGGATCGTAAAGGTTGCGTCCATCGAACACGATCGGCGCCTTGAGGCGTCGCTTCATGTCGTCGAAATCCGGGCTGCGAAATTCCTTCCATTCGGTGACGATGATCAGCGCGTCCGCGCCATCGAGCGCCGCGGTGGTCGACGGGGCGAAGTGCACTGCCGGTTCCTTCGCAAAAACCTGCTTTGCCTCCTTCAGCGCGACCGGATCATAGACGCTCACGCTGGCGCCGCGGGCGAGAAGACCGTTGATCACCACGCGGCTCGGCGCCTCGCGCATGTCGTCGGTGTTCGGCTTGAAAGACAGCCCCCACACAGCGAACTTGCGGCCGTCGAGATGTTCGCCGAAACGCATGCGCACCTTCTCCAGGATGCGCTGCTTTTGCGTGCGGTTCACCTTCTCCACCGCATCCACGATGGTCATCTGCATGCCATACTCGCCGGCGGTGTGCTGCAGCGCCTGGATGTCCTTGGGGAAGCACGAACCGCCGTAGCCCACCCCGGCGTACAGGAAGTCATAGCCGATTCGCTGGTCTGAGCCGATTCCATGGCGCACTGCCTCGATGTTCGCGCCGAGTTTCTCGGCAAGATTGGCCAACTCGGTCATGAAGGAGATGCGGGTGGCGAGCATCGCGTTGGCGGCATACTTGGCCAGTTCCGCCGACCTGGGGTCCATCACCAGAAGCCGGTCGCGATTGCGCAGGATCGGTGCGTAAAGCTGGCGCATGATCTGTGTAGCGCGCTCGTCGCTGCTGCCGACCACGATGCGGTCGGGGCGCATGAAATCGTTGACCGCCGCGCCTTCCTTGAGGAACTCCGGGTTGGAAACCACGCTGAACGACGGCTTCATGCCGCGGTTCTTCAATTCTTCTTCGATCACCGCGCGAACCCGTTCCGTGGTGCCGACCGGCACCGTGGACTTGTTGACCACCACGCGATACTCATTCATGAAACGGCCGACGCTGCGGGCGGCGCCGAGCACGAAGCGCAGATCCGCGGAACCGTCCTGGTCGGCCGGCGTGCCCACGGCAATGAACTGGAGGGTACCGTGCGCGACACTTTCCTTTACATCGGTGGTAAAGCGCAAGCGGCCTGCCGCGGCGTTGTGTCTGACCAGTTGTTCCAGTCCGGGCTCGAAGATCGGGATGCCGCCGGCGTTGAGTGTGGCTATTTTCTGCTCGTCGAGGTCGAGACAGACCACGTCGTTGCCAAGTTCGGCAAAACAGGCGCCCGATACCAGCCCGACGTATCCGCTGCCGATGATGGTGATCTTCACTTGCCGTTCTCCAAGGTGGCCACTTCCGAGTTGATGCGCGCCAGCACTTCAAGCGGCTGCGCCGCTCGGGTGACGGGCCGGCCGATGACAAGATAACTCGAACCGGATTCGAGCGCCTGGCGCGGCGTCATCACCCGCTTCTGGTCGCCCGCTGAGTCTTCGGGAAGGCGGATTCCGGGCGTAACGCGCAGAAAAGCCTCACCCAAGCGGCTGCGGATCGCGCCGGCCTCGTGCGCGGCGCACACCACGCCATCCAGGGCGCAGTCCCTTGCCAGTGCGGCGAGACGCAACGCCTCATCGAGCGGTCCGGCGTCGATCCCCACTTCACGCAAATCCTTCTCCGCCATGCTGGTCAGAACGGTTACGGCAATCAACTGCGGCCGGCCAGTCGCGGTCCCGATCGCATCGCGCGCCGCCTGCATCATCGCCCGTCCGCCAAGCGCGTGCACGTTCAGCATCCAAATCCCCAAACCCGCCGCCGCCTTGCATGCCTGCGCCACGGTGTTTGGAATGTCATGAAATTTCAGGTCGAGGAAGATATCGAAGCCGCGTTTCACAAGCATTGCGACAAAGTCCGGTCCTGCCGCGATGAACAGTTCCTTGCCGACCTTCAACCGGCAGGCGGAGGGCTGGAGGCGATCCACCAAAGCCGTTGCCGACCTGGCGTCCGCGTAGTCGAGTGCGACGATGATCCGGGAACCGGTTCTCAAGAAGGCAGCTCCCGCTCTTCGGTGCGCCTCGGGGAGTAGGTTTCCCAGCCGTTGCAGGCCGGACAGTGCCAGTAGAACTGACGCGCCTTGAAACCGCAGTTGTCGCAGCGGTAAAGCGCGAGACTCCTGGTGTGCTGGTGCACCAGGTTCTTGATCAGCTGGAGATCCTGGCGGCGCTCCGCGGGCACCTCCAGAAGCTGGGCTTCAAGCAACTTGTCCAGGCCCAGCAGCGTGGGGTTGCGCGCCAGTTCGTCGCGCACCAGGCGGTAAGCGGAATCCGCGCCCCCGTGCTCGAGCTCGCCCTGAAAGATGGCGTTGAGCAGGTCGAGCGAAGGAAAGCTGCCGAGATAGCCGCGCAGCAACTGCAGTCCTTCATCCTCCCGTCCGAGGTTGCGATAGGCAAGCAGCAGCTTGTCAGCGACCAATGAGAGATATGCGGGATTCTGCCCCTCGATGCGTTTCCAGGCCTCGATCGCCTGCTCGATGTTCTGCTGGGCAATTTCGATGTCGCCAAGCAGGATGCTGGCGCGGGCGCACTTGCGGTTGACGTTGAGCGCCTCCCGCAGATGGTCGCGCGCCGCCTCCCAGCGTGAATGGGTCATCTCTCCAACGGCGAGTTCGCAGTAGAAATTGGCGATATCCACGGCACTCGACTGGCCAACCACCGCATCCATCCTGCGCGAGGCCTCGATCGCTTTTTTCCAGTCCTTCTCCTGCTCGAAGATCTCCAGCAGGAACTTCAGCCCTTGCTGTTCGTATTGCGTGCCCTGCAGCTTGCCGAACGTTTCTTCGGCACGATCGAGCAACCCCGCCCTCAGATAGTCCTGCGCCAGCTCGTAGAGCGCGGTGAGCTTCTGTTCCGGCGCCAGATCCGGCCTGCCGAGCAGGTTCTCATGCATCCGGATCGCCCTCTCGACTTCACCGCGCCGCCGGAACAGGCTGCCCAGCGCAAAATGCAGTTCGATGGTCTGCGGATCGACCTTCACCACCTCGATGAAGGCTTCGATCGCCTTGTCCGGCTGCTCGTTGAGCAGGAAGTTCAGGCCCTTGAAATAGGAAAGCGGGAGCGCGCGCGACTCGGATACCAGTTGCTTGATATCCACCCGCGCCGCCAGCCAGCCGAGCGCGAAGAACAGCGGAAATCCAAGCAGCCACCAGAGTTCAAATTCCATGAGTCACATCCGGCGCAGCCGGCTTCGCCCGCGCCTCCTTGCGCAACTGGAGAATCTCACGACGCTGCCGGTAGACATGAATCAGGCAGGCAATCACGCCTGCCACCGCGCCGGCGCCGAAAAAGACCAGCATCACCATCGCCAGCGGGGCTTCCCACTGGCTGCCAAGAAAGAAGCGCACGATCACCGGATCGGTGTTCTTCAGCGCGAACCCGAAGAGCAGCAGGAACAGAAGGATTCGCCAAGCCCAGGAGATATAGCGCATCAGCAGCCCCGCGAGACCAGGGGGCGAAAATCAGACGAAAAAAAACGGCACGATCCTGCGACGATGCCGCTTGCGTTGTGGCGCCGGTCGAACACGCCGCCGCCTACTGGCTCTTGAAATCCACGCGTTCGCGCAGTTCTTTGCCCGCCTTGAAATGCGGCACGTACTTGGCCGGCACGTGAACCTTGTCGCCGGATTTCGGATTGCGGCCCACCCGAGGGGGACGATAATTCAATCCGAAACTCCCGAATCCGCGAATTTCGATGCGATGGCCCTGGGCCAG
>CAZYTR010000359.1:0-6954 GCA_964650365.1 uncultured Alcaligenaceae bacterium | reverse complement strand
GCGTAGAGCGTGAGGAAGCCCCGGCCGTGGTCGAGAATCAGCGTTTTGCCAGAAAAGAAATAATCGCCGACGTCGAGCACATTGCCCGTGCCCGCGGCGGAGACCGGCGTGCCATCCGGCGCGGCGATGTCCAATCCATTGTGCGGATTGCGCGGCTGGCGGTTGAAGAAACGCCGCTTGCCGAACGAATCGGAGCGCGGTCCCTCGCAGGGTTGCAGCAGCAGCAATGAATCCGGCGCGGATCCGCTGAAGGTCCTCAATACGCCGCGCAGATGCGCACGTTCCTGTTCGTGCCGGGCCAGGTCCGCCGGCGAAAGTTCCACCTGCTCCGGCTTGACGCTCAGGTGCTGCGTCGCGTATTGCTTGCGGCCGATCTCGAGTCCGACGGTTTCGGGCTCGCGCTCGGCGCGTTCGACGTTCAGGGGCAGCGACGTTCCTGCCTTCGCGTCGAGCGGAATGCCCACCACCGCAAACCAGCCAGAGGCGTCGCCTGCGACCAATACCCGCTCGCCGTTGAATCGTGCCAACGGTGGCGAGGGCTCCGGCCCGAGGTTCACGACCGCAACACCCCCAGGAACCAGGGCGGTACGCGGGAGTCCGTCAGCGCGCGCGCGGCTCGACAACGCCGATGAGGCAGCGGCGGTGCCCAGCAGGTGCAGAAAGGTGCGGCGATCCATGATGCTCAAAAGGATGAATGCCGCGTCATTGTAACTTCACGCGCGTGCGAAAGCTTTGGGAAGCTCTCAGTTGCCGCGCAGCGCGGTGAGTGCAACTTCGAAAGCCGACGGGCGGATGGGCCTGCTAACCGGTGCATTGCCCGAGGGCGGGCCAGGCGCGGGAAAACTGTGCAAAGCGGAAGAAAAATGCCCTGCCCCAAACGACCGTCTCGGTAAGGGAGGTAACCGAGAGGCGAGGGCAGGGCGGGATGAAGGGTTGAAGTCTGCCGCGCGTCAGAGCCTGCGGCCGGTGTTTCTTACCTTCCCGATAAGCTCGGTCATGCGATTGGCCACGATGCTTGCAAACGCATCTGAGCCGAACGGATCGACCTCCTCAAGGCAACGGAATGGAAAGCTTGTCTCCGTCACCCATACCGAGCCGTCCGCTGTCGAGATCGAGAGTGAGTGGGTCTCGGTCAAGCTCGAGACCCCCTTTGCGCGAATGTAAATCCGATACTTGTGCGGACGGAGGTTGTGTCTGATGAGAACGTCATAGGCACGTTGAATCGCTGCGTCCACCTTTCTATCGTACTCCTCCTGGATGCCTGCCGTCATGGTCATAATCCTCCGCGGCGTTTGTCTCTCTCCCTCGACCTCTTTTTAGTACGGATAGGTTTTGGACGCAAGAGAAAAAATGATTTTTTATGTCTCGTTCTGGAGACGGCGTCGCTCGCTGACGACAAAGCAGAAAGAGCGCCGGCCGCGGCCGGCGCGCGATTGCTACTGAACTTTCAGAGTGGCTTCGTTGAGAGTGTTGCCGGCGGTGTCGGTAACCGTGACGGTCCAGTCGCCGGCGATGTGCAGCGTCTTGTTCGCCCAAGTGCGCCAGGGACTGCCGCCGATGCGCAGATCCACCGGGAACTCCAGCTCGTTTATCTTCCAGACCACAGTCAGTGTTTCGTTCGTGCCGCCTTCGACCCGCAGCCACAGATACGCTTTTTCGCCCACCGCGAACGTGGTGGTCTCGTCAGCGATCTCGCGATCGACGATATTCCTGCCGAGTTTGGCGTCGGTAACCAGGTTTTGCGCAAATGCCAGTGCCGGAATCAACAGCGCGAGCAATGCAAAGGCAGTGAAAATCTTTTTCATTGCAGTTCTCCTGTTTCCAGTTGTGTGTCGCCGCCGGGCAACACCCGGCGGCCCAAGGGGAAGGTCGGGCCGTTCCCTCAATGACGACGGCAAATGATACTTCGATATTTGCAATTCCGCGCGTGCGAATTGGTCCGGCTCAGTTCTTTCCGGTGTGAGTTCTCACCCGGCCGGAAAACCACTGGCCGAGCGCCAGCAAGCCGACTCCGGCCAGCATGAACGACCACTGGTAGCCGACAACGCTGATGAGCAGGCCGCATGCCGCGACCCCTCCCGCCTGGCCCATGAACAGGCTGAACGCGAAAACGGCGATCGCGGTGCCCCGCGCCTGCGGTGCCATCTCGGTGGCCTTGGTCTGCAGCGTGTTGTGAAACATGTAGAAACCGAAACCGCAGGCGATGAAGATGGGCGTCGTCGCCTGCCACACGGGCAGCAGCGGCAGCGCCAGGAAGCAAGCGAACAGGATCAGTCCGCCGGCGAGGACGAATCCCTTTTCTTCCAGCCGCGCCAGCAGCCAGCGCACCAGCAGGCTGTAGATCACCCCGCCGAGGCCGAAGCCGGCCAGCAGCACCCCGATGACCAGGTAGGACAGATCGAAACGTTCCTTGAGATATGCGCCGCCGTAGGCGAATGCGCCGTAGAACAAGGCGCCTTCCAGGAACACCGTCAGCATCACGGTGCGCACCCAGCGCTCGCTCAGCACGTCGGCATAGCCACGCAATACGCCGGTCCGCAGTAGCGAAGTCACGGCAACGCGGCGCGCCTTGCGATCTTCGTTGAAGAGCGAGATGCCGACGCCGAGGAACACCGCTGCCAGTACATAGAACACTTCGCGCCAGCTCACCAATTCCGCCAGGGCGCCACCGAGCGCAGGGCCGAGTATCTGGCCGAGCAGAACGACACCGATGAAACGGCCGAGAGTGGCCTGTCTTTTTTCGTAGGGCGTGTTGTCGGCGATCCAGGCAATCGCAAGCGGGACGATCGCCGACGCGCCGACGCCGGTGGCGAAGCGCAGCCAGGCCAGCGCATTCAGCGACGGTGCGAAGGCGCAGCCGAGCGAAGCCGCCGCGGCGATCAGCAGCGCGCCGCCAACCGTCCGGAGTTTGCCGACGCGGTCGCCGAGCGGGCCATGGACGATCTGGAACAGCCCGTAGGCGAGCGTGAACGCGGTGACGACCATTGAGGCTGTGGTGACCGGAACCAAAAAGTCCTCGGCAACAGTGGGCAACAGGGCATCGAACAACCGCAGGTTGGCGCCGGACACGAACGCGGCAGCAGCGAGCGCGAGAATGGCGGAATTCATGCGGGAGGGGACAATAGCACTCGCCTGGATAATTCATGAGGGACTCGGGATGATGGCGAGTCGAGTGACGAGCCAGTTGCGGCTCGACTGGCGCACCCGATAGATCACTCTATCGGCAAGGCAGGCATGCCGCAAATGGCCGGAAATCGGCCGCCAGCGCCCGAGTAGCCCGATGCGACACACGGCACCGTGCAAGAGCTTGCCCATAGACACGGCGCGCCAGCCATTCTCCACAAACAGGGGCGTCTTCATGAATTATCCAGGCTATCCCGGGAAATCTGCCGGAATTGCGCAGTCCACGCTTCGCCGCCGCGAGGTTTAGAATGTCCGTCGAATCGGATTCCCGGCAGCCGGATCGGCTGGCGTTTCGCATATTCGTGGAAGGAGAATCACGTGAATGCTCAACAGACCTCAGGCGGTACCTCGAATTCCATCGGCAGATTGCTTGCGATAACCGGTCTGATCGTTGCGGTGGCGAGCGCTGCGGCGATGGTGTTAGGGGGTATCGGCTATCGGCTCGAACTCTGGCATTTCCGCACCGGATTCACAATCCTGCGATGGGCGTTCTGGTTCGCGCTGGCTGGCGCGTCGCTGTCGCTGCTCGGATTGGTGGTGACCCGGGCGCGGCCGGCGAAGATCCTGGTCACTGCGTTGCTCGGGATCGTGGTCGGTGGCATCGCCGTGTATGTTCCGTGGACCTGGAAACAGACGGTGGACGCGTATCCCCACATCCACGACATCACCACGGATGTGAACAACCCGCCCCAATTCGTCGCAGCGAAGGGGTTGCGCAAGGAAGGCGATCACACAGTGGAATACGACGGGCCGGAGGTGGCCGAGAAGCAGCGGCAGGCCTATCCCGACATCGTGACGCTGACCGTTGCCTCGGATAAGGACAAGGTTTTCGCGGCGGCCGAGGCGGCGCTGCGCGCCATGAAGCTGAAGTTGGTCGACGCAAACGCCGCCGAAGGGCGGATCGAAGCCACCCACAGCAGCACGCTTTACGGCTTCACGGACGATTTCGTAGTGCGGGTGGTTGCAGACGGCACCGGCAGCAAGGTGGACGCACGCTCCAAATCGCGGGTCGGGCGCAGCGATCTTGGCCAGAACGCCAAGCGTATTCGCGTTTTCCTGCGGGAACTGCAGGCCAAACTGGGATGAAATGAATTGGGCTCCCCGGGGACCCGCAGGTGGATGAGGGGATGAATTTGGGACGGCCCAGCAGCGTGCGGGCGCGGCTTCAGAAAATCATCGGCTTGCGGTCCTGCAGCGTCAGCCAGCCGCGTGCGATGCGGTAGATCACCCAGATTCCCGCGCCGACCAGCACGGCCCACGCAAGCGGGATGCCGATGATCGTGAGGAACAGCACGATCCCGATCAGCATCCACATCAAGGCGAACCAGAAAGTACGGATCTGCCAGCGGAAATGGGATTCCAGGAAAGTGCTGCGGGCATTCGCCCGGTTCACGTAGTTGATGATGACGGCGATGATCGAGGGGATGCCGAACACGAAGGCACCCACCACGGTCAGTGCGCTGGTGAGACCGATCAGAATGCTCAGCGCGTGCAAGCCGTAGATGATGTGGGTGGTGGTGATTAGCGAGGGTTCCGGAGCCTTTGTGAATGCTCCGGTATCACCCGTAATTACTTCGGTTTCTGCCATGGCATCAGGCTCCTCTGTGCGTTGTCCTTACCGGTCGCGAACGGGACACCAGTCCGTCATGTGATGGCGGCGGCGCGCGCCGTCTCCAGGCTGCGCGTGCGACGGTTCGCGTACCAGTCGCGGGCATTCTCCAGGTACAGGTAAATCACCGGCGTGATATAGAGCGTCAGGATCTGGGAAACCACCAAGCCGCCGACCACGGCGAGCCCGAGCGGCTGGCGCGCTTGTCCACCCGCTCCGATTGCCAGCGCGATCGGAGCCGTGCCCATGAGTGCGGCCATGGTGGTCATCATGATCGGCCGGAAACGGATCAGGCAGGCATCGAAGATGGCCTGCGCCGGCGGCTTGCCCTCGCTGCGCCGCGCTTCGATGGCGAAGTCGATCATCATGATGGCGTTCTTCTTGACGATGCCGATCAGCATGATGAGTCCGACCAATCCGTACATGTTGAGATCCATCTTGAATAGCAGCAGCGTCAGCAGCGCGCCGAATCCCGCCGTAGGCAGTCCCGAGAGAATCGTGATCGGGTGGATGTAGCTTTCGTAGAGGATGCCAAGGATCAGGTAGATCACAAACACCGACATCACCAGCAGCAGCCCCATTCCCGTCAGCGACGACTGGAACGCCTGTGCCGCACCCTGGAAGTTGCCGACTACCGTCGGCGGGATGCGCAGCTCCGCGACCACGGCGTTGACCTGCGTGATCGCCTGGGACAGCGCAACCCCCGGCTTGAGGTTGAAAGAGATGGTGACGGCCGGGAGCTGGCCCTGATGGCTGATGGTGAGGGGGCTGACGCCGCCGACGATCTTCGCTACCGCAGCAAGCGGCACCAGTGCGCCGGAACTGGCGCGCACGTACAGCAGCGACATTGCCTCGGGGCTGGCCTGGTACTGCGGCGCCAGTTCCAGGATGACCCAGTAGTCGTTGCTCGGCGTGAAGATGGTGGAAACCTGGCGCGAACCATAGGCGCTGTAGAGCGCGTCCTCGATCTGCTCTGCGCTGACGCCGAGTGTGGACGCCTTGTCGCGGTCGATCTCGACCTTCACGGTCGGATTGGTGTTCTGCAGGTCGCTGTTGACGTCCTGGAAGTCCGGCATCGAGCGCAGCCTGTCTTGAAGTATGGGCGCCCAGTGGTACAGCTCCGCCGTGTCGGCGTCCTGCAGCGTGTACTGGAATTCGCTCTTGCTGAGCCTGCCGCCGATACGGATCAGCGGCAGATTCTGCAGATACACCTTCATTCCGGGAATGGCGGTGAGTTTCGGCCGCAGCTCCTCGATGATCTGGTCGGCGGGGAGGCGTTCTTTGTACGGTTTCAGGCGCACAAAAATGCGGCCCAGATTGAGTGTCTGGCTGGAACCGGATGAGGACGGGCCCATGAAGGCCATGACGGCCTCGACGTTCGGGTCGGCGCGAATGATGTTGGCGGCCAGGCGATGCTTCTGCGCCATCGAGTCGAAGGAAATGTCCTGCGCTCCCTCGGTGAAAGCCAGCAGCTGTCCGGTATCCGCACTCGGCAGGAATCCCTTGGGAATGCTCACAAACAGATACGCAGTGACTGCGAACACCGCCACAAAGATCACCATGACCACGCGATGCCGCGCCATCGCCCAGCGCAGCGTGACTTCGTAGAAATCGCGCATGGCGTCGAACGCGCGCTCGCTCCAGCGGTACACGCGGCCGTGGTTCGCCTGCTTGCCGGGACGCAGCCAGCGGCTGCACAGCATCGGCGTGAGCGATAGCGACACGAAACCGGACACCAGCACCGCCGCCATGATGGTCACCGAGAACTCGTGCAGCAGCCTGCCGAGCACCCCGCCCATGAACAGCACGGGAATGAACACCGCGGCCAGAGACAGCGTCATGGATACGATGGTGAAGCCGACCTCGCGCGCGCCGTCGAGCGTGGCCTGCATCGCCGATTTGCCCATTTCCAGGTGGCGGTTGATGTTCTCCAGCATGACGATGGCGTCGTCCACCACGAAGCCCACGCACAGCGTAAGCGCCATCAGGGAGAGATTGTCGATGCTGAACCCCATCAGGTACATCACCGAGAACGTGCCAACGATCGACATCGGCAGCGACAGGCTGGGGATCAGCGTCGCGGAGACGTTGCGCAGGAACAGGAATATAACCAGCACCACCAGGGCGAGCGCCAGCAGGAGCGTGAACTGCACGTCGTTCAC
>CAZYTR010000358.1:0-6617 GCA_964650365.1 uncultured Alcaligenaceae bacterium | reverse complement strand
CTCGACAGTCGCCTTGTGGCCGCTGGGCAGAAAAAGCTGGTACTTGTACTGCGTCCTCCCGGTAAAACCAACCGACAGTTCCATTCCCAGGAACCTGACCGGGCCGACAAAGATCACCGGCGCGGCCACGCGCGCCTTTTTCTCGGGCAGCGTTGCCTGTTCAAACATGGCGTAGCGGTAAAGCCCGCTCTTTTTCTTGAATTCGAAATTCATCGGCTTTGCCGGGTCGCAGCTTGTCTCCTCCATCTTCCCTTCCTTGTCCAGAACGGTGATTGCAAACGGCGGTTGAGGGCCACCGCCGGCCTGGCGCCATGCGCTTACGATGCCCGGATGTTCGTTCAACACCGCGGCGATGCAGGAATCCAATGGCCCGCCGGGTTCGGTTGGATCAGCCGCTACGGCCTGCGTTAGTGTCGCTACGCAAAGACAAAAGAGGATGACGGTGTTGACGACGCGCATGTTTTTCTCCAGATGAACGCTTCTATTTATGTCCTTCGGCCAACGCTGCGCGGAAGCCGCGGTTCTGTATCAGTTGCTGGACCGCCCCTACCAAAGAATCGCTCAGGGTCTGGTAGTAATTGTCCGCCCTGTATGAGCGCCCGCGTCGGGCGGCCGCGCCGCTGGTCAGGCCAGACCACAAAATTTTGCCGCCCGGGTCGGTGAGCGTGACACGCAGAATGACTTCCCCCTGGTAGGTATCGGTTTCGTCCACGAAGAACCGCCGGAGCTCTGATTTAAGAATCGCGGAACCGCCGCCATCCACGACTTTGATCCCGGCCGCCGCGATGAGCGACTTGACGCGTTTGGTGACGAAGGCCGAGACGTCGTCGGGCGTGGTCACCTTCCTCGGCGTCTGCTCCTCGCGGTTCTGGCCGATTAGCGCAGTGTTCTCGCGTTTGTCGACAACGGGATCGATCTGCAGCTTGGCGTTCTGCAGCTCGGCCAGTTCAACCGAGCCGATAGAAAACATCCCAGTGGTCGGCTTCCAGAGCAATGGAATGTTTTCCAGCCCGGTACTGGCGCAGCCGGCAAGAAATGCCAGCAAAAAATACAGCCGCTTGCTCATGCTCGTTCCTTCCTGTTATTTGGTCTGCGCCGGGCGCGTAGTCGAATCAGCGCAGCGTTGTCTCTACATGATAACTGGGATGGCGATCAGCATCTATCGCGCAATAGCCTGCACTGACGTCGCGGCAATGCTGTCTGGAGGGCAGCCGCGCCGCTCAGGGCATGCGGTTACTGTGCTTACCGCTACGAGTAGAGTGGCAAAGGATGGGGCCGTCACTTCTTCGTCATGACGACTTCAAGATAATCCGCCGACACCACCAGCGTATCGTCACCCGATCGGTTAAAGCGGTTGAGCGTGTCGTCGAGTTCTTTCAGGAATTCACTCCGCCGTTTCTCGTCCAAGGCCTCCAGCGCGCGCATGATCGGGCCAAAGTAGGTGCGGAAGACCTCGATCCAGTGTGCGCTGTCACGGTAGCGGAACAACGCGCTGCGCTCGGCAATGCGGATTGAAGAGGTCGCGGCGCCGAACAGTTCCCGCAGGCGCTTCTCCGTTCCCCATTCCGGGGGTGGCCGCAGGCCCTCCGGAGGCGGAAGATACTTTCCCACCAAGCGGAATGTCTGGCCCCAGAATCCGGCGGGCGTCCAGTTGGCCATGCCGATCCTGCCGCCCGGGCGGCACACGCGAATCAACTCCTGCGCGGCCTTTTCCTGGTTCGGCGCGAACATCGAACCGTACACAGACAGCACTACGTCGAACAACCCGTCTGGGTATGGAATCTCCTCGCAGTCTCCGACTTCGAACCGGGCCGGAAGGCGCTCCACCACGGCACGCTCCCGCGCCCTCTCGATCAACGCCGGAACGTAATCGATCCCGGTCGCTTCGCACCCCCGCCGCGCCGCGGACAAGGCCGCATTGCCGCTGCCGGTGGCAACATCCAGGACCTTTTGCCCGGCGCGCAGTTCCACCGCTTCGCACAGAAGCTCGCAGGGAAAGACCGTGTTCCAGGCGATCATCGCAAAGTCGCCGGTTGCCCAGGTTTTCAGTTGCTGCGCTTTGACTGCATTGAGATCTGCCATGCGCGCTCCTCGCGTTCCGGGGTTTTTGTAACCGACTCGAACCCTACTCGCTTTCGGCCATCAGCGTATCAAGCGATGTAGGAGATCGGCATTGGCTAATCCGGAAACACGATCAACCGATGATTCACCCAGACAGCCGAGGGCGTGACCATTTCTGAACAGGGGTGCCTACGACAAACCTTCCAGTTACGAGCGCGAATTTTCTCCCGCGCGTGGAAAGGACGCTGCCGCAGCAGTTGAAAGGATTCAGGACACGCGGGAGCGCGGCCCGCTCCGCCTCAGCGGGCAACCACCTGCATTGCCGGGCGAGACGACAAGGTCCGGTCGCCAAGGTAGGACACCAGATGGGCGCTCAAATCGCGGGCATCGTCGCCGACGCCATCGATGAGACTCGACTTTCGGCGCCGCAGGAACGGCATTCCCAGCAAGTACATTCCGGGCACTTCGACGACACCCCCATCGTGGCGGACATAGCCCTTGCGATCGAGGACGGGCACGTCGAGCCAGGAGTAGTCCGGGCGATATCCCGTTGCCCAGATGATGGACTTGATTTGGCCACGGGTGAGATCCATAAGGAGCGGCGGTGACTCTTCGACCTCTGTGGGTTCGAAGCGCTGCGGCGGACCGACCTCGTCGTCGATTCCGTTTTCGGCGGCCCATTCGTCGATCGTGTCGAGCAGCCGGTTCATCTTGAGGTCGGCAAGCGCGCACACGTTTCGAAGCGACCCCGAGAACTGCGCTTTGCCGTCGTTGATGCCGGCAAGGCGACCCACGAGCTTCACGCCTATTTCAGTGAGTGAGTTCAGGTCGATGGTTCGCCGGTCGGGGTAGCCCGCGAGTTGCAGCGAGGGCACGTTGCGTGCCCTGACGATATCCTCAACCTCGTCGTAGCGTTGGTCGAGCACTCCGCTGGCATCCATCCACCACTTGATGTCCTTCCCCCGATAAATGCGGGGCACCCGCACGTGCTCGCCCACCGCCAGCGTCACGGGATGGCCGGAGCGTTGGATCTCGTCGGCGATCTGAACGCCCGAAGCCGAGGCGCCGACGACGAGCACGCCACCTTCCTCGAGCTGCGCCGGACTGTGGTACTCCATAGGCGTGAGCGAGGTGATCGGCGACGGCACCGCCCCGGCAACTGCCGGCACCTGCGCGATGTTGCACGCCCCGGTGGCAAGCACGAGCGTCTCGCATTGCCAGCCGCCCTGGTCGGTCACGACCTCGTAACCATCGCTCCGGGTTCGCACCGAGGTGACCCTGGTGTGGGTCCGGACCGGGGCCGACATCGCGGCGGCATACCGCTCGATGAACCTGATGGTCTCGGGCATCGTGCGGAAGCCGTCGGGATCGCTGCCCTGGTAGCCGTAGCCGGGCAGCCGGCTCTGCCAGTTGGGCGTGAGCAGCGTGAGCGAATCCCACCGCTCGGTTTTCCACGAGTTGGCCACCTCGCCGCGCTCGAGGACCACATGGTCAATCGAGCGCCTGGCGAGCCACCAACTCATCGCCAGCCCGGCCTGTCCGGCACCGATTACGACGGTGGTCGTGCGCACGCCGCCGCGTCCTCCGGATCGCGATGCAGCGTCACTTGACCTCGACGGTGACGTTGGTCGGGTTGGTGATGATGTCGTAGACGGCCGAGCGCTTCTGCGACTGGGCGACGAGTGCCTTGATGTCGTCGGGCGAAGCGTCAGCGTCGATGGTGTAGGTGACCTTGATGCCGTCGAAGCCGTTGCGCACGTCGCTGTCGGCGCCGAGGATCCCTCGAATGTCCATTCCGGCTTCGAGCGTCGCCGATACGGAACGTAACTGGATCTTGCGCAGCTGCGCGACAGCCGCGACGCCAGCCGTGAGGCAGCTGGCCAGGCCGGCCAGCACCATCTCGACCGGCGTGGCGCCCCGGTCTTCGGAGGCGAAAACTTCCGGATGGTCGGCATCGAAGGTGAACTTGCTCTTGTGCTTCTGCTCCGCGCCAAGCCCGTAGAAGCCTTCGATGGTGGAGCGGCTGTACGTGCCGTTCACCCACTTGCAAGTCGCGCGCCACTTGAACTTGGCGGCATCCGGTGACTTGGTGAGCGCTTCGCGTGCGCCGAGCAGCGCTTCGACGTTAACGCCGTTGTTGACGGGTTTCTCGATCGTGGTCGTGGACATGGTTGTCTCCTCGTTATGTTGATATTGGAGCCGGGAAGAATAGCAGTGCGGCCCCTGCGAATATTATGCCCGCAATATGATTTCTTAAGCATTACATATTCGTCCAGGTTATTTGGAGCCGGCGCGATGACGCTCCTCGACGACGATATCGGATTCGACAAACCGGCCAGAAACCGACATGCGGCAACATGCGAGCCTGACCCGTCAGATCCCGTGGCAGATCCCGGCCGCCTCTCAAGTGCCCGCTGGCCAACCCGACACCACGCCTTGAGCCCTCCCGGGAACCGTGATACGGTTGAACTCCTCCCCATCCATGGACGAACAAATTGTGCTCGCGTGCGGAGCACCGAACGGTATGGAGAAAGCTCCGAGCGAATGAAAGAGATATGACCGAATGCAACATCAGCGGTAAGTGGCATTCGTTGCTGCCTGAAGTGAGCAGGCGGGATTTCATCTGGTCATCGGTGGCCGCGGGAGTCCTGATGCTGACGCCGCGCTTCGTGAGTGCGCAGGCGGGGCGGCCCTACAAGATCGGTGTACTCCTGCCCTCGACCGGAACCGGCGCGAACTACATGGCTCACTGCATCAAGGGGCTGCCGGTGGCGGTCGCCGAGCTGAACCAGCGCGGCGGCCTGCTCGGCAAGCATCCGGTGCAGATCGTCTACCGCGACGACGAGACCAAGCCCGACGTTGGTGCGCGCGAGACCCGCTCGGTGATCCTGAACGACAAGGTCGACGCGATCTTCGGCACCTACTCGAGCGCGGTGGCGCTGGCGATGCAGGAGATCATCCACGAGCACAAAGTGCTCCACTTTGCGGCCACCTCCAACAGCTCGAAGATCACGCAGGACAATTACACGCCCTATACCTACCAGTTCTGCCCGGACAGCAATATGCAATCGGGAGCGGTGGTGGTCGCGGTGTCGCGCATGGCCGCGAAGAACAAATGGACGAGCTACGTCTCGCTCTGCCAGGACTACGAGTGGGGCCGCGACACGCATCGAGGGTTCACCACCGGGCTGGTGAAGATTGCCCCTGGCGTAAAGGAAACCCGGCAACTGTGGTTCAAACTGGGTGAAACCGACTTCACCTCGTACATCACCGCGATCATGGCGGCGAAGCCCGATTTCATGTTCGGTGCCATCGCCGGCAAGGATGCCGAAACGTTCATGCAGCAGGCGAGCCAGATGGGCTTGTTCAAGCGCGTTCCGTTTCCCGGCGGTCTGATTGCGGTCAACGACCTGAAGGCGCAACGCAAGACGCTGCCGCGGGGCATCATCGGCCTGGCGCGCTGTCCGTTCTTCGCGCACCTCAAAGAGCCGATCATGCAGGCGTACATCAAGCGTGACCGCGCGGCTTTCGGCGCCGACGGCTATCCGGACGACTGGGCCTGCATGTACTACGACGCGCTCGGCGGGCTCGAGCAGGGCGCGAAAAAGGCCGGCTCGATCGACACGGAAGCGATCGTCAAGGCACTCAAGGGTGCCACCATCGACACCTGCCGTGGCAAGCGCACGTTCCGCGACTGCAGCAACCAGCTCGACGTGCCTTCGTACGTCGGCGAGGTGTGGGATTCGCCCGACTATCCGTTCCCCATCTACAAGCCCGATACCATGATCCAGGTGGAGGGCCACGAAGTCTGGACGCCGACCTGCGAAGAGGTCGAGAAACTCAAGAAAATGCGAGCCTGAGCCACGCCGCGTCACCCGGCGGGAGCACTTCACGTGCTCCGCCTGTTGCCCTGAGTTCGGCGCCTGCGCATGGATATCGGCCCCTACGTACTACAGTTGTTCAGCGGACTGTCCCGCGCCATGGTGCTGTTTCTGCTCTCGGCGGGGTTGTCGCTGATCTTCGGCGTGATGAACATCCTGAACTTCGCGCACGCCACATTGTGGCTGTTGAGCGGCTACGTCACGTTCTCGATCTTCACCCTCCTGAGCGAGCAGTTCGGCGCCAGCCCCTGGCTGCTGCTGCCGGCGATTGTCGGCGCGGTTACACTGATGATGCTGTTCGGCCTCGCTCTGGAGCGTTTCCTGATTCGCCGCACCTACCAGCGCGAGCTGCCCGAGCAGCTGCTGCTCACGTACGCGCTCGTGCTGATTCTGGGCGACGTGATCAAGCTCGTCTGGGGCCTGGAGAACCGGCGCATCAACCTCGGCGTGGAGCCGATCGAGATCTTCGACACGCTGATCAATCCGTACCACTTCGTGATCGTCGGCACCGGGATCATTGTGGCGGCAGGCCTGTGGTATTTCCTGCACCGCTCGCGTTTCGGCAAGATCGTGCGCGCCGCGGTGTTCAGCCGTGACATGGTGAGCGCGCTCGGGATCCCGATTCCGAAGATCTACGCAATGGTGTTCGCATTGGGGGTCGGCCTCGCGGCGCTC
>CAZYTR010000357.1:0-3632 GCA_964650365.1 uncultured Alcaligenaceae bacterium | reverse complement strand
GCGTTGCGGCAGGCAAGCGGCCTCCCGCCGAAGCCGAGGTGCTGATTGAGGATCGTGCTCGAAAATCCGAAGGCGCCGGCATCCATCGCCCCGGCGAGCAGGGTACGGATCTTCGCAGTTTCCTCCGGTGTTGCCGCCCGCTCCATCGACGCCTCACCCATGACGTAGTGCCGGAACGGCGTGAGCGGTGCGAGGAAGCCGAGGTTCACGGATGGCTTGCGCCGCGCAGCGGCATCCATGAATTCGGGGAAGGTCTCCCAGTCCCAGGTGATGCCCTGTGAGAGCACCTCAAACGGAATGGACTCGACGTTGACGAGGTCGCGCATCGCAATCTCGCGCGTCTCGGGCCGGCACGGCGCGATGCCCACGCCGCAGTTGCCCATCATCACGCTGGTGACGCCGTGCCACGACGACGGCGTCACTGCGCGGTCCCAGCAGATTTGCGCGTCATAATGCGTGTGCGGATCGATGAATCCCGGCGAGACGACGCAGTCCGAGGCATCGATGGTTTGCCTGGCGTTGCCGTCGACGCGGCCGATCTCGACGATCTTCCCGTCCGCGACCGCGACGTCAGCATGCTGGCCCGGCGTGCCGGTGCCGTCGATGACAAGACCGTTCCTGATCAGCAGGTCGTACGCCATGGACGTTCCGCTATCGCGCGAGGCCAGAAAAGTAAGGCTTGTGGAATCGAATGTTGGCGGAGGCCATCCTGGGCCGCACTTTCTAGATCGCCTCGACGAACGCCACGATCGCCCTGCGCTCTTCTTTCGACATTCCGGCAAAAGCGTCTCGCGAAACCTTCGCTTCGCCGCCATGCCAGAGAATCGCTTCGGCCACATTGCGGGCGCGACCATCGTGCAGCATCGCGGTGCTGCCATTCACCGTTTGCGACAGACCCAACCCCCACAGCGGCGGAGTGCGCCAATCGCGCGGGCCGGCCTTGAAGTCCGGCCGGCCATCGGCCAGTCCCTCGCCCATGTCGTGCAGCAGCAGGTCCGTGTAGGCTCGGAAGGCCTGGTTCGCCAGTTGCGGCAAGGGCGGAAACTGCTCCGCGGTTTTCATCTCGGGCACGTGGCATACCGCGCACTTCGCGTCTGCGAAGAGCTTCTCGCCGCGCTGCACCTCGGAATCATCGATATTGCGGCGTGCTGGCACGGCCAGGCCCTGCAACCATCGTTCCAGCGCATCGATTTCGTGATTGATGATTTCCGGAACATTGCCGGGCAGGTGGCGCGCGCAAATCTCCTGCGCCGGCGGACAGTTCTGATCCGGAAACAGCCTCGACGAAAGGCCCATGTCGCCCATAGCAGCGGTCGCGATCTGCTGCTTCAGCGACGGCTGATTGGCTTTCCAGCCGAAGCGGCCGAGCGCCATGCGATTGTTGACGGCATCCCAGACATAGTTCGGGCGCCCGTTGAATCCCTGCGCGTTCTGCCTGCGCGCGATGTCGGCCAGTGTCTGTTCGGATACCGCTTCCAGAAAACCGAGACCGAAGATCGGTTGCGCGATGCGAACCGATGTCATCGTCTCCGTGCCGAGCGGACCGAAGTTGAGGCTCTCGATGCGCAACTTCGGCGCCCGCAGTTCGACCATCTCGCCGTCGGGGAATGAGAAGACGCGCTCCTCCCAGTCCATGTAAAGATCCGCTTCCGGAGGAACCGGCGAGCCCGCATATGCCAAATCGACATTGCGGCCATCGAGCGAATGATTTTGCAGTTGATCGCCATAGTGCGGATGTGGCCGCGGCGAGCCATGCTTGTCCTCGCCGGGAAGACTCAGCCGCACCAGCATGGACAGCAATTGCTCGTCACGCGAAGCCGGCGGGCCGCCGCGCCCGGCGTTGACGTGGCAGGCACTGCAACGGTCGGCGATGAATGTCGGCCCCAGCCCCCAGTCACCGTTAAGCGAATTGATCGACGCCCACTGCCGATGGAAGACGCTGCGGCCCACCATGAAGAAATGTCGTTGCTTGTGGTTGAGCACCGGCGCCGGTTCTGAATACGCCGCCTTGTCGAACCGCTCGATGGTGAACGTACCGGCGGAAAGCGCGGCGCCACCCGGTTGGTTGCGTTCGACGGCGATCGCGCCGGCGGCCAGAGAGCCCAGCACGAGCACGCAAGAACAAACGAAGGACCTCAGCAATGTTGGATCGTGCACGGAAGTGACCGCCAAACCCGGGATTGGACCTGGGCCAGTGCGAAGTTAATGCATACTTGAAACCGCCGCAAGCCCGTCCTTTGGCCCCGTGCGTCCACACCGGTGAACTTTCTTCCTGGCGACACGCTAGTATGTCCACTCATTCACCGGACCGTACGGGCGCAACGAGGACAGGCAATGGGGTTTTTCAGCGGCAGGCGTCCGAACGACCTTGGCGTCAGGAACGGGCTGCTCAAGTCTGCACTGCCTTCACCGAACGCAGTAAACAGCCAGGCCACCGGCGGCTATCACCAGATCGCGCCGCTTGGCTACAACGGCACGTCCGAGCCGGCTATGGCGGCGCTCAAGTCCATCGTCGAGAGTACGCCGCGCACCAGCATCGTCGAGGAGCGGGCCGACTATCTCTATGCGGAGTTCACCAGCAGGGTGCTCGGCTACGTGGACGATGTCGAATTCTACTTCCCGCCGAACGAGCCGGTCATTCACGTGCGTTCCGCGTCGCGCCTGGGCTACAGGGATTACGGCGTAAACCGCAAGCGCATCGAAGACATACGAGCGAAGCTCGCCGCCGCCGGTGTCTGAGAGCGAATCCTCCGCGCCGCTGCCGCAGCAAGAAGGCCCGAGGATTGAACCCTGGTGGCGCCGTTCAGCATCGCTAGCTGCAGGGGCGAGCCTCGCAATCGGCGCAGCGACACTGTGGTTCGGCAATATGCTCGATCGCGTGCCGCTCGATGAACACGCCACCCTGAGCTATCTGCTGATGCTGCCGCTGCTGCTGATCGTGCCCGCTTTCTCCGCGGCGGGACTGCGGCTGGCGTGGCTGTCGTGGTTCGGCGGGCAAGGCGCAACGAGAATAGCTATCGCGATCGTGGTGCTGGCAGCGGTGACGGCCAACCTGCTCGCGATTGTGCGTTTCGGGAGCGCGCTGCTGCGGATTTTCGGGAGTTAACGAAATAGCGCTCACCGCAGAGGACGCGGAGGACGCAGAGGAAAAACAAGAACGAGGAAAAGCAATTTCGCGCGAAAAGCGGGTTGACGGTTAGTGATCCTCAGTTGCCTGTTCCGACATTCTTGGATCGTTCACCAATTGGGGGTCTAACTTTCGACTGTTTTTATTTTGCCCTTCCTCCGCGTCCTCCGCGTACACTGCGGTGAGAGTTGGTTTATTGACTCAGGCCCTTGCGACATCAAATTGGCGCTGCCAGCCCCGGATCCTGCACGAAAAAGAGGCAACGAGGGTGTCGAGGCCCGGTACCAGCGCTTGCTAATCTTTTGAATGGCCAACGCTTTTACGCTCGCCAATCGCGTGTCAACAAAGTGTCACATTTCCCCGCGGGAGGCATGTTAGCTTGTGCCGGCACTTTCAACTCTCGCCGCCCGCCTTATGGACAAGAACGCTCTCGTGTACCCGCCGATCACGAACGCAGCCGATTACATCGATGCGTTGATCAGACCGAAGTCGCAAGATCTCATGA
>CAZYTR010000356.1:0-10779 GCA_964650365.1 uncultured Alcaligenaceae bacterium | reverse complement strand
TGCTGCTGATGACCGCTGGCACGCTCATCGACATGGTTCCGCTCTACCTGTATGGCAATCCGCAGACCACGACCATCATTGCAGGCTACCTCGGCTTCGTGTTGCTGGGGATGGCCTGTCTCGCAGTAGGCCAGTTATTTTCCGCGCTGACCCAGAACCAGATCGTCGCGGCGTTGATTACGGTGCCGGTGCTGCTGAGTTTCTGGTATATCAGCCATCTGCAGAGTTTCCAGTCATCCTATACGCTGCGCAGTCTTTTCGGCTACCTGTCCTTCTCGCTGCACTTCGCGGACTTCATCCAGGGCTTGATCCGCAGTGAAGCCGTGATGTTCTATCTGATCGTCAGCGCCATTGCCCTGACCCTGAACGCAAGTTACCTGCAATGGCGACGCTGAAATGGACAAATTCTTTCGATCCGGCCTGATCCTCATCGCGGGCATTGCCTTGCTGGCATTGGCCGGTGCCATTCAGGCGATCCTGCTCGAAGGCAATCTATGGATCCTGCTGATCGGCGCTGCGGGCGCTGCACTCGTCGCATGGGGCGCTTACGCATTGCGCGCCGAATTCGGCGCCCTGGTGCGGCAGCGGCGCGGCGAGATCGTGCTCTACACCCTGGGCGTGGTGGGCGTGCTTTGCGCGATCGCGTACCTGACGGTCCAGTTCCCGGCGCGCCTCGACATGACCGAGGAAGGCAAGTACTCGCTGTCGGAGCAGACGGTCACCATGCTCAAGCGGCTGGAAAAACCGGTGCACATCACCTTTTTCCACGATCCGATGATGCGCGAGACCGTGGAACTTTATGAGCTGATGGCCCGGCAGACCGACAAGCTCACGCTCGAGTTCTTCGACCCCATGCTCAGTCCGGCGCAGGCTCGTATGCGCGGGGTGCAATTCGCGGGCACGTCCCTCCTCGAGAGCGAGGACCGCAAGATGCAGATCAGCGGCCCCAGCGAAACTGAGATCGCGAACGGAATCCTGCGGGTCTCGCTTGGCGTCACGCAGAAGGTCTGTTTTCTGGACGGGCACCGGGAAGCCGATCCGTTCAGTCTCGAATCCCACGATCACATGGAGGGCGCCGCCGGGCATACCCATGGGCTGGGCGCGGTGTACGTGCTCTATGAACAACACGGCATGGGCAAGGCCCGCAATGCGCTGGAAACTCTGAACTACAGCGTCGAGAAGATTTCACTTGCGCGAAGCGGCGCCGCCGACATGCTCGAAACCTGCGCGCTGCTGGTCGTGGCCGGCCCCAAGCTGAAACTGCTTCCGATCGAAGTGGCGGCGATCAAAAAATTTCTGGCATCAGGCAACAACGGTCTCTTCCTGCTCGACCCCTTCACTCGTACCGGACTCGAACCCGTTCTGAGCGAATATGGAATCATCGTCGACGACGATCTCGTGATCGACGAATCCAGCCATTTCTGGGCTGATCCGTCTTCTCCCGCCGTAACCGATTACAACTATCATCCGATTGCCCAGGATCTGCCTCTGACCTTCTTCCCAGGCGTCCGGTCACTGTCGCCGACCTCGCAGCGGATTCCCGGCACCGATGTGATTCCACTGGCCAATTCGTCCAAGCAGAGTTTTGGCGAGACGGATTCTCAGCGTGCCCGCTTCGACAAGGGCATGGATTCTTCCGGGCCACTGACGCTGATGGCCGTTGCAATACGCCGACCGGCGCCGGCCAACGATGCGCTGTATCGCAACCCGGGGGCGGAGAAAAAGGCCGGGGACGTCGGGACGACGGCACCGGTGCCAGTCACCGGCCGCTCGCGCATCGCCGTGATCGGCGATTCGGATTTCGCCACTAACTCGTTCTTCCACATCATGGGCAACGGCAGGCTGTTCCTGAATGCTGTGAACTATCTTGCCTCCAGGGAGAACCTGATCGGGCTGGAACCCCGCGCGCGCGATGCGCCCAGGGTGAATCTCACCAACCGCCAGATGAAGGGCACCTTCTTCTTGGCGATCATGCTCGTTCCCGCGCTGTTAGCCGCAGTCGGATTCGCGGTATGGTGGAAACAGCGATGAGCTTCGCCGGAGGCGTTCGGCGGCGGGTTCTGATCGTCTGGCTGGTGCTTGCCGCGCTAATTGTCGGAATTGCAGCGATGGAGTTCCGGAATCGGTCCCGCCTTCCGGAAAGCGTGGCCGAACATGTCCCCGGAGCCGAAGGCTCCCGCGTGCTGATTCCCGCACCCATCGCGGATCTTGGCGCCATCGAGATCGGACATGCGGGAACCCTGCACCGGTTCGAGCGCGACGCGGGTGGCGCCTGGTTTTATCACGGCATTCATGCCAACGCGCAAGCCGCACACGCACACCAGACCGATCCGGCGCGGGCGCAGCGCATCGAAAAGGATTTCGCCGCCCTGGGTCGTACCCGCATGGAACGCCAGTTCAAGCTCGACGTGCAATCCGGGAACTATGGCCTCGCCTCGCCGCAGATGATCATTCTGGTTTACGGCAAGGGCAATTCCCAGCCGCTCGCCCAATACGCGGTCGGCGACGTGGCGCCCGATGGCCAGAGTCGCTACGTGCTTCCGGTCGGCAGTTCGTATGTGGTGACAATTGCAAATTACCAGATCGACAATCTGCTCCGGTTGATCGAGGCGATGGCAGTGCCCGCCACACCCTCCCCCGCAGCCTCGCCCGCGCTCAAGAAGAGTCCCTGACGTTTCATTGCGCCCGCGCTGCGACGATCGCCGGCCACGCCCACCGTTAATGATTCGATCCGCACTCGCCCTGCTTCTCTGGCTTTGCTGGGTGTTCGCGGCCTCTGCGCACACCGGCGGCACCACCGGCTTCGCGACCCTCACCGTCGGCGCACAGAGCGTGCGTTACAGCCTCACCCTGTCCAACATCGCCGCGGGTCCTCTCTACGACGAGATGCGACTCGGCATTCCCGGCGTTGCGCCTGACTATCAACCGCTGGTTCGCGCCATCGGCCAGCGAATCCGGCTGAGCGGCGCAGGCGGCACCTGCACGGCTGGCGCGGGAGAAATCGTGCCGCCTTCTGCCACTTCGATCAGCGTCACCGGCCGCATGGATTTCAGTTGCCCCGGCGAGATCAGCCGGCTGAGTATCCACGACGATCTGCCCGAAGTCCTGGGCATGGACCACCATACCCTGGCGCTCATCGTCTGGTCTGGCGGCAGCCAGCAGTTCGCCTTCGGCGCCGATGCGCGCGAAACAACCGTGCACCTCGAGGACAAGGTCGACGCATCCCGCGGCGCGGGCAGTTTCTTTCCACTCGGCATCGAGCACATCCTCACCGGCTACGATCACCTGCTGTTCCTGCTGGCGCTGATCCTGCGCGGCGGGGGACTGATAAATTTGCTCAAGATCATCACCGGTTTCACGGTGGCGCACAGCATCACTCTGGCGCTGGCGGCCCTAGACGTCGTCACCCTGCCCGCGGCATTCGTGGAAGCGGTGATCGCACTGTCGATTGCCTACGTCGCCGCCGAGAACCTGTTTCCGAAACATGCGATTTCGCGGCGCTGGACGGTGAGTTTCGTCTTCGGCCTGGTGCACGGCTTCGGATTTTCCGCGGTACTGCGCGAAATCGGTTTGCCCAAGGAAAACCTGCTGCTGTCCCTGCTCAATTTCAATCTGGGGGTCGAAGCCGGCCAGGCCGTGGTGGTGCTGCTGGTTGTGCCGATCCTGATGCGGATTCGGCAAACGTCCTGGGAACCGAAACTGGTGACAACGCTGTCCGGAATTGTTCTCGCAGTGGGATTGATTCTCTTCGTCGAACGCGCTCTTTTCGGTGTCTGAAAACCCAAACACTCACCGCAGAGGACGCAGAGGACGCAGAGGAAAAACAAAAACGAGGAAAAACGAATCGGGGATAGATGCGAGGTGACTATTCGAAATCCGCTGCCGCCAATTTCGCCTTTGCCGGAACATCCGCCAATTGGAACTTTTTTCACTGATTTGCTTTTTCTCTCCTGCCTTTCCTCCGCGTCCTCTGCGGCCTCTGCGGTGAGTGCTTGCTTTAGCGCTGAATAGTGAGAACGGTGAAGCCTTCGCCGATCAGTTCGCGGTTGATCGGCCCCTTCAGCCCCGCATCCCGAAGCAGCTTCTCCTGCTCCTCGCGGGTCGGAATGACGTTGCCCCAAAGCAGTTCCTCGAAACCGGTCTGCAACGGAAAGCGGAACTCGGGCCGGCGCATTTCCTCCAGCGTCGATGGATAGGTCTCGTCCACGATCACCATCCACCCGCCGGCCCTGAGCGTGCGCGCGGCGGCGCTCACCACCGCCGGCCGCACTGTGGGAGCGATCTCGTGCAGCACTTCGATCATCACGCAGGCGTCGAACGCCCCGGTGGCGTCGTCAACCTTCTCCTTGTGAATTGCGATGCGCTCGCCCAGCCCCGCCTTCTGCACCTTCTGCCGCGCCTGCGCCAGGCTGTCGTCGTCTATGTCCACACCGGCGCAGCGCGCTTTGGGAAACGCCCTGGCAGCCTGCAGCAGGAAATTGCCGGTGCCGCAACCGATCTCCAGGATGGCGCCGCCGGCCGCCAGCTTGTCGGCAAGTCCCGCGAGGCCCGGAAGGATTTTCTTCGCGCTCACCACCTGCAGCCCCTGGGTGGACTCGGCGATCGCCTGGTTGAAGTGATCGCCCCTGCCCTGGAACGGCTTGACGGTGCCGGTCCGAAACGCCTCGCGGCAGCGGCGGAAATCCTCCGCCGCGACTTCGGTGCCGAGCCGGACGTAACCGCCCAGATACCTCGGATGGGTCGGACTGGCAAGAATCAGGTCGAAATAGGGTGCGAGTTTGAAACTGCCGGCATCATCCGCGTCCAGAATCTCCAGGCCGTACGCCGTCTTGCACCAGACCTCGACATACGGTGCATGCAGGCCCAGACGCTCGGCCAATTCCCTGCCGGTCAGCCCCGGCTTCTCGACCAGCGCCTGGAACAAGCCCAGGTGCACGCCAATGTCGATGAGGTGAATGGTGTTGAATCCGCGCCGCCATTCGAAGATCCGCGCGACCTGCGAGTCCGCGGTGATTTCCCTGTTGTTCTCTGCCATGACCGGACCCTCCCCGTTCTGCATTTCTGTGCTGCAAAGTATACTGGCCTGAACGAAACCGCATGGCAGGTCTGTGTGGTTTGCAGGGTTTGATGGCGAACGCCGTTTCGAAATGCCGCTTCGAGCGCAGGCAACCGGCGGCCACCGCATTCGTCATGGATCGCGATGGGATCCTGCGCCGCCGGATCCGTCGCTCAACGATGCTCCCCCTGCCTCGCCGAGCACGCGCTGCCGCTGCTGCGCAGCAAGTGACGCATCAGCTGCTGGGACGCGTCTGCTGGCGGCGTTCCGCTACCGGATGTTCTCCGAGGTAGCGCTTCAGGATCAACTTGAGAACGATCACGCGCGTGCGATCGCCGCTGTCAGCGGCCTCTTTAATATCGTCGACGATGATCGCTCTCACGCGGATTTCCCCGCTGGGCGACTGCACCAGGTAGTTTCCCATCTCGGCGGCCACCATCTCCGGAATATGTTCGTGATCGGCTATGGCCAGGATCTCCTCCTCGGTGAGTTCCGAAAAGGCTATGCAGTCCTCGAGCGTAAGCATGGATTGATGCCTCCTCCGCGCCGGGCGTTTCCACGAATTGGAACCAGTGAATAATGAAACCGCAGATTGCGGGCCCCGAACTTGACATACCTCAAGTGACGGGAATTCAGTTCGTACGCAGAGCTTCCCTGGCCGCTGCTGCGCGCACAGTAACGCCGTGTGCCCGAAGTGTGGCCGTCATTGCCGCTTCACCGCAGTCGCAGGAAAGCTCGCCAGCGTCGACGCGTACAGCACGACCGCGACGATCAGTACCGCGTTGAAGCCGGCGTGTATCGCCAGCACCGAAGCCAGCACCGCACCGGCCACCGCAGTGCAGGCATTGATTCCCCACGCCCATGGCACCAATGCCGGTGTTCGCGCGCCCAGCGCCTCCAGTCCCAGCGGAAACGGCATGCCCATGCTCAGGCCGAGTGGCAGGATCAGCAGCACGGTGATTGCGATCCTGGCCGCGTCCGGCAGCGCTATCAGCGCGTCGATGATCCCAGGCAGCCAGATCAGATAGGCCCCGCACAACAGCACGATCGCCGCAATCGGCGGCACGAGCAACGCGAAACCCGGTGCGACCGCCTTTGCCAGATGCTGCGACAGCAGGCTGCCCAGGCCAGCGCAAAGCATGAACGCGAACAGCACCACCGCCACGGCATACAGCGGGTGGCTGAGAAAAAGGACGAATTTCTGGATAAACGCAATCTCGACAAACATGAATCCGGTGCCGAGAGCGGCGAAGTAAGCAGCCGTGCGCCATCGCACTCCCGCGCCGATGCGCGCACCGGGGCCGCGCAGTCGGGCCAGCGGCAGCAGGATCAGCGCCGCGCCCAGCACCAGCGCCTGCGCCAGCGTGGCGATCAGCAGCGGATATCCCCAATCCAGCAAAGGCAAGCCACCGCGATCCCGCAATTGCAGCAGTTCGGGCAGCGTTTTCCACCGGAAAAAATGGAAGAAATAAGGGCGGTCGTCGGTCGCTGGCGCGATGTTGAACTTGTAGCGCTCGACAAAGTCCGCGCGTTGCCCGCCGAGCAGCGCAACGGCACCGTCGTGAAAGTAAGGCTGTTGCAGCCGGTTGAAGGCATCGGCGTCCCTGGCGCGCATTCCGGGATGCCACACCAGATCGAAGCCGCGGCTTGTGCAGAACTCCCGCAGGCGCGCCACGTCCTGCGGCGTCAACTCGCCGTTTTTCACGATCAGCGTGGCGGTATTCCAGTTGCGGATCATCGCCAGACGCGCGCCGGGATCGCGCACGCCCCCTTTTTCGAGTGCCACCACCGCAGTCGCGAACAGCTTCAACGCATCGCGCGGCGGCAGATCGACCCAGCGCGTGATCGCGAGATATCCGCCCGGCCGCAGCCGCATGAGATAACGCTGCAGCGCCTCGACGGTATAAAGGTAGCTCTCGTTCAGTGCGTAAAGCCCCGCCGCGGACGCGCCAAACGCATCCAGCAGACCAAGCTGGATCACATCGAATTGGCTCCGGCTTGCAGCGGCGAAACCCCGCGCCTCGGCAATGTGAAGGCTCACGCCGGGCCGGCTGTACGGGCGTCCGGAGAATTCGCCGAACTCGCGCTCCACCAGCTCCGTCAATTGCGGGTTCAGCTCCACCGCATCGATCGTTGCCGCGCCGTTATACAGCGCCTGCAGCACGTCCGTACCGGCGCCCGCTCCCAGGACCAGAACCTGTGGTGTGCTGGTCAGATGATAAGGCAGCGCCGAGGTGAGGTAATCGACATAGACGAGCGTCTCGCGGTTGCCGTCGTAACGGTTCAGCGCACTGAAACCCTCGCCATCGGTGAAAACCGCGAACTGGTCGGGCGGCGGCTGCGGCGCATTCAGACTCAACCCGGGCGCGTGCCGGAACGGCACTGCGTTGCTCTCCACCACCGTCAAAAGGCCGATGGGACTGGAGCGTTCCGCCCGCACCTCGGCACCCATCACTTCGAGCGCCCTGCTGAGGCTCTTGTACTGCGACATGCGCAACTGCCCGACCGGAGTCTGCGCCGCGACTAACGCGACAACGGCCAGCGCAAGCGGCGCCAGAGCCGCGGCGCGTGGCCGCCCGCCGGCGCTCAGCCAGAACAGCGCCGCGGCGATCGCACCGAGCGCCGCCACGCAGGCGAGAACCATCGCCGGTTGCAGCGTGAACAGCGCGAAGATCACCCCCAGGCTGCCGAACGCAGCGCCCACGAGATCGAAAGCATAAACGCGCCGCGCCTGCGCCGCGTAGCACGTGAATGCAAGGCATACGCACACGGCGGCAAAGAAAAACGGCACGAACAGCAGCATGTACATCGCCAGCAGCCACAGCGGCTGCCGCACATCCCAGAGAAATTCCAGCGCGTTGAAGGGCAGCGCCTGCGCTAGAATGAAACACCCCATCGAAGTGACGCCGAACGCCGCCGCCGCGTATGCAATCACCGCCGCCAGGCGTTGTTCGAGTCGCGGCCGGAACAAGGTGACCACCGCGCCCGCCGCGCCGTAACCGAGCAGCGCCACGCTGATGATCATGTAGGCAAAGTGATGCCACTGAATGACAGCGAACAACCTCGTGAGCAGGATCTCGTAAGCTAACGCGGCCGCCGACACCAGCGACACCGCCACACCCAGACCGGGCGGCAGCGAGCCGGGTTTTGTTGTGTCTTCAGACATGGTGCGCGTTGCCGGAGTGTTGCGTCGCCGATCACTCGAAGCCCGGGCGGCGCGGCAGCGCGCGGTCAGTGCCTGCCGGTAAGGGGAACAAAACGCACAGGCAGCATCTGCCGGCTCACCACCGAGCCGTCCGGCTTTTTCTCGATCAGCATCAGCTGCTGGGTGAGGAAACTCGTGCCAACCGGAATCACCATGCGCCCACCGCGCTTGAGCTGCTGCACCAGCGGCACCGGGACGTGACTGGCGGCCGCGGTGACGATGATGCCGTCGAAGGGCGCCTGCGAGGGCCAGCCGTAATAGCCGTCAGCAACTTCAACTTCCACGTTGCGATAGCCGAGCTGCGCGAGCCGTTTTTTTGCCTGGATCCCGAGCGGCTCGATGATTTCCATCGTGTACACCTTCCCGGTAAGCTCCGCCAGCACTGCTGCTTGGTAGCCCGAACCGGTGCCGATTTCCAGCACCACGTGGCCCGGCTCGGGCCGCAGCAGATCGGTCATCAACGCCACGATGTAGGGCTGAGAAATGGTCTGCCCGTTTCCGATCGGCAGCGGCCGATTCTCGTAGCCGTGGCGCTCCAGGGCTGCCGGCACGAACAGGTGGCGCTGCACCTTTCCCATGACTTCGAGCACTTGGCGGTCAAGCGTCCGGCTTCCCGTTTCCAGCGGGGTCGACGCGGCCATGCGCTCGATCTCGCGAACCATCTCGCGCCGCGCCGCGGCGTAATCGTCTTCACCGTAGGCAATGTTCCCAAAGAACAGCACCGCGAATAGTCCGCTTCTGGCTATCCGCGGAAAAAGGAAACGAATGATCGGAATTGGAGTGCACCACATGTTCGGGTACAAGTATGGAGGCAAACGGTGTTGCGGGGTACGGCAGGCGCCGGGGGCGGGCACGGCAAAACGGGAAAGCGGGAGGCGCTAAGCGCCGGTGGCGCTCGTCGCCCTCGTTTCCGACGCGACTTTGACGACGCGTGTCCAGCCGTAGGGATCGGGGGCACGGCCGTACTGGATGTCCGTCAACGCCTTCAACAACCGTTGCGCCACCGGCCCCGGCTCGCTGTTGCCGAAGGCGTAATCTCGGCCCTGGTACCCGAAGCGGCCGACCGGCGCGATCACCGCGCCGGTGCCGATGCCGAACGCTTCGGTGACCTTGCCTGCCTCGATGTCGCGCAGCACGTCGCGGATATCAATGCGGTCCTCGCTCACGCTGTAGCCGAGATCGGGAGCGAGCTTCAGCAGCGAATCGCGGGTGATGCCGGGCAGGATGGCTCCGGACAGGGCCGGCGTGCGGATGTGCTTGCTCTCATAGATAAAGGCGATGTTCATGGCGCCGACTTCGTCCACGTAGCGGCGGTCCACGGCATCCAGCCACAGCACCTGCTGATATCCAGCCGCAAGCGCTTTCTCGGTCCCGCTCAGGCTGCCCGCGTAGTTGCCCTGGGTCTTGGCCTCACCGGTGCCGCCGCGCACCGTGCGCACGTACTGGTCGGAAACGAACACCGATACCGGCTTGAAGCCGCCGGAAAAGTAAGGTCCGACGGGACTGAGGATGATGTAATGCAGAAAGTCGCGGCTGGCGCGCACTTCGAGCGTGTTCTCGGTGGCAATCATCACCGGACGGATATAGAGCGCCGCCCCCTCCTGCTTCGGAGTCCAGGCATGCTCGAGTCGCACCAATTCCGAGATGGCCTGAACATGCTCGCCGATATCCACATTCGGCATAGCCATGCGGCTGGCCGAGTTGTTGAAGCGCTCCGCATTCTTCTCCACCCGGAACAGGTTGAGATTGCCGTCGGGGCGGCGATAGGCCTTGGTGCCGTCGAAAATCATCTGGCCGCAGTGAAACACTTCCGCGGCGGGATCGAGCGCAAGCGGGCGGTACGGCCCGATCACTGCATCGTGCCATCCCTTCTCCGCGGTGTAGCGTCGGGTAAACATGCGGCTCGCGAACACGCGTCCGAAGCCAAGTTCCTTCGGAAGGCTCTTCGGCACAGCATCGTCCACCGCTTCCACGCGGATCCTGATTCCGGTCATTCCTTTTTCTCCTCGAGGAAACGCGCGGTCAGCGCCTTCCATTCGTCATCCGGCGTCATCTCTGCGGGTTTGCGTCCGGCGCGCCGATACCAATATCCGGCGTTGGACAGATCGCCTTCGACCCGGTGCAGGTGGGCGTGCACCAGCGCGGACGTGGTTTCGTTCTCATGCTCCTGGACGATGGCATGCGCGCGTTCCCAGTCTCCCTTGCGGGCGAACCACAGGGCTTCCAGCATCGGGCTCAGTCCGGACGGCGGCGTATTGCGCGATGTCGTGCGCTCGAATTCTTGCACGTTCATGCATTGAGCTCGGCGCCCTGGTCGTCGAGAAACTCTTTTTTCACATACCGGGTGCTGTATCCGTTGAACAAATGGCCGAGCAGCCCGCGGTCGAGATCGCTGGTGCCCATGTACCAGTCGGCAACCGGGTAAGTCAGGTTCATGTTGCGCTCCATCATGATCGGCTGGCTGTGATGCGCGGCGTGGTGCCGGCGGATGGTGTTCACCAGCGGGCAGTTGCGCACG
>CAZYTR010000355.1:0-16433 GCA_964650365.1 uncultured Alcaligenaceae bacterium | reverse complement strand
GAGTGCGGTCATCTCACACCCGGGAACCGACGCTCGCGTCGATGAAGATGTTCCGCCGCCGGAAGGGCGCCGGCGAATGGGTCAGCAGGTACAGGCGCAGGCTCATGAGCGCCGAGCCGAACACCGGCTCGGCGAGAGGCGCCGTCGCGTGGAGCCACGACGGCGGAGCGACACCGTTCTTCGCGCACGCATACTCCGTCATAGCGGCGACGTAACTGGCGAGATACGGCGTCAGCCGGGGAGGTGGCGACGAGACCGCTTCCTGCAGCTCGCCGGCACCAAGGCTTGCCAGCCAGGAGTTGAGCTCCGCCAGAGCGAAGCGCGCGTCCCGGGAATCCGCGCAGGCCTCGGTGAGATCCTGAAAACGACGCGCCGGCGCCGACAGCAGCCGGGCGAGGACATAGGCGGACATGTCCAGTCCTGCCCGGCGGGCGGCGCGGCAGATAGCGGCCTTCTGGGCCGGCGAAACCCGGATCTGGATCTGGCCGGACTTGGTGGCGGTGGGCATCCCACAAGGATAAACCGGGTCCCGGAAGAACGTCAATACATACGTATTGACATAATGGAGTCTCAGCCTCGGTGGCTTTGCCGCAGATCTCAGCAGCGACTTGCGCATCGGCGCGCCTGGCGTCGGCGCCGAGATCGACCTCGACGAAGCCCTGGGCATGGACAGTTCCCAAACCGTGTTCCGCATCGATGGTTCCTACCGGTTTGGATCGAGCCGCCGGCATCGCGTGGATTTCACCTGGTTCGACCTTTCCCAAGAGGCCACCAAGACCTTGACCAGGAATGTCGATATTGACGGCACCATTTACCCGATTGGCGCGACGGTGAACAGCGCATTCGACCTGGCCTTCTACAATGCGCGCTACAGCTATTCCTTTCTCCAGGATGATCGCGTCGACTTCGCCGGCTCGCTCGGCCTTCATATAACCGATATCGGGCTGGCGGTCAGCGCGGCGGGCATAGGCACCGCAGGTGACGCCGTCACCGCACCGTTGCCCATGGTCGGCGCGCGACTCGACGTGGCGCTGACCGAAAAGTGGTATATGCGTTCATCGCTCGAATTCATGTATCTCGAGTACGACGATTACAGGGGCCAGATGAGCGATGCGCTCCTTGCCGCCGAGTATCGAGCCTGGAAAAACTTCGCCATTGGCGCCGGACTCAATGCCGTGCGCATGGCGGTCGAGGCGGACCAAGGATCCTCGACGTTGGACTTCGAGGGCGACGTCAACGTCGACTTTGTCGGACTGATGCTCTACGGAAAACTGATGTTTTGAACAGATTCATGGGTGAGGCTGTAATCCCGATCAGTCGCAGGAGGCTTTCCTGCACAGACGCGTCATCGAGATCTGGCCAGTGACGATTCACAAGAAGACAAAATGATTCAAATGAGGCATCGGGCCGACCGTCGTGGCGTTGAAGCAGGAGCGCGGTTGGACATTGGGCATACTCGCGAATCACGTCTGGTCGGTTGCCGGCGACAATAACCGCCAAGACATCAACGCCACGTTTCTGCAACCGTTCCTGGCCTTCACGACCAAGACCTACACCTCCTTCTCGGTCAATACCGAATCGACGTATGACTGGACGACGGAACAGTGGTCGGTACCGTTGAATTTTGCGGTGACGCAACTGTTCAAGATCGGGCCACAGATCATGTCGCTCCCGTTGGGTGCGCGCTATTGGATAAAGGTGTCAGGAACCTTTTCCGGGGGCGCGAGGGAAAAGGTTCCTGACACCTTTTCCCTTTTCCTTTTCCCGTCTGCACTATGGATTTGGGGCCGGACGCAGTCACCATCACCTGCAACATCGCGATACCCAATCCACACAAGCGCTGGAAATGAATATACAATGCGCGCGCCGTAAATCGTGAGTAGACCTAATCACCTGCGGCCCCAACCCTTTCCCGCGTGCGGGGAGACGGTGGCTCGAATCACGAATCAGAATTCACGAATCACGTCTTACATAACCGAAGGGGGGAACCTGAAATGAAGTTGACTTCAATCGTACTGTTTGCTCTTGCAACGTTGATCGCGCTGCCCGCGGTGGCGCAGACCGAGTCGGACATGGAAATCCTCGCGCAGAAGATCAAGGCCGACAAGAAACTCGTCGTCGCGGCCAACATGGAGTTGACCGATGACGAAGCGAAGGGCTTCTGGCCGGTGTACGAGGCATACCAGACGGACCTGAAGGGCATCAACCAGCGGATGGTCAGGGTGATCACGAACTACGCCGATGCCTACAACAAGGGGCCGGTCTCCGACGAGGCCGCGAAAGAGTTGATCAACGAAGCAATCGCCATCGAGGACGCGGAGGTGAAACTCAAGCGCTCTTACGTGCCGAAGCTGGTGAAAGTGATCCCGGGCATGAAGGCCGCGCGCTACATCCAGATCGAGAACAAGATCCGCGCGATCATCAAGTACGAGCTGGCCGCGCAGATCCCGCTCGTCGAGTAACGGGTAAGACATGACGCGGTGACACGGCAGAATGTCGGCCGATTGGTCGAGCGTCACCGCGTACCCGAAAACGCCCGCCTGATCTTCGATCGGGCGCTGAAGTGACGCAATCCATGCGCCCGCCACGAGTAACGCGCGCGCGCGATCGAGCGCGCGGTGGTGGACGGTAAACGCACGGTGACGGTGCCCGTCCCCGGTTCGGCAGGCAGCGGAATGGCGTGGGCACTGGCGCGCGCCGCAGTCCTGTTGCTGGCGGGGATCGTCCTGGTGGCGTTGACCGGCTGGGGTGTGGCTGCAATCTATTTCGGCCACTCGCTCACGGGTCCATTGCAAACGCTACTAGCGGGCGCCTTCGGGTTCGCCGGCATTGCCACGATCCTCGGTATGTTGCGCCCGCGATGGCGCGGCCGCCTCCTGGCGGCATTTCTCGCGCTGTTCACGGTGCCGCTATGGTCGTGGAACACCATGGAGCCCTCCAACGACCGCGACTGGCAGCCGGAGGTCGCGTTGCTGTCGTACGCCACGATCGATGGCGACCGTGTCAAGGTGCACAACATCCGCAACTTCGACTACCGGACCGAAACCGACTTCACGCCCGCGTACTACGACAAGACCTTCGACCTGCGCAAGCTGGAAGGGGTGGATGTGGTGGCCAGCTACTGGATGGGGCCGGCAATCGCGCATGTATTCCTGAGCTTTGCCTTTGCCGGCGGCGATCATCTGGCCATTTCCATCGAGGCGCGCAAGACGAAAGGCGAAGGCTATTCGACGGTCAAGGGATTCTTCCGGCAATATGAACTCTACTACGTGGTGGCCGATGAGCGTGATGTCGTCCGGCTGCGCACCAACTATCGTAGTGATCCGCCGGAGGACGTTTATCTTTACCGCGCACACGGCCCCATCGGGAACGGCCGGCGGCTATTCCTCGAGTATATGGACAAGCTCAACGCGCTGAAGACCCGCCCCGAGTTCTACAACAGTCTGACCACCAACTGCACCACCAACATCTGGACGAACACCCGCGTCAATCCGGAGCATCTGCCATTCAACTGGAAGGTGCTGGTGAGCGGCCATGTGCCGGAGTACCTCTATGAACAAGGGCGGCTCGAAACCGGCGGCCTGCCTTTCCCCGAGCTCCAACGGCGCGCACATATAAATGCCCGCGCGCAGCCGGCGAATGATGCGGCTGATTTCTCCGCTCAAATCCGCGCGGGATTGCCGGAGCCAAAGACACCTGCTTTGCCATAGAATCAGTGAGGCCTCTTCTGACAAACGGCATGCGCACGACGCAAGCCCATGCGGCATGAGTATTTCCTTGCGACTGAAATCGGCAATCGGTGCAGGTCATGGCAACCAATGGACGACCGGGCTTTCGGCTCTGACGCTGTGCGCCCTGTCCTTGTTGCCGGCACCGGCTGCGAAGGCCGCGGATGAATCTGCCGCCGCCCCGCGGCCACGCATCGGCCTCGTGCTCGGCGGCGGCGGTGCGCGCGGGGCCGCCCACGTCGGCGTGCTGAAGGTGTTGGAAGAGTTGCGCATTCCGGTCGACTACGTCGCCGGCACCAGCATGGGTTCGATCGTTGGCGGCCTCTACGCGTCGGGCATGAGCGTGCCGGAGATCGAGCGGGAAATGCTGGCGATGGACTGGGACGACCTGTTTCAGGATTATCCCAGCCGCGCGGACCGGTCGTTTCGCCGCAAGCGTGACGACGACACTTATGCAATCAAGGCCAAGCCGGGTTTCAACGACGGCAAGATCAAGATTCCGCTGGCCTATATCCGTGGACAGAAATTTGACCTCGCGCTCAACCGGCTCACGCTCCCCGTTGTCGATGTAAGGGACTTTGATCGTTTGCCTGTCCCCTACCGGGCGGTGGCCGCCGATCTGGAGACCGGCAAGGAGGTGGCGTTGGCCGCCGGCAGCCTTTCCAAGGCGATCCGCGCCAGCATGGCGGTGCCGGCCGCGTTCGATCCGGTCGAGATCGAAGGCCGCTTGCTGGTCGACGGCGGCATTGCCAACAACGTGCCGGTGAGCGTGGCGCGTGCCATGGGCGCCGAAGTGTTTATTGTGGTGGATGTTGGCAGCGGACTCTTCAAACGGAAGGACATCACCAGCGCGCTGAGCATCACCGGCCAACTCGCTAACTACCTGTTCACCCTGAACACCGAGGCGCAGCTGAAGACCTTGACCCCGCGGGATGTGCTTATGCAACCGGAGCTCGGTGATATCGGCGGCGGCAGCTTTGATCGCGCCGCCGACGCCATCCCGGCCGGCGAGGCGAGCGCACGGACGGCGCTCGAGGCCTTGCGGCGGTATTCGCTGGACCCCGAGCAATACGCTCGACACCTTGCGGCGCGCGCCCAACGACGACCGAGCCCGCCGGTCATCGATCTCGTTCGCGTCGACAATCAATCCCGGGTAAGCGACGCCGTCATAGCCGAGCGTATTTCGGCCAAGCCGGGCCAGCCGCTGGATGTGAAGCGACTCGAACAAGACATCGGCACGATCTACGGACTCGAGATCTTCGAGTCCGTGCGCTACGACATAGTGCGTGAGGACGAGAAGAACAGTCTGGTGATCAGCGCGAAGGAGAAGCAATGGGGTCCGGGGTACCTGCAGTTCGGGCTTGCTACTTCGAACGATCTGAAAGGCAACACGACGCTCCGGTTGGGCCTGCTGCACACGCTCACCGAGATCAATGAACTGAACGGTGAATGGCGTACGGGCCTGCAGCTCGGCGACGAACCGTCGTTTTTCACCGAGATCCACCAGCCGCTCGATGCATTGTCGCGTTATTTCGTGGCCGGCAAGGTCTTCACCGGAAGTCAGAACGTCAATACGTTCGACGATGCCGGAAACATGATTTCGCGCTACCGGGTTAGCTCCTCGGGGCTCGAACTGGGAGCCGGCCGCGAATTGGGCACCTGGGGCGAGGTTCGGCTGGGTTATCGCCGGTCAAGCGGCACGGCGGAAGTCGATATCGGTGCACCGGCCCCTGACGTTGACGCGGACCGTGGCGAGCTCTTTTTACGGTTGTCGGACGACAAACTCGACAGCCTCTATTTTCCCCGCACCGGCCATTTCGGCAGACTCGAATACCGCTCAGACCGCGAACAGTATGGCGCCAATAGCGACTACGACCAGTTGCAGTTTCGTTATTTGCATGCGCTTTCCTGGGGAGCGAACACGATCATAGGAGAGCTCGGGGGCGCGTCCACAGTTGACGACGCGGCGCCGGTGGAGAGTTTGTTCAGGCTCGGCGGTTTATTCCGGCTCTCGGGACTGAACGACAACCAGTTGTCGGGCCAGAACGCCGGGCTGATGAGTTTGATTTACATGCGCCGTCTTTCCAACGTTCAGTTCTTCCAAACCTACGCCGGGGTCAGCCTCGAACAGGGCAATGTCTGGCAGAACAGAGACGACATCTCTTTCGACAACAGCATCGTTGCGGGCAGTCTGTTCCTGGGCTTCGATACACCCATCGGCCCGCTCTACGTGGGCTATGGCCGCACGCAGAACGATGATCAAAGCGTGTACATTAATCTAGGCCCGCTATTCACCTTCTAAAAGCGCAGCAGCGGCCGGCCACCGATACCGGCTTTGCCGGTCCTGGCAAAGGGGAGGGCGGCAAATACCTGATCCTCCCGCCCGATGCGCCGGACATCCAGGCCGACGGCTACTGGGGCTTCCGCTTTCCAACTTTCAATATCATCACTGGTGACCGTGCGCTCGATCCGGACTCGGCAAGTTGCCCATAATGGTTCCCCATAAAGGTTCCTGACACCTTTTCCTTGCCTCGAGCGAAAAAATCGCGACCCGATCCACGCTGTCATCGGGATTGAAGACATAAAGGCGAGCGTCACGTTGCCGAGATGGGTCAAAAAAGGTTCCTGACACCTTTTCCACTTTTCCAAACTGACCGGGGTGTGCCAGCGGTAAATGGGCGCTTCCCGTAACAACTGTCGCGAGATATGCTTCGGGCGTGAAGGATTTAGCACGGTTACTGAACGATATGCGCGCAGCGGGCGTGATCACCGATTACGCCCTTTTCGGCGCCGCGGCCCAGATGCGCTACACGGAGCCTGTTGCAACACTGGATGCAGACGTGCTAGTGGCCATTCCGTCGGACGAGCCGCTCGACGTGCTCCGCGCAATCTACGAGTTCTGCTCCCGCAAGGGATATCGGCCGGAGGGCGAGGCTATACGCGTTGGTGCGTGGCCGGTCCAGTTCGTTCCCGTATTCAACGCGCTGACGGTCGAAGCCGTGGAACGGGCGGACACGCCTCTCTTCGATGGCGTTCCCTTCCGGGTGGTGCGCGCAGACCACCTTGCGGTAATCGCCCTCAGCGTCGGACGGCCCAAGGACTTCACCCGCATCCTCGCGTTGCTCGAATCGGGCAGCATCAGCCGGGAGGAGGTCGGCGTCCTTGCGCAGCGGCACGGGTTAGCGGATGCTTGGAAGCGGTTCGGAGCGAGGTTCCTCGATGGATGACGTGATGAAGTTGCTGGAAAGACAGGCCGCGTGGCAAAAGGGCCGGAAGTCCCTTCCCTGGCCGGAGAAGATCCGAATCGCCGAAGCGATAAGGGAGTCGATTCTGCAGATCCGCAGCACTGGACCAGGATTGAAGCGAGAGGCCAGTGTATCACCACGGACGCGGCGTTCCTCTTGACTGGCCAAGAGCCCGCCTTAACCTCGCAAATCCGCTGGCGCTCGCCATCAGCGACACGGGTCGTGCCTTCGACGGTCGCTTAACGCTTCGGCGGCGTCTCCCACGGCACTGCCTGGACGCGCTCATAGGTAATCGGCTGATCGGACATCCACATCACTGCGCGCAAGCCATCGGTGAAGTAGGGGTCGCCGGTGTAGTTGGTGCGTGGCGCGTCGGGCGTCGCCGCTCCGACCCCTTTCACCAAGCCGAAGCGCGCCAGGCCCTGCGAAAAGAACATGTCCTGCAGCAGATACCAGCGTGTCTCGTCCACGTTGGGATCGACCTTGTGGGTGGTGATCGTCTTGCGGGTCAGCCGCACGCCGATGTCACGGCTGATCTGGCCGACCCACACTGGCACGCCCTGAACCGTCACCGGCGCCCGCCACAGACGCATGTGGTTGCGCTGATTCACGTTGCCGCGCGGCTTCTGCAGGGCCATATCCTGGCGGCGGCCGAAGACATAGAGCGACGATACCGGCGCATAGCGATAGCGGGCGCCGAACACCGAGGACATGATGGTCTGCCAGGACGACGACACCGTCGTGCTTTCGGTCACGTGCCAGCCGCGGCGCACCAACGCCGGAAACGCCGTCTCCGCTTTCCCGATTATCGCGATGTTGAGCGGATCGCCGTCGGTCTGCTTGTCCCCACCCTTCGTGCAGCAGGGCAACGTCTCCAGCCAGACGCGCAGCCCGTCGTCGTCCAGGTTGGCCATTTCCTCGGGTTTGTACAAGCTGTCCCAGTCGATCTGCTTGTAGTCGGACTTGAGGCCGGGCACGGGCACCAGCAGCGAGAAGTGCCGTACCTGCTCGCCGCCTGCGCTGATCAGCTCCAGGCTCACGTACTTCACGCCCTCGTCCAAGTTGGTGAAGACGAAGCCCGACACCGTCGCCCCGGGATCGACCGAAACGGGCAGGCGCTGATTCCAGAAATGCCGATCGATCCTGGCGTTCGTGTCGTCGGAAAACCAGCCGTGGCCTTTCCAGGCGACCTCGAGCGGGGAGAAGTACTCATCGTCGAGCGTGATTGGCGGAATGAAGAAGCGCAGCTGCTCGTTGTTGCGGACCTCGACCCACACCGGCTGGATGCCGTCGTCCTCCATCGGGAAGCCGAACACGTCCCGGGCTTCGTCGGGCGTGAGCGCAGCCACTCGCAAAGTGACCCCGCCGTCGGTGGCGGTCGTTGCGCGCTGCAAGTAGGGTGGGTCGTCAGCCGGCTGGGGTCGGAAGCTTGCGCATCCGGTGGGGAGCGACAGCACTAACCCCACGCAGATCAGGGCGACACGGTGCCTGTTGTCCACTACGACTCTCCCATTGCGGTTCTCTCCGAACCGCTGAGGCTGCAGCATATCGTTTCTAAATGCGGAGCGGGGCGCCGCCCCGCGCGGTCCTAGAACGCGGTCGACAGACTCAGGGCTCCGAATGTTTCCCGAACTTGCCCCTGGAACTGCGCGGTCCGGAACACTTGGGCGTAGGCGAGGCGGTAGCGGCCCAACATCGCGCTGACTCCCGCCCGAAGCTCGCCGACGAGCACGTTCTTATCGACGCTGGGGCTGTCCTTGAAGGTGTTGCCGTCGAGAAAAATGTTGTGCGCAACGGCCCGGCCTTCGAAGCCGAGGAACAGGTGCCAACGCGTATCGGGCGTGGTCTTGTAGTAGTCCGAGCCCGGGGGACTCGGACGCAGCGAGCGCGGGCCCAAGCCGGTCGGAAGATGCTGTCCGAAACGAAGCGTGGCACCGCCGGCAGCGTAAGTGTAGACGTTGCCCAGCGCTGCTCCCACATGGGGCGAGAAGTCGACGCTATAGCCGCTTCCGGCCTTTCCGATTCTGGTCTCGTACCAGCCCCTCCAGACGCGGTCGTAATAGACGTTGAGGGTGGGCTCGTCCTTCAGTTGATTTTCCCATCCTCTCGCTTCAATGGACCCGGTGATATTGTGGGCCGCCAGCTGCGCCTGCTTTCCTAATGCGCTCGGGCCGACAATGCCGACTTGCAGCTCGAAGCTGTCCAGGATGCGGCGCTCGTGCTCGCGGCGCAACTCCGACTCGATTCCGAAACCCGCGTACAGGTAACCGGCGTAGGGCTGATCGGTCGTGATCAGCGCGGCCTCGGAGATGTCGATTGGCGTGAAGATCATTTGGCCCAGCGAATAGGTGACGCGCAATGGACCCTCGAAGAGCGGCATTCCGCGGACCGAGGACTCCAGCGGGTGGGATGGTCCCATGGGAGTCGCGTAGGCGATGCGGAGGCCGGACGTGTAGTTCCGGTCCGTTCCCGCAAATAAGTCGTTCTCGATCTGCAGCGAAAGCACGCCCCGGGGCGGCTCCGGCTCCGCCGCTACGGCGGGGACAAAACCCGCCGCGATCAGCGCCAGCAACGCCGCTATCACCGCCGTTCGCATCCTCCAGGCCTCGGTCATACTTTATTTTTTGTTGGAAATCGACCCGTTCTCTTCACGGTCCAGGTGGCGACGGTGAGATTGGTGAGGCGCGGCGCTCAGCGAGGAGTTCCGCGCTTGTCCAGAGGTAGGATACGGGGGCGCGGTCAAAAGGAAAAGGTGTCAGGAACCTTCAGCGGATGTCTGAGGACATTGCGGAGGCCGGCCGCGTGTCAAAAAGGTTCCTGACACCTTTTCCGTTTCCGCATTTACCGCACGCAAGCGCCAGCCTTTGACGGGACGTGGAAGCCCAACGACATCGCCGAGGTGAAGTGAGGGCTGAGGATACGGGATGCGAGAAACGAGATGCGAGTTCCGGGATGCGAGATGCGTGCTGTAAATCCAGAATCCCGAATTCCGCAGGGGTTACGAGAGTCAGGCTATAAGGGTAAACCCTTCGCTCTTTAAAATGCTTATCGAAGGCGAAGACGGTGTTGATCCCCGAGGTGCGCATGACCTCGAAACTGACACAATCCACCAAGCTGAGATTCCGTCTTGATGCGTACAGCAGGGCCGCGACCCCGGATCGATGCGTTCCCGAGGCAACAAACTCGATGTTGATCAGCGGGAGAATATCATAATGAAATGCTCGTATTTCTTCTATGCCGAGGCGATTCTGCAAAAGCGCAAAAGATTCCACCGGAATGTAATTGCTCGTCACCAGCACATGCGCAGCCTTCAGCAGATCAGTCCACGCCCTCTTGGCCCTCGGATGATGGGTATCATCCCTGTCGAGCAGAGCAGAAGTATCGATGAAGATTCTCATTTCCTGTATGCATCGGCAAGATATTTATCGTGTCCTTTGGCGATATCGTGCTTTCCGGAGCGGAATTTTCCGACGATGTCGATCGCTCGCTTCAGCCTCTCTTCAGGATCGGCGACCGGGTTTGATTTGACCATGATATCGACGGCGCGCCGTATCAGCTCAGCGACGGATACGTGACGCGAGAGAGCAATTCTCTTAACAGCTTTTGCCTGTTCCTCTGTGATTCGGATTTGTGTTCTGACCATATGACCTCCAGTGATTACAATTTATGATGACAGCTGAAGCAAAGGCCAGCAATAGTCCCGGAACTCGCATCTCGTTTCTCGCAGTCCGTAACCGAAGGGACACAACCATGAGAGCCACACGCACAGGAAACCTCACGCCCTCCAGCGCCCAAATAGAAATTGAAGGAGAACGAATTCTCTGTATCCTCGGTGGCCTCCGTTTCAATTCCGGACATCCCCAGCGATGAGCACACCCACACCGACCTCCGACGAACGACTGTTTAAGGAGCCGCCCGATTTCTCGCTGGTCCTTGGCGGGCCGTTGTATCAGCTCTGGCGGCGGACGCGGCTGGCCGGTGACGCGCTGCAATTGCTACGCCGTCGCGTCATCGTGATGGCGCTGCTGGCTTGGGCGCCGCTGCTGCTATTGTCGGTCGCGGAGGGACACGCCTGGGGCGACAGCGTCAAGCTGACGTTCCTCCACGACGTGGAGATGCACGTGCGTCTGCTGCTCGCGCTGCCGCTGTTGATCCTGGCGGAACTGGTGGTTCACCAGCGGATGCGCCCTGTGGTGGGGCAGTTTATGGCGCGCGGCCTGATCCCGGAGGCGTCGCGGGCGAAGTTCGATGCCGCCATCGCCTCGGCGATGCGCCTGCGCAACTCGATCACGGCGGAGGTGTTGTTGATCGCCTTCGTGTATGGGGTGGGCGTCCTCTTCGTCTGGCGCACACGGGTGGCGCTCGACGTCGCAAGTTGGTATGGCGCTCCGATGGATGGAAAATTGCAACCGTCACTGGCCGGCTGGTGGCTTGGCTGCGTGAGCCTGCCGCTGTTACAGTTCCTGCTCCTGCGCTGGTATTTCCGGCTGTTCATCTGGGCGCGCTTCCTGTGGCAGGTGTCGCGCATCGAGTTGAAGATCATGCCGACGCATCCGGACCGCTGCGGCGGTATGAGCTTTCTGTCGTCGGTCAGCAGCGCATTCTCACTGGTGTTGCTCGCCCAGGGCGCGCTGTTTGCCGGAGTGATGGCCAACCGGATTTTTTACGGGGGCGCGAAGCTACCCGAATTCAAGCTGGAACTCATCGTGCTGGTGGCCGTGATGGTGTTCGCCATCCTCGGGCCGCTGCTGATGTTTGGTCCAAAACTCTCGGCGGCGAAGCGCGCGGGACTGCGTGAGTACGGTACGCTGGCGCAGCGTTACGCGCGCGAGTTCGACCACAAGTGGCTGCGCGGCGGCGCACCGGCGGACGAGCCACTGATCGGAAGCGCGGACATCCAGTCGCTGGCCGACCTTGGCAACAGCTTTGTGGTGGTGAAGGAAATGAGAGTGACGCCGTTCACCACGCAGACCGTCGTGCAACTGGCGGTGGTCACGCTGCTGCCCGTGGGGCCGCTGCTGTTGACGATGATTCCGCTTGAGGAATTGCTCCTCCGGTTACTCAAGATTGTATTCTGACGTGTGCCTCGGCGGCATGGAATGCAACCTGGAGAAGTGCAACGGCGGCGCGAAGACCAGTTTCGAGGGCTGCGCCGATGTACGCAATTGGCGCCAGGTTCAGTATGTTCGGCATCGGCGTGCGTGCCGAGTACGAAAATATCGATATTGACGAACTGGACGATGCCGAGATGATTTCAGTCAGCGCGTTCTATGAGTTCTGATGCCATTCTCATTCTGTCGAGGTGACCTTTTCATGACAAAGTCGTTGGTGCTCCCCGCCCTGCTCGCTGCCTTTCACGCATTGCCAGCCATCGCGCAACAAAGCAGCGAAGATCTTGCCAAGAAGCTGAGCAACCCGGTTGCCGCACTGATCAGCGTACCGATTCAGGCCAACTACGACGACAGCATTGGGCCGAATGACGGCGAACGCTGGACCGTCAACGTGCAACCGGTCATCCCGATCACACTGAACGAAGAGTGGAACATCATCTCGCGCACCATCCTGCCGCTCATCGACCAGAAAGATGTTGCGCCCGGTTCGAGCGAGTCGGGCATTGGCGACATCGTCCAGAGTGTGTTCTTCTCGCCAAAAGCGCCAACGGCGAAGGGACTGATCTGGGGTGCGGGGCCGGTGTTCCTGCTACCGACGGCGAGCGACGATCTGCTCAGCGCGGAAAAATGGGGGATCGGACCGACCGGCGTGGTGCTCAAGCAACAGGGGCCGTGGACGTTTGGCGCACTCGCCAACCACATCTGGTCAGTCGCCGGCGAAAACAGCCGCAACGACATCAGCGCCACCTTCGTACAGCCGTTCATTTCGTATACGACCAAGACCGCATGGACCTATGCGCTCAACACGGAGTCCACCTACGACTGGAAAGCGGAGCAGTGGTCGGTACCGGTCAACGCCATCGTTTCCAAGATCACGAAGTTCGGCGGTCAATTGGTTAGCGTCGGCGGTGGTGTCCGCTACTGGGCCGAGAGTCCGGACAGCGGGCCGGAGGATCTCGGCTTGCGCTTCGTCGTAACCTTGCTGTTTCCGAAGTGAGTCAATCAAACAATGGACAGGATTTACGGCATGAAAATGATGGAAGCGTGAAAAGGATTCTCCTGTAAATCCTATTCTTCCTGTCAAATCATGAAACGCCTTCTCAAAGAACCTCTGCTGCATTTCCTGTTGCTGGGTGCGGCGATCCTCGTGTTGTTCCAGTTCACCGGAAACCGCGGCGAACCGCAGGACGGCGAGATCGTCGTGACGCCCGGTAACGTCGAGCAGCTCGTGATGGGCTTCTCGCGCACGTGACAGCGTCCGCCGACGAGCGAAGAAGTCGATGGACTGGTCGAGGACTACATAAAGGAGGAGGTCTTCTACCGCGAGGCACTGGCGATGGGTCTGTGCTGAAAAAGGCGTCAGGAACCTTTTGGATACGCGGCCGATCGCCGCGGCGTCCAAAGACACCCCATGAATGTTCCTGACACCTTTTCGTTGCGAGGCTGGGGTGGACTCGGCCGGTCACCCGTGACGGATCGGGCGTGGTCAGCGTCGTGTCCTACTGCGTGCCCACGTGACGAATCATAGCGTCTATCGCAGGATTGGTGTTTTCAGTCGCGATCTTGATGGCCGGATGGCGGCGAGCGAAAACGTGGAATATCTCATCGGCGAAACCCTGACCAACTGACTTCACGCCCCGAAAGTCGAGCACGATCTCGCTGAACTTTTCGAGATTGGCAACCAGCCTTTCGGATCTTCTTCGCCGGTGCCATGCTTTCCGACTTCGCGGACGAAATCTGCATGGTGGTCATCTTCGTGCTGTGCCTGGTCCTCGGACCACTTCTGGTGTTTGCGCCCCGGCTTGCTGTGGCGAAGCAGGCGGGCCTGCTCAAGTACGAAACGCTGGGCGAGCGGTACGTGCGCAAATTCGATGCCAAGTGGCTGCACGACCGATACGAGGCGCTGCAGGGGTTCGAGTGCGCGGAAGGGAAAAGGTGTCAGGAACCTATTTGGTCAGGAACCTATTTGGTATGCGGTCACGGAAAAGCGGTCAGGAACCTATTTGATACGCGAACGTCCTCGCCGCAACGTCCCAGGACATCCCATAAAGGTTCCTGACACCTTTTCTTCAGGCTGGTGCGCTCGTAGCGGCCGCCGCCGCTGCCTCTATCAGGAACGTCAATAGGTACCGGACGCTTACTGATTTTGCGTCGAGGGGCGCACCCTGACTGCGACGGCTTCCGTGTAGGTAATATCCACCAGGTCGCCCACCTGCACTCTCTGGAGATTTTTCGGATCGCGCGCCTTGATGGTGCGGCTGTTGCCCTGCGGACCCTTCAGCGTCACTGTCCCGTTGTCCATATCGATTGCCTCGATCGTGGCGGTCATGTTCACCTGGGTAGCCGCCGCGCCGGCCGGTTTGTCGCCGGGCTTCGCGCTTGCTGTTCCCGACTGCACCGACGCGCCGGGCTTGCCTTCGCCCGCTTTTTTCACGTTCCAGACCAGTGATTCGTGGTAGGCGACATCGACCTGGTCTCCCACACGCACCTGCGGCAGATTCTTGACCCTGTCGTCCGCGTGCACTGTAAATTCATTGCCCTTCTGCCCTTTCAGCGTCACCGTGCGCGTCGGAAGATCGATCGCGATTACCTCGGCGGTGGCCAGTTTCTTGCGGCCGATTTCGCCGCTGGGCCTTTTATTTTCGCCGGCTGACGCGACGCCGACCACTCCGATGCACAGTACTGAAACCAGTGCGATTACCAGATTTCTCATGGTGCTTGTCTCCATCCAGGGGTTGATATGGCCTTCTTCAGGTTTGACGTAACTGCGGCCGACCGCATAAGCCGGTCGGCCGTACTGTGAATACTGGAACGATTTTGAACGGGCACCGGAGTGTAAACCTTTCTTGAGTGAATCGGAACTCGCGCCCTTTTTCGTAGGGTCATGCGTAACTCGCCTCCTTCTGACCGCGGATGGCGAGCACAAACACCGTGTCAAGTTCTGCAACGTATCGATACAGCGCGACATAACCGCGCGCACGGTGCCCGATCACAAGTTCTCTAAGGTCCGCTCGGACCGGCCGACCGATCAGCGGATTGCGCTCCAGCACATCGATTGCGCGCATGATGTCCTCAATGCGCGATGGCGCTTCCGCCACCTGATGTTGAACGAGATGTTCCAGGATGCGATCAAGGTCATCCCCGACCTCCGGTGCGAGCTCGACGCGCGACATGACTAGCGCGCAAGCGTTCGCGGCCTCGGTCGGGCAATCTTCCTGCTGGTGAGCCGGCGCTCAAGATAGCGACGCATCTCTTTCCACGGCACTGTCTTGCCAGAGGCGACAATCTCGGCATACCGCCGCTCGGCCGTATCCTGGAACTCCCCCCGGCGCTCTTCCTGTTCAGCCTTCTCGGCTATCGCTTGCAGTATGAAACCATGCGCAGTGGTTCCAGCGCGTTTCGCTGCGCGCGCGATGCGTTCCTTAAGATCCTGCGGCAGGCGAATGGTGGTTGTGGACATCGTGAGGCTCCACGTGAAAAAAACAGTGTAGCACAATGGTGCTACATGGCTAATTAGAATTGAGCGCGTTCGATTGGGCCTTCGCGCGTCTCGGCGGCATGACGCCGCTTGCGTACCGTCGGTCAGCCAAACGCCGCGAAATAACGCATTAAAAGTTGCATTCCATTCCGTACGAAGCCGATCAGCCCACTTCGATCGCCCGGACCTCGGCAGCGCGCGCATCCACCGCTATCACCGGCAGTTCGCCCTTGGTCTTGACCGGCAGGTCGCGCAGGTGGTCCACGATCGCCTGCCATTCCTTGATCTCACTTCGGCGGCGTGTAAGGATCGAGTGTGCCCATCGGAATCGGCGGGTGCTGCTTCACGCTCTGCTCGAACGCGCCCACTATTTTCAACATCGGTGTCACCACCCAGGAGTCGGCAGTGGGTTTCTCCTCGCGCGGGTCGGTGTAGAGGTTGATGATAAAAGGAATCCCAAGCTTCACGGGCGGGTCATACATCGTGTCCTGCCGGTAGAAGTGCAGCTTCCAGTTACGCCACTTCACCGCAAGCAACGTATTCGCGCCCCAAATGGGGAAGCCCTCGCGGGCCGATTTCTCGGATTTGCCGAGGAGGAAATCGGACTGATCCACGCTGTCCATGGGCCGGTCATTGGGCACCTTGGCGCCGGCAATCTTCGCCAGCGTCGCGAACATGTCCACGCCATGCACGATCTCGTTGCTCACGCGCCCGGCGGAAACCTTGCCCGGCCAGCGGGAACTGGAAGGCATACTCGCCCCGATTGCTGTCTAATATTTCCTGATCAGCGCGAATGAATGTATTGCGCCACTGCCCGCCAATACCGATGCGCCGGTAGTCGGCATCGATCCGGGAGTCGCCGCCCGCATAA
>CAZYTR010000354.1:0-12205 GCA_964650365.1 uncultured Alcaligenaceae bacterium | reverse complement strand
TCTCAACACCGATGCCGAAGGCCGGCTGATCCTGTGCGATGCGCTCACCTACTCGGAGCGCTTCGAGCCTGCGGCGGTGATCGACATCGCCACGCTTACCGGCGCCTGCGTGATCGCGCTCGGCCACGTCACCTCGGGGCTGTTCGCCAACGACGACAAGCTTGCACACGAAATCCTCGCCGCCGGGCAGACGTCCTGGGATCGTGCCTGGCATATGCCTGTGTGGGAAGATTATCAGAAGCAGTTGCGCAGCAACTTCGCCGACATGGCGAACATCGGCGGACGCCCAGCAGGAAGCATCACCGCAGCCTGTTTCCTCTCCCGGTTTGCCAAGAAATTCAAGTGGGCGCATCTGGATATTGCCGGCACTGCATGGAAATCGGGCCGTGAGAAAGGCTCGACCGGCCGGCCGGTGCCTTTGTTGACCCAATTTCTCATGACTCGCGCCGGCTGGTAATTTGCGGATAAAGACCAACTCTCAACGCAGAGGACGCGGAGGGCGCAGAGGAAAACATGAAGAGAGCGAAAATGGAAGAATCCGGTGTAAGTCATCGATTGAGTTTTTGTGGCCATACTCGTTACGTTAGATCCCCTCAAATATCTCTCTTTGACTTTTCCTCTGCGCCCTCCGCGTCCTCTGCGGTTCGCGCTTCGGTTTGCACTAAAGGTTCAGGTTGACCTGAAATGACGGAGGTTTTGTTCTACACGCACGTCGAGGACAAACTGCAGACCGCGTGCGCGCTCTCGTCCAAGGCGCTTGCGCGCGGTATGCGGGTGTTACTGTTCACTGCGGATGAGCGCATGACCGAGAGGCTGTCGAGAATGCTGTGGAGCACCCCCTCGACCGGCTTCGTCCCGCATTGCCGCCGCGAACACAGGCTTGCGCCGGTCACCCCGCTGATCGTCGATCACCTTGCCGAACCACTGATTCACGATCAGGTGCTCATCAATCTGTGTGACGGCACCCCGCTTTTTTTCAGCCGCTTCCAGCGCCTGGCCGAGATCGTCAGCACCGATGCCGGGGACCGCGAGGCCGCACGCAGCCGCTTTCGTTTTTATCGCGATCGCGGTTACGACATCGTCACTCATCAACTGGGCGGCGCGCGGTCCTGATGGTGCAAGACAACCGGCACGTGCCGCCGCCCGGCGCGGAGGACGATGAAAGTGTCCTGGGCAAGCTTGACCAGCTCTTGCACAAGCACCGGCGAGGGACATCCGATCCCGCCTCGGCCCCGGTCCCCGAACTGAACGATTCGCTGCGCGGCACCGCCGCGCCGGTCCCTGAAGACATTCCGACACTCGTAGACAAGGTGAGCGTGCCGGCCCGCGAACCGTCACTGCCGCAGCGCCCCGACACAAGCCCATCCGTAAACTCCAGCGCGGCACTCGAAGCGGCGATCAATTTGCGCCTCGCGCTGAAGCTCGATTCGGAACGTGCGCGCCTGCTCGAGCAGATCGGCAACGACCCGGTGCGCGTGCAGGCACTCAACCAACTGATTATGGAATTGAAGCGCTCGCTTCCGGCAATCGTCCGATCCGTTCTCTCCGACGTCCCGTCTCGGGAATAGCTCTTTAACTACGGAGGACGAAAAGAAACGCTCAACGCGGAGGACGCAGAGGACACGGAGGAAAAACAAAAACGAGGAAAAGCAAATTGTGGTTAAAAGCGGGCGGGATGTGGAATTGACCACTGCTACCGGGTTTTAGCTCTCGCGTGCTTTTTTTGCTCTTGCCTTTCCTCCGCGGCCTCTGCGTCCTCTGCGTCCTCTGCGGTGAGAGCTAGGTTTTCTGTAGTGGGCAAAGTAGCCGCTACGCTATAATTCGCGGCTCCCGTAATTGCGCTCAGCAAATGGAACTCGCCAAGAGCTTCGAACCCAGGGACATTGAGCTGCGCTGGTATCCGGTCTGGGAATCGCGCGGCTACTTCACGACCCGCCCCGACCACGATCGCGCTTCATTTTGCATACAACTGCCGCCGCCGAACGTCACCGGCACGCTGCATATGGGCCACGCGTTCCAGCAGACGCTGATGGACGCACTGATGCGCTACCACCGCATGCGCGGTCTGAACAGCAACTGGGTGGTCGGGACCGATCACGCCGGCATTGCCACGCAGATCGTGGTCGAGCGCCAGTTGGAGTTGGAAGGCAAGACCCGTCACGATCTGGGCCGCGAGAAATTCATCGAACGCGTCTGGGAGTGGAAACAGCAATCCGGCTCGACCATCACCCGGCAGATGCGCCGGCTCGGCGCCTCCGCGAACTGGGATTACGCAGACACCGAAGGCCAGCGCGCGGGCTATTTCACGATGGACGCGAAAATGTCGCGTGCGGTGATCGAAGCGTTTGTGCGCCTGCACGAACAGGGCCTGATCTATCGTGGAAAACGGCTGGTCAACTGGGACCCAGTGCTGGGCACCGCGGTCTCCGACCTGGAAGTGGACAGCGAGGAGGAAGACGGTCGCATCTGGGAAATCCGCTATCCGCTCAGCGATGGATCGGGAAGCCTGGTGGTCACCACCACCCGTCCGGAAACGATGCTCGGCGACGCGGCCGTGGCCGTGCACCCGGATGATGAGCGGTACAGGAAACTGGTTGGAAAGCAACTGCGGCTGCCGCTCACCGGCAGGACCATACCGGTGATCGCGGACGAGTATGTGGACCCGGAGTTCGGCACCGGCTGCGTCAAGATCACGCCCGCCCATGATTTCAACGACTATGCGGTCGGGCAACGACACGGTTTGTCGCCGATCAATGTGATGACGCTGGACGCAAAAATGAACGACGACGCTCCGGCGCCCTACCGCGGGCTCGACCGCTTCGAAGCGCGCAAACGCGTGCTCGCGGATCTGACGGAGCACGATCTGCTGGTCTCGGCGAAGCCGCACAGACTCAAGGTGCCACGATCGGGGCGCACCGGCGCGATCGTCGAGCCGATGCTGACCGACCAGTGGTTCGTGAAAATGGAAAGCCTGGCCGGGCGCGGACTGGAAGCGGTCGCCGATGGACGCGTCAAGTTCTTTCCGGAGCACTGGGCCACCACTTACAACCACTGGCTGGAAAATATCCAGGACTGGTGCATCTCACGCCAGCTCTGGTGGGGCCACCAGATCCCGGCCTGGTACGACGATGCCGGCAACGTTTACGTTGGCCGCAGCGAGTCGGAGATTCGACACAAGCACGCCTCACGCCTCGCGCCTCACGCCCGGCTCGTGCGCGACGAGGACGTGCTCGACACCTGGTTCTCCTCGGCACAGGTACCGTTCACTTCGCTCGGCTGGCCGGAGCAGACCAAGGACCTGGAGACCTTCCTGCCCTCCTCGGTGCTGGTCACCGGCTTCGACATCATCTTTTTCTGGGTTGCGCGCATGGTCATGATGACCCTGCACTTCACCGGCAAGGTGCCGTTCCACCACGTCTATATCAACGCACTGGTGCGCGACGCGGACGGCCAGAAGATGTCGAAGTCGAAAGGAAACACGCTCGACCCGCTCGACCTGATCGACGGCATCTCGATCGGCGACCTGGTGGCCAAATCGACGTTGGGACTGCTGCGCGCGGAACACACGCAGAAAATCGAAAAGTACGTGCGCAGCAACTACCCGAACGGCATTCCTGCATTCGGCGCCGACGCGCTTCGGTTCACCTTCACCTCGCTCGCGACATTGGCGCGAACGCTTAATTTCGACCTCGGACGCTGTGAGGGCTACCGCAACTTCTGCAACAAGCTGTGGAACGCCAGCCGTTTCGTGCTGATGAACTGCGAGGGCAAGGACTGCGGCCTCGATGAGCATGCGCCGGAGGATTGCGGACCCGGCGGTTACCTCGATTTTTCCCAGGCCGACCGCTGGATCGTCAGCCGGCTTCAGCGCACCGAGGCCGAAGCAGCGAAGGGCTTCGCCGCTTACCGCTTCGACAACGTCGCCGCCGCGATCTACCGCTTCGTCTGGGACGAGTACTGCGACTGGTACCTCGAGATCGCCAAAGTGCAATTGCAGAATGGCTCCGCGGCGCAGCAGCGCGCCACGCGGCGCACGCTGTTGCGGGTGCTGGAGGCCACGCTGCGGCTCGCGCACCCGGTCATCCCGTTCATCACCGAGGAGCTGTGGCAGAAAGTTGCGCCGCTGGCTGGCCGCCATCCGGGCGACGAGGCATCGATCATGCTGCAGCCCTACCCGGTTTCTCAGCCGGAGCGCATTGACGCAAAAGCGGAGGCTTGGGTCGCCCAGCTCAAGTCATTGGTCGAGGCCTGCCGCGCGCTGCGCGGCGAAATGTCCATTTCTCCCGCGCAGCGGGTGCCGTTGGTCGCCGCCGGGAACGCGGCAATGCTGCGGGAGTTCGCGCCCAGTCTCAAGGTGCTGGCGAAGCTCTCCGAGGTGGAGATCGTAGACGCACTTGCGCCGGCAAAGAATGCCGGCGCGGCGCCGGTGCAGATCGTCGGCGACTATCGCCTGATGCTGAAAATCGAGATCGACGTCGCTGCCGAGCGCGGACGCCTTGCAAAAGAAATCGCACGGCTCGAGAACGAGATCGCCAAGGCCAGCAGCAAACTCGGCAACGCGGGTTTCGTCGAGCGCGCGCCCGCCAACGTCGTTGCTCAGGAAAAGGAGCGGCTGTCCGGCTTCACCGGTACCCTGGAGAAAATCAAGGCGCAACTCGCGACGCTTCAATGAACTGCAACCCAGCTCTCACCGCAGACCACAACGCTCACCGCAAAGGACGCAGAGGAAAATCAAAAACGAGGAAAAGCAAACTGGAGTAAAAGGCGGGGTGATTGTTCGCGAACCTGTGTCGCCAACTATCACTACGATCGATCATCAGTCATCGAAAGGTCTTAACTCCGTATATTGTTTTTGCTCTTGCCCTTCCTCCGCGTCCTCTGCGTCCTCCGCGTTGAGTGCTGGTTTCTGCCTCAGGTCCATCCTCTGCGTTGAGAGTTGAATCTATCGCGAATTGCAGGCAAAAAAAACGGGCGCCCGAAGGCGCCCGTCGAATCAACTTTCCAACCTGGTCAGGGGTATTTTCGCCGCTGATGCAGCACGCGGCCGATTTTCACCACTCGGGGTGCCACCCGATAAACGAGGGTGTAGGGAGTATCTGGAACCGGCAACTCTCTGGTACCGGGCTTTTGTCCCGCGGAGCCGATTAACGGCTGAGTTTTGAGTAACTCAGCCGCAGCGGCAATCCGGTTGCGAACAAGTATTGCCGCATGAATATTTTCCGCCGCAATGAACTCGAACGATTCATACAGCTCTTTGAGTCCAAGCCGAGACCATTCAAGCCGCTTTCTTGCGCCGGCGGTCATGCTTGCGAATGATCCGGTCCAGCGTTTCAAGCACCTCTGTCGTGGTTGAAACATTGCCCCGCGCCAAGTCGTCAAAACCGGCATCAATCGCTCGAATCCGCCCCTCCAGATAGTCGAGGCGCCCGGCGATCGCCTGCCGAACCAAGGACTCTACTGAACGATTGGTCTGGGTTGACACCCTCCGCAGTCTCTTCTCCAGCATTTTCGGTATCGTGAGCGTCGTCATCGGAATTTCCTTACAAGAGTCTTCCTTTCAAGAGCACTTGCTCATAGTGATTGTACACTCGGCCTCGTGAGAAACACCACTTGCAACGAGAGACGCGCGCCATGGTACTGAAGCCCAACTGTCAACGCAGAGGACGCAGAGGATTCTTTTCTATACCCCCTTGAGGGGTACGCAGAGGAAAAACAAGAACGAGGAAAAACGTGTGGAAGTTAAGAGCGGGCAGGATGTGGAACTGACCACGGCTACCGGGTTTTAACTCTCGCGTGCAGTTTTTTGCTTGTGCCCTTCCTCCGCGTCCTCTGCGTTGAGAGATGAACTTGGCAAGGGGGGCAAGAAAATGGGCGCGTCAGGTTGGCGGAACTACATTGGTATGAGGCGCACGGAATTGGAAAAAAGGAAATCAAACGTAAATTCTACTTGGACTGACACCATGAAGAGAAAAAAGGCCATATCGCCGCATTTCGCGGTGTGCATTAAGAACACGGGCTATCCATCGTCTCTGGAATTGCACAAGATTTATCGCGTAATCCCTGACGATGATGCTGCCGAAGATGGGGACATTCGGGTAATCGACGAGAGTGGCGAAGACTACCTTTACCCCACCACGTGGTTTGCGGAACTCAAGCTTCCGCAAGAAACTCAAAAATCACTCATGCACGTCGCGTAGAGCGCGCCGCATAACGAGTCCGTGCGCCGCTCTGTGTACCCCTCGAGGGGGTATAGAAAAGAATCCTCCGTGGTGAGAACTGAACTTCGCAGGAGGGCCAAAAAAAACGGGCACCCGAAGGCGCCCGTTGAATCACGTTTCTAAACTAGGCTTACGCCAGATCAGAAGGTGTGCTTGATACCCACGTGGAGCACGTCGTGGTCAGATCCTGGAACTCCGCCACTTGGTGCGCCGGCCTGGGTATACGTTCCCTGGCTATCGTTGTCGGTAGTGGCATAGATGAACTGCAATTGCGACTGCTTCGACAGGTTGTGGAAGTAACCGATGCCGTACATGAGTGCGCCGGTGTCGTTTGAGGTGCAGGTGGCAGCGGTCGCGCCCACGCACGTTACATCCCAATCGCCGGCCTGGCCAACCTCCCCGCCGATGTAGCCGCTGGGCAGGTTGTACTTGACGCCGAACCACATCGCGTTACGCTCGATCGTATTTATGTCGCCGACGATTGCTGAAGTGTTTTCGTACTTCAGTTCTTCGTAGCGCAGATGCATATCGAAGCCGGCGATGCTGAAGCCGCCGCCGATTTGCGCGGCATCGTCGGAGGAGGAGGTACCCGGGTGACCAACAAGTTTGGCCACACCGAACATATCATCATGCTGCTCGAATGCAATGTCGAGATAGAACGGCATGCCTTGCGGCTGCCACTTGGCACCGACCGAGAGAATCTGCGGATCCGTAGTGGCGGTCTTGCTCGCGCTCAAGGTGTAGTCCACTTCGAAGGTGAAGCCGCTCCAATTCGGGCTTTCGTACCAGATCGTGTTGTCGGAACGGCGATAGAAGCCAGAGCAACCCGCTCCACCGGTCGTAACATCGCAGCCTGCTTGGCCAACTTCAAACGCGACGCCGCCGCCGGCGGTACCCAGGATCATCAGGTTGCCGCCCGGTCCGACCGCGCCGTCCAGCGGATCGGCCTGGTACATATGCCGCTCATAGACGTTTTCGTTCGCGCCCATCTTGAACGCGCCCCAGGTGCCGGCAACACCGAGGTAGCTGTTGCGGTTGACGGGGTTGCCGAATGTGGCCGGATCCACCACCAGTTGATAATTGAAAATGATCTTGTTGCCGTTGCCAATGTCATCCGAGGAAGAAATATTGATGTTGGAGTAGTTGGCGTTCAGGAACGTCTTGCTGAGGCCGGGAATCGCTGGCAGACCAGCATAAGGGCCTGTATCCGTAACTGGAATGGCTGGGGCATCATTCGAACTGACAGCCTCGATACCGAGGTTGATGGCGCCGCTGATGGTCACTTCGGCCATCGCGGCCGGTGCGGCGAACAGCCCCGCAACCGCTGCTGCGATAAGACTCTTCTTCATGCGATCTCCTTTTCTAATTTAACTTTGAGCCGGTGGGGCGCGTTAACTCGCCCCTCCTGGCGGAGGCACATTACGCCCCGCACGTTTTAACCTCTCCCGGGAAAGAAAGAAGTTGCCGCGATTCTGCCAAAGTGCAACAGCCGCTAGCAAGCCTTTTCTCCATAGATGACACGGGTTTCGGCCCTGACTGTTGCGTATTTACAACACCGCAGTGCACAAAATGACAGTTTCGCTCAAAAAATAGCTTGTTCAGGTAGAACAGGGGGTTATATCGAACAGCTAACCTATTTTCTGGTCGACGATCCGAAGGCTGGAATCTCGATATTAAATACCAGCGCTCAACACGGAGGACGCGGAGGACGCAGAGGAAAAGCGAAAGAGTAAAAGCTGTCGAGTGTAAAACCAGGTATCGATGGTCAATTTGGCACCACGCCCGTTTTTAACTTCAACATGTTCTTCCTCGTTTTTGGTTTTCCTCTGCGTCCTCTGCGTCCTCCGCGTTGAGTGCTGGTTTCTGCCTCCGGTTCATCCTCCGCGTTGAGGGTTTCGTCGCTTTAATCGCTCCGTGATGAGATCTGAATTTTCAAAAAGAGCATTCAAGAGGTTCGCCCCTGCATCCGGCTTATGCCATGCTACTATTTAAATGAAGCACGACATGCAATCTGCGCATGTTCCGGGAGAAAAAGATGGTTGATACGGTTACCCTCACTAAAGCAACTGCAAGGCGGGTCGAAAAATTATCTATCGCCACAAAGCGCACGCCAGAAGCTGTCTTGAAATCGGCCTTGGCCAAGGGACTGGATTACGAAGTATGGTTCCTGAAGCAAGTGGACGCTGGCATTGCCGAAGCGGACCGCGGAGATTTGATTGGCCACGAAGAGGTAGTACGTATTTTTCAAAAGCTGAGAAAGAGCATTGGCAAGAAGCGGCGTCAGGCAGCTTAGATGGACCAGGCGCGCGAGCCGGTAGCTAGCATAAAAACCGCACTTCTCACCACGGAGGAAGGGCAAGAACAAAAAAAGATTCGAGATTAAAAACCTGGCATCGGTGGTCACGTTGGCACCAAGCCCGTTTTTCACTCCCACATGTTTTTCCTCGTTTTTGTTTTTCCTCTGCGTCCTCCGCGCCCTCCGTGTTCGGAGTTGGATTCTTTTCGTGAGCGCTTCATTCAGCCGAATAGTTTCGCTAGTTCGGCGCCGGGATCGGGCGCGCGCATGAACGCTTCGCCGACCAGGAACGCATTGACGCCGGCGGCGCGCATGCGCTTCACATCCGCTGGCGCGACAATCCCGCTCTCGGTAATCACAAGCCGGTCGGCGGGTATCCTCTCGAGCAGCGACAGGGTCGTCTCCAGCCGCGTCTCGAAAGTGCGCAGATCGCGGTTGTTGATGCCGAGCAACGGGGTCTTGAGGCGTAACGCGCGATCCAGTTCCCCGCCATCGTGGACCTCGACCAGCACCGTCATGCCGAGTTCCGATGCTGCCTGTTCCAGATCCCGCATCACCGCATCGTCGAGAGCGGCCACGATAAGCAGAATGCAGTCGGCTCCCATCGCCCGCGCTTCGTACACCTGGTAGGGCTCGAGCAGAAAATCCTTGCGCAGGACCGGCAGACCGCTGACAGCACGCGCCTGCACCAGATACTCGGGAGTGCCCATGAAGAACTGCCTGTCGGTGAGCACAGACAGGCAGGCTGCCCCGTGCCGCGCATATGATTTCGCGATCGCCACCGAATCAAAGTCGGGCCGCAGCACACCCCTGCTGGGACTCGCCTTCTTGACTTCGGCAATCACCGCGGGAAGTCCAGCGGCAATCTTAGATCGCAGCGCGCCGAGGAAATCGCGGGGCTTGTCGGTGGCCTGTGCCCGCGCGCGCAGCTCGGTCAATGGCTCGCGCTGCTTCGCCGCCGCGACCTCTTCTCGCTTCACTGCAAGAATTTTTTCAAGAATGTCCGACACAAAGCTCTAAACGCAGAGGACGCGAAGGACGCGGAGGAATAACTCAAAGGTGATTGACGACACGTTTGATCCCCTGCCGCATATGGACAACGTTGAAATTCAGTAAATAGCCCAGTTTCTTGCCGCTGAGCTTCAAATAGCTCAACAACTGAGCGCTGTGCAAAGGCAGGATTCTTTCGGCAACCTTCAGTTCTACGACCACGAGGTTCGCGACTAAGACGTCTATTCGATATCCGGCATCCAGTTGTACTCCATCGTACACAACCGGCAGCGCCACCTGCCTTTCCGCCTTCAGACCGGCCTTGGCGAGTTCATAGATAAGACAGGCCTCATAAGTGCTCTCGAGAAGACCAGGACCCAAAGCAGTATGGACTTTGATGGCACACCCAAGGAGTATCTCCCCTATTTCGTTTTCACTCATGCCTTTCCTCCGCGTATCGAGGCGTCATATTTGATAGGGCAGCGCTCACCAGGGAACTACCGGGTGCAAAAAAAGCAGCGCCCACCACGGAGGACGCCGAGGACGCGGAGGAAGGACATGAGGAAAACCTCATTCGCGAGTTAAAACCTTCAGTTGGCGACCAATCCTCGAAAGCAGAATTTGGCAGCAGTGGGCGACGAACATTCATCTCGCTCTTAACCGCAAATTGTCCTTCCTCGCATTGTTTTTCCTCTGCGTCCTCTGCGTCCTCCGCGTTCAGAGCTTCAGCTTTTCATCTTCTGGGTAAAGGCAACGAACTGGTCGAGCTTGGCCTTGGCGGCGCCACTGGAGATGACTGCAAGCGCCTGCTTCACACCTGCCTCGTGGCTATCCGCAATACCGGCCGCATAGATCGCCGCCCCGGCATTGAGCGCCACAATGTCACGCGCCGCGCCGGCCGCGTTCGACAGCGCCGCAACGAGCATGTCCCTGGACTCGCTGCCGTCCTTGACCTGGATTGCGGAAAGTTCGCTGGTATGCATTCCGAACTGCCGGGGGTGAATCGTGTATTCGCGCACTTCATCGTTCTTGAGTTCGCCGACCAGCGTGTCGCCGGCCAGCGAAATCTCGTCCAGCCCCTCCATACCGTAAACCACCAGGACATGGCGGCTGCCCAGCCGCTGCAGCACCCGCGCCTGGATGCCGACGAGATCGCGATGAAACACGCCCATGAGCTGGTTCCGTGCGCCGGCCGGATTGGTGAGCGGCCCAAGGATGTTGAACAGGGTCCGCACGCCCAGCTCGCGCCGCACCGGTGCCGCGTGCTTCATCGCGCTGTGATGGCTGGGGGCGAACATGAAGCCCACGCCGATCTGGTCGATGCACTGCGCGACCTGCGCCGGCGTCAGCGCAAGGTTCACGCCGAGCACCTCGAGCACGTCGGCGCTGCCCGACTTGCTGGAGACCGCGCGGCCACCGTGCTTGGCGACCTTAGCCCCGGCCGCTGCGGCGACGAATGCCGCTGCGGTCGAGATGTTGAACGTTTGCGCGCTATCGCCGCCGGTGCCGCAGGTGTCCAGCAGGTGCGCATGGTCGACTACCTGCACCTTGGTCGAGAACTCGCGCATGACCTGCGCGGCGGCGGCGATCTCGCCGATGGTCTCCTTCTTCACCCGCAAGCCGATGATGAACGCGGCGATCAACGCCGGCGACATCTCGCCGTTCATGATCTGGCGCATCAGCGAGAGCATCTCGTCGTGGAATATCTCGCGGTGTTCGATGACTCGTGCCAGTGCGTCCTGGGGTGTCATATCCGCTCCTTGAAATTCGTATCCAGCAATACAGACCCTCTCAACGCAGAGGACGCGGAGGACGCAGAGGAAAGACAAGAGAAAAAAATCATTCGCGAGTCAAAACCTTCAATTGGCGAGCAATCGACGAAAGCAGAGTTTGGCAGCAGTGGATGAAGAACATTCACCTCGCTCTTAACCCCAAATTGCCTTTCCTCGTTTTATTTTTTTCCTCTGCGTCCTCTGCGTCCTCCGCGGTGAGTGCGGTTCTTTTCTATCCTTAACCGGTGCGCAAAAAATTGGCGAGCAGGTCGTGGCCTTTTTCGGTCAGGATCGACTCGGGGTGGAACTGCACGCCCTCCACCGGCAAATCCCTGTGCCGCACACCCATGATCTCGCCATCGTCGGTCCACGCGGTGACCTCGAGACAGGCGGGCAGGCTTTTCTTTTCGATGACCAGGGAATGATAGCGCGTGGCAGTCAGCGGATTGGGCAGCCCGTGGAAAACGCCGGCATCTTCGTGGCGGATGGCGGAAGTCTTGCCATGCATCAGTTGCGCGGCATGAACGATTCTTCCGCCGAAGGCCTGCCCGATGCTCTGGTGGCCCAGGCAAACACCGAGGATCGGCAACTTGCCGGCAAAGCGCCGGATCAGCGGCACCGAAATGCCGGCCTCGTTGGGCGTGCACGGCCCCGGGGAAATGACGATTCTCGAGGGATGCAAGGCCTCGATCCGCTCCAGCGTGATCTCGTCATTGCGGAAAATGCTGACCTCCTCACCCAGCTCGCCCAGGTACTGCACCAGGTTGTAGGTGAAGGAATCGTAATTGTCGATCATCAGTAACATGGAATTCTCACCATTTAAGCACTCACCGCAGAGGACGGTCCGAGGCAAAAACCAGCTCTCACCGCAGAGGACGCGGAGGACGCAGAGGAAGGGCAAGAGCAAAAACAATATACGGGGTTCAGAC
>CAZYTR010000353.1:0-2705 GCA_964650365.1 uncultured Alcaligenaceae bacterium | reverse complement strand
TATCCAGGCTAGCGATGTCGTCGGGCCGACAGTTCACGTGCGCACACCTGCCACGACCGGGCCGGTGCGCGCGGCGGGACGACGTGACGCACACCGGGATTGATCAGCGACATCGGCCACATCCCGGTGGCGATGCGCACGGCCTCTTCGCCGAGCTGGGTCTGGGCGCGCTCCCAGGCAACCTCGGAGTAGCTGGCGTAGTGATTGGTCACGGAAACGTTGTCCATCTTCAGCAGCGGATTGGCCGGATCGACCGGCTCCTTCTCGAACACGTCGAGCCCGGCGCCGGCGATGCGGCGCTGCTGGAGCGCCTCGATCAGTGCGGCCTCGTCGACGACGCCGCCGCGCGAACAATTGATCAGGTAGGCGCTGGGCTTCATGACGGCGAACTGCGCGCCGCTGATGAGATAGCGGGTCTCGGCGTTGAGATAGACGTGGACGCTGAGGTAGTCGGAGCGCCGGCACAGGCTCTCCAGAGAATCCATCATCTCCACGCCGGACTCCAGCGCGTCCCAGGAAGCGAGGTACGGATCGAAGGCGATGACGTCGAGGCCGAAGGCCCTGGCCTTGCGCGCCACGGCGCGCCCGATGTCGCCCAGGCCGACGATGCCGAACACCTGGCCGGCGATGTGGCCCATCGGACCCAGGTTCTTTCGCGTCCACACACCGCTGCGCACCAGTTTGTCATGCAGCACGAACTTCCGCGCGCAGACCAGGAAGTGCATCATGGTGTGGTTCGACACCTCCTCGGTGCCGAACGATGCCGTGTTGGCCAGCACGACACCGTTGGTCGTAGCCGCGTCGAGATCGAGATGGTCGTAGCCGTGGCCGAAAGACACGAGGCCCTTGCAGCGGCCGTGCAAACCCATGTGCGCGAAGGCGGTCCGGTCGAAGCCGTGGCCCTGGAGCATGGCGACATCCGCATCCTGCAGCGCCTGGATCAGCTCGGCGGCGCTGTTGCCCCCGTAGCGGATGACCGACCCGCCGGCGAGCAGGACGGCGCGGCTCTGCTGCTCCAGCGATGTCGTGTCGAAGGCCTCCGACTTGGCGGGACCGATGTAGAGGACTTTGAAGGGCTGCTTCATGAGTGCTCCCAGTTGGAGTTCAAGGCTGGCGGCTGCGGCCGGAACGTCGAACCGTACCACGCTCTCCGGGAGGGCTCAACGCGGAGTGGCAGGTTGGCTTGCAGGAGCGGAGGAAGTGCTCAAGAACTTCGGGGTAGTGCGAGGCACGTGGGCAACAATGCAGAGGTGGTTCGGGAAAATCCGGGCTACCTCAGTCTGACCCCATTTTTCCGAGTACAACACAGGGTGACCATCTCAAGCCCGCTTCCTGGTCCCAGTCGATTCTCCCGGTCGCCCGGGACCGCGGGGCGTCGCACGCTGTTTGAGCGCTTGCTCGATCCCTTCCCGAAAGCGGGATCCCCCGATCGCATAGCCGCCGTGCGTCGAAGTCCGGATTTCTCGCAGCAGCTCAGCGTCGAGGTCGGTTGCAAACAGTCCTCGATATGCCGCAAGTCTTTTCGACTCATCTGAACCCAAGCCAAGATACTCGCCGTGCGGCGTGAGCCAATCGATTTTCTTTCCCGCTGCATTTGCAGCGTAGCTGCTCCAGGGATACTCGATCGGATGCTTGACCATGTTGGCGCGCACCGGATTCATTTCGATGTAGCGATAGCAGCCCAGCACGTAGTGCTGTGTCTGCACCAGGCTCGAACGAAATCGCCCTTCCCACAAGGACCCACTGCGCTTGTAGGTGCGGTTCACGTATTGCACGTAGCGCTGGCCGAGGAATTTCATCAAAAGTGACGGACCGTTGGACAAATCGGAACTGAGCAGCAGATGAAAGTGATTCGTCATCAGCACGTACGCATGCAGCGAGCAGCGAAATCGCTTGGCGAGTTTTCCAAGATGCTCCAGGAAGAAGCGATAGTCATCCTCGGCAAAGAAACAGGCTTGCCGGTTGTTTCCGCGCTGGATGATATGCACTGGCAGTCCAGCGGCCTGGAGGCGGGGTTTGCGCGGCATGAGAGGCATTATATTACTGAATAAATGCCTCTTTTAATGGGGTCTGTCCCTGAGGTCTCTGCGACTATTTATTGCCAACGAGAAGTGTGTACTCCATGAGTCGGACGTCCCGGACTCGGCGATGATAAAACGGCTTCAAACGGGCTTAGTTTTGGGAAGGGTATGCGCGTTGCACAGCCATGGGGATTGTTTGCCCCCCAATTCAGTGCCCACGAAGTCCGGGTTAGCTCAGTCTGTCCCCATTTGTCCCCCTGGTGCATTTTCCTTCAGGGACTTGACTGCGGATAGTTTGAGAACCCCGTTTATATTTCCTATACTCCGATCGTGATGATTCATACGACCCGCGCGTACGACGAGGCAGCGTTCCGTGCCTGGCTGGAGAGCGAGAAGGGCCGCATCGACATGCCGTGGGACACGCCCAACGCGGAGCACCTGGTGGTGCTGTTCACGCGCAGTATCCTCGCCATCAAGTGGCGCAGGCACGACGATGCGAAGGAAGAGCTGGTCGGGCGCCGGACCTGCTGGTGAAATCGGCAGTTTTCAGAAACCACTTCATGCCCACCACCCCGCCCGGCCCATCGCTGCCTGCGATCCGAACGCCGTTGTTGTGCGTCCTGGTCGGCAGCACTCTGCTCGTCGAGCGCCTGGGCGATGCCGCCGCGGCCGAGCTGCTGGCGC
>CAZYTR010000352.1:0-1745 GCA_964650365.1 uncultured Alcaligenaceae bacterium | reverse complement strand
GCCGCCATGAATTCGGCACGCGTGCGCGCAAGGCGGTGAACCGGGCGCGCGAGCAGGTCGCAGCACTGGTGAACGTGCAAGCCGCGCAGGTGGTATTCATGTCCGGCGGAACCGAAGCGAACAATCTTTTCATCAAGGGGGCGGCGGCGTATCTGAAGCCCACTCAAATTGTGGTCAGTGGAATCGAGCATCCCTGTGTGGCGAAACCGGCGCAAGACCTGGCGCGCCCGGGATGGAAGCTGCGCAAGCTTGCGGTCACGGCTAATGGGCTGGTCAATCTCGCCGATGTGGACGCAGCGCTCACGGCCGCCACCGGGCTGGTGTCGGTGATGCTGGCCAACAACGAAACCGGCGTGATCCAGCCAGTGGCGGAAATCGCCGCGAAGGCGCGCGAGAAGGGCGCCTGGATGCATACCGACGCGGTGCAGGCGCTGGGCAAGATCCCGGTGGATTTCGAAGCGCTGCGCGTGCACGCGATGACGATTTCTGCGCACAAGATCTACGGCCCGAAGGGTGCCGGCGCGCTGGTGGTGGACAAGCGGCTGGAACTGAAGCCGATCATCCACGGTGGCGGCCATGAAATGGGACTGCGCTCCGGTACCGAGAACGTGCCGGCGATCGTCGGCTTCGGCGCCGCCTGCGAACTTGCGCAAGAGCGAATGGGTAGAGTCTGGGGCCATTTGCAGGCGCTGCGTGATCGCGCGGATGAAGGCGTATCGGCATTGGGTGCAGTGATATTCGGACGGGGCGCGCCGCGCATTCCGAATACCACGTACTTCGCCTTCCCCAATATCGACGGCGAAACCCTGGTGATCGAACTGGACAAGGCCGGCTTCGCGGTGGCGAGCGGCGCGGCCTGCTCCAGCACCAGCACCGAACCCAGCGCGACACTGCTGGCGATGAGCGTGGCGCCGGAATCGGCGCGCGGTGCTGTGCGGGTGAGCTTCGGGGTGCACAACACGGCAGGGCAGGTGGAGGAGTTTTTACAGGCGTTGTCCGCGGCGCTCAACCGGCTGCGGCACCTGACGGCAGTTGCAGTTTGAATTCGGCAATCAGTAAAGGGTGAATTGATCATGGCAATTACGGTTACGGAAAACGCGGCGAAGCATATTCGCGGTGCGCTGGCCAAGAGAGGCGGCGTGGCGCTTCGCTTCGGCGTCAGGAAAGTCGGTTGCTCGGGCTTTGCCTATACCTTCGACTATGCGCGGGAAGTCAACGCCGGCGACCAGTCGTTCCAGTCCCATGACGTCACAGTGGTGGTGGACAAGGACAGCCTCGAGTTCGTGGACGGAGCGGTGCTCGACTACGCGCGCGAAGGGCTCAACGAGTCCTTCAAGGTCGAGAACCCGAAGGCGAAGGCGATGTGCGGCTGCGGCGAAAGCTTCAGCGTCAAGGAAAAAGCGTGAGGCTAGTAGTGAGTGTTGAGTTTTGAGTTTTTAGTGTTGAGTTCGATTGCAAGACCTGGTCCTAACTAAACACTCAAAACTCAAAACTCAACGCTCCGTGTTATGGAAACTGGCGATAACGGTACGAATATCGAGGCGATTCAATGAGCACGGTTTTGGAGAACCTGGTCAATCAGCCCTATAAGCACGGGTTCGTTACCGACATCGAGTCGGATGTCGTGCCGAAGGGTCTGAACGAGGACGTCATTCGCGTGATCTCGGCGAAGAAAAGCGAGCCCGAATGGCTGCTCGAGTTCCGCCTGAAGGCGTACCGTCACTGGCTGACGATGCAGGAACCGG
>CAZYTR010000351.1:0-6511 GCA_964650365.1 uncultured Alcaligenaceae bacterium | reverse complement strand
TCATGCCAGCCTGAGTGCGGCGTCGCGGGTGTATTCGGCGATCGGGATGCCTCTGCTGCAAGCGTTCAGGCAGGACTGCGCGGCGCAGGTCAGGCAGGACTCGGCCGGTTTGCCGAGCGCGGCATACTCTGTGCGGGCGAGCAGCGGGTCGCCATAATCGACGTCGTACATACGGGTGCGCAGCACTTCGGCGATGGCGACATTCTGCGGGCAGCTTCCGGCGCAGTCGTTGCACGCCGACTGGCAGTAGCGCTGGGACTGCAGCAGCGCATAGCGTTCGAGCAGTTCCAATTCGGCGCCGGTGACCCGCGCAGTACCGGAGGCCGCAACATACTCATCGATCTCACTCGTGGTGTTCATCGAAACCACCAGCGCATCCACCTGCGGCGCGGACAGCACCCAGCGGAACGCCGCTTGCGAAAACGTCGAGCCCGGCCGCTCGTAGGCGCGCATGTCGTTCAGGCGCGCGCCCATCAGCGTCTTCATGGCGATCACGCCGATGTCCTTTTTCCTGGCCTTGTCCAGCACCCGCGGCAGGTCCGGCTGGATTGCCGACCAATGAAAGGTGTGGCGCAGCTTGTCGTAGAAACCCGGGTCCTGGGCAAAGTTGTAGGCCACCAGGATCACGTCGGCGAGGTCGTTGTCGATGACGTAGTCGAGGCAACGGGTGAGGTTGCTGCCGTGGCCGGACATGCCGCGGAAGCGGATCTTGCCTTGCCGTTTTGCGAGTTCGGTGAACTCCCACCATTCCGGGTTCTGCATCCGCGCCACATCGTCGACAGAGTGATTGAAATACACCTCCACCCTGTCGGTCTGCAGCCGCTTCAGGCTGCGCTCCAGTGAGGTCATCATTTCGGTGCGCGTATCGCCGGCGCCGGCCTTGGTCTTGCTGGCGATCATCACCTCATTGCGCCGGCCCTTCAGCGCCTCGCCGATGGCCTCCTCGGCACCGCCCCAGCGGTAGCCCTCGGCGGTATCGAAGTAGTTGATGCCACGCGCAGCCGCATGGCGCACAACCGCGGGGTCGGACATGCTCGCCGATCCGAAGGAGATATCTGAAACCTTCAGCCCGGTGCGCCCCAGGCGCGCGTAGCGGCGGATGCCAGGACCGGGCTGCGCACTCGCCCGGCTCGCGGCGAGCCCGAGCGCAGTACCGGCGCCGAGCCGCAGAAATTCACGTCGATCGACCAAGTTACCTCACCTCCAGGCCATACCTTAGCGCAACAGAGGGCACGGAGAAAGTCACACGATCTCCGCCTGGGTGTAGACGTGCCTGAGATGCAGTTTGGCGAGCAGCCGGTCTCGGGTTCGCTCACCGCGGGAGGTGAGGTGCTAAAACGCGCTGGGATATTCGATGCGTAGCGGGCGCTTCACCGCTCACAGCCTGCGCACAAATTCCGCGGGCGTCTGTATTGAATATCGATCACGCAAGGCGAGCAAATCGCCGTCTCCGGTGATCAGAACATCCGCTTTCGCGGCAACGAGCGAGGCCAGGATGGGCATATCGTCCGGATCGCCCGGCACTTCTACTGAGGTTCCGGCGAGATCCACGATCTGGGCTCTGACATAGAGCTGCCGGATGAACTGCTCGATGCGCTGATCATCCCAGTCCAATATGCGCCGGATCTTCGGATAGGCCTGCGCCCTGCCGATCTCCGCCAACTGGGGTACTGAAATAACGAGTTCGAACCGTGCCTGACGCCAGGCAGCTACAACACGTCCCGGCGCGCCATCCGGAAACATCAGGCCGGACAGCAGCACATTGGTATCGAGGACGACCTTCACTTCCTGGATGGCTTGCGACGTACCGCCTTCACCGCCTCATCCACCAGGGCATTGACCGCCTTCTCGCCTTTTCCCGCGAATGCCTTCGCGAAATCCGCCGTCATCTGGTCGAATTCCTCGTCCAGCTTCCGTATCCGCTCGAAAAGTGCGATGTCCACCAGCGCCGCCACCGGCTTGCCGGCCTTGGTGATCAGAACCTTGCCGTGTCGATACTGGACTTCATTCAGAAGCTCGCCCAGATTCTGCCGGACCGTCATGGCGGGGGCCTCACGGATCATGATCTCTCCCTCAATTGATATGGTTGATGCGATTATATCAGTTGATAGGGGTGAATGCCGTGGTGCGTCCCTCGTGGCGCCGGCCGGCCGGGACCGCGCGGCGTGTTGCCACCGTTCACTGATCGCTGTTCACCTTTCACAGCCCTTTGGGCAGTAGTCACGCCTATTCCACGCGCGTAGAATCTGCAAGGCGGGCAACACCTTGATAATTCCTTCGAATCTGTTAGTCGCGGCGAGTTGTGTCGCAAGTGCGATGACGGTTCTCGAGCGGACCAAAGGCGTATCGGACTTGCAGCGGCCGGCGAAGGCGTGACGGGACGAACTTGAATTGACGGGAAAGTGAGAAGGCAGGATCGCGATGCAAGTAACAAGACCTGACCCCTTTATTTCTTTTTGAAAATGGAACTGAAGGCATGCCTTGACGGACCTTGGTGCATCCCGTGAAGCCGTCACCCATAACAATCGCCCACCACCCATCGCCGGCGTTAGGCCGTCACTTCGTCACCTGGTTGCGTCGTCACTGGGGTAAGTCGTCACCCGCATCTCTATTTGTCCGTGGCGGGATTTAGCGCGATACTCTCCCGGCATGTTCTACCTCGATCTATTCAGAACGCTTCAGGAGGAACGGGTCGATTACGTCGTGGTCGGAGGACTCGCCATCAATCTGCATGGTGTCGAGCGCGCGACCATGGACGTGGATCTCGTTCTGGCCATGGACGAGGGTAACCTTCGCCGATTCCTGAGCGCCGCGACGAGGCTCAAGCTGAAGCCCTCCCTGCCTGTTCCGCTCGAGGCGCTTTGCGACGCGAAACAAGTCGAAACCTGGGTCCGCGAGAAACACTTGATCGCTTTTTCCCTCCAGTCCGGGTCGCCCACCACGCCGACGGTGGACATCATCGTGCGTCCGGCGCTACCCTTTGACCGGATGTATCACAACCGGATCGAAAAGGACCTTGGCGGTGTGCGACTGAACCTCGCTTCCATAGAGGACCTGATCACCCTCAAGACCGGCACCGGGCGCAAGCAGGACGCTTCCGACATCGAAGCGCTCAAGATTGCTCGCCGGGTGGCGGGCAAAGGAAACTAGCATGGAAAAGATCGATTACGAGTACGAAACCACCGAGGAACGGGTCCGGGCCTACCTGCAGGTTCCGGAGATTGACCGGCTGCGGTGGCTGGAAGAATTGTGCGTCTTCACGTCAATGGTGCGGCAGGCGCCCACGACGTACTCCCCCGGGCACGCTCCATCTGCGTCGCAGAAATTCGGCGCTGAGCCGTAGCGCCCCACTGCATTGTGCAATGGGGTCGGACCCTGAGGTCTCCCTATCTCAGCTTGCCCAACCCACTCAGTTGCACTTGGGACTTCATTTTACGCGTGCAAGAAGCAAGACCTGATCCCGCCGTTCCGTTTACCCGGTCCCCCCCACTGCCCTCGTCGCGACAGGTCAGCCGGGCGCCTGCAACAGGTACTCCCGAAGCCGCTCGACCGGATACTTGTATTCAATGGCGCAGAAGGGAATGCGGTTCAACCGGTGGTGCAGTTGAGCAAGGTCAACGTTCGCCAGTCCGCCTTCGTCTTCCACGTGCCATCTGAGGTGAAATCGCATGTCGTTCATCGAGCCGAGCACGCTACGGTTGCTGGAACGGGCAAAGCGGATCACGCGGCAAGCTTCCAGCATCCACTCGATCTGCGTTTGGGGAAATTCGTCTCCCACAAGCGCCTTGAACAGGCGCTGGCCAAAGACCGTGTCGAGATGCTCGAACTCGGGCTTCTTCAGCCCCGGCACGAATACGGAGTACAAGGTCGCGTCGTGCGTGAACAGCACGCACTTGCGGCGATCGACCCGTAACATATTGGCGTGCCAGCTCTCGCCGGAGGCGGACGGATGAATCAGGCGATCCGGTATTTCCGCTAGCAGCTTCTGTGTGCAATGAACCAACATCAGACAATCTTAGTCACAGTTCGGGCTGCAGTTCACGCCTGCAAGAAACAAGACCTGACCCCTTTATTTCTTACGCACCGCGCACTGAGCACTCAGCAACCAGCATTCGCTTTATGCTAGTCACTTGTCACCAGTCACTGGTCATCGCTCTTACTGGAGGCAATCCATGAAACTCATCCTGTGCATACCGGTAGTGATATTCCTGGCGGTGAGCGCCCACGCGGCGGCGCCGGGCGATGGCGCCGAGGGCAAGCGCCTGCACGATGCCAACTGCACGGGTTGCCATGACACCTCGGTCTACACCCGAAAGGACCATCGAGTCCGATCGTTGGATGGTCTCAAGCAGCAGGTCGAAGATTGCACCCACATGGCGCAAAAAGAATTCTCACCGGGCGAAAAGCAGGACATCGTCAAGTACCTCAACGATCAGTTCTACCGGTTCCAATAAAGCGGGGAACAGCGTAGGGCATGGCACATGGCTTTCTTATGCAACATACCAAGCGTGACCCCCTTTATTCTCCTTCACGTATTCACGATATTTATGGGCGTGGCCCGGTTATGGTCGAAGACCGGTACCCTTTAGGGATCCCCTCGCGGGGCACGGCATTCACGGATTCCCGACATTTATGGCCGACGGCCGGAATCCCCTTGCGGGGCACCCGTCACTCTTGAAAAAAGCGTAGTATGTACATCTCATCTGTACATACCAGGATTCGAGCCATGTCCTCTTCCGTGAACGTTACCCAGCTCCGTCAGAATCTTCCCGAGTACCTGAAGCAGGTTCGGGAGGGCAAGGAAGTCGAAGTCACCGTGCATGGCAAAGTCATCGCCCGCCTGGTCCCGGAAGCCGCAAAGAGCGATCGGGCAAAGAAAAGGCTCGCCGAACTTCGCAAGACCGCCAAGGTAGGCGACGTGACATCTCCAGCGGGCGCAGCCTGGACGGGCGATCGTGATCATTTGTGACACCCACGTACTCGTCTTCGATGCGCTCGCACCCGCGCGGCTATCGGCAAAGGCGCGCCGGCGGCTCAAGGACGGAGACGCTGCGGGGCAGCTGGCATGCGCAGACATCTCCCTCTGGGAAATTGCCATGTTGATTGCGAAACGGCGACTGGAAATCGACGAGGAATCCGGATCCTTTATCCAGGCAGTCCTGGATGCCCGGGGCTACCGGGTGCTTCCCATTACTTCGGAAATCGCAGCCCTTTCGCAAAGCGCGGATTTCACCCGGAAGGATCCCGCCGATCGCCTGATTGCGGCGACCGCCCTTGCCGCCGGTGCGGAGCTGCTCTCCGCCGATCAGGCAATGAAAGGCATACCGGGCTTGAAGCTGGTCTGGTAGCGCCGGGAGGACGTGTCTCCAACCCCGTTCCCGAAGCCGTAAGTCGTGGCTCCTCTAATTCGTCACGCGTTATGGGCGTAGCCCGGTTATGGTCGCAGACCGGTATCCCGTAGTATCGCCTTGCGGGAATCCAGCGAATACCCTACGTGCGCTGCACGTCGGAGTTATGGTCAAAGACCGGTATCCCTGGAACCCTTTTAGTCGGGCATTCTTATGCATGTTCATTCGCCTGGACTCCTTGAATGATCTGGGGGTTTGGCGATTCCCAGTTTCTCAAATCCAGTCCGAATGAACAGAAACAACCTATTGGACCATCACACCTAGGGCTCCAAGCCTCAAGTTAGTCCTTTCCCACACCCAGTACACAGTACTCAGCACGCAGCACCGCCATTGCCCTTTCCTCTTTCACCTTTTCCCTTTCACCTGGTGTTCAGTCTGCACCCAGCACTTCCTCTTCCGTCACGGCGCTTACGCGTAGAATCCCCAATTGGATGGCCTCAAGCTGCAGGTCGAAGATTGCACCCACATGGCACAAAAGAAATTCTTGCCGGCCGAGAGGCAGAACGTCGTCAAGTACCTGAATGATCGGTTCTACCGGTTTCAACGAAGCGGGGATCAGGGTCAGGCGTGGCACATTGCGTTTTCTATGCAACATATCAGGCTGGACCGCTTGACGCTTTTACGCCTCGACGCATGGAAACTCGAGCTCGGAATTCCATGAAGTTTGGATAGCGGCGACGCCGATGAAATAAGTTACCAAGAGTAGCAGTGGATCTGGAAGCACTAGGGGGCAGAAAATGAGCGCGCTTGGAAATCTTGCGGTTCTAGTAGGACAAGGCCGGTCTGCTCCGGACGGCGAAATTCGAAAGGCTGTCGATGCACTGCTTAGCGAACGCTTTCCAAAGCAGATTACTAAAGACGTCCAAGTTAGGGACGCTTATGCGCTTGCCCGAGAGGATGCGGAGGCTGGCGTCCCGTGGGCGGGTTTAATCAATCCAGATAATCCCAATTCCGGTCCTTATGGCGGAACTAGCCTGGTGTGGTTTCCTGGGGATGGGATGTCGCTAATTGGTTTTGGGGTTGGGACGCGAGGCATTTCCCCAGATGAAGGCATCTTGACGCGACCCGGCCATCGACGTCGCATCGCGGCGCTTCGGAGGATG
>CAZYTR010000350.1:0-7216 GCA_964650365.1 uncultured Alcaligenaceae bacterium | reverse complement strand
TGGGTCGAGGCTGTGTGAAAACTCGCATCGAGATTTTTGTGGTGGGACCACACATCTCCGAGCGGGTACAGATTGCGGCAGAAGTGGAATCCACTTGTCATTAGTTTTGAAGTAGCGAGATTCGAGTGGGAAAAATATTTTGCGCGAACCGCAGATTTGACGTTTTCACACAGCCTCGGTCGGAAGTTGCCGTTTGGACACTGTCTGTCTGGTCGTGTCTAAACTTCTACACCTCACTGTTGAGGCATTTGACCTTCACCCTTCACCCTTCACGGAACTTCAATGATCGACCTCTACTACTGGGCCACACCCAACGGCCACAAGATCACCATCTTCCTGGAAGAGACCGGCACGCCTTACAACATCATTCCGGTCAACATTCGTGCCGGTGACCAGTTCCAGCCGGCTTTCCTGAAAATTTCGCCCAACAACCGGATTCCGGCGATCATCGATCATTCGCCTGCGGATTCCGGCCCAGCCATATCGGTCTTCGAGTCGGGTGCGATCCTGACGTATCTCGCCGAGAAGACCGGGCAGTTTCTGCCAAAGGAGGTGCGGGGCCGCTTCGAGGTGCTGCAGTGGCTGTTCTGGCAGATGGCCGGGCTGGGGCCGATGGCCGGGCAGAATCATCATTTCACCCAATACACGCCGGAAAAACTTCCATACGCGACCGATCGCTACGTGAGGGAGACTTCACGCCTGTATGCGGTCCTGGACAAGCAGCTCGCGGATCGGCCGTTTCTTGCCCGGGACTATTCGATCGCCGACATGGCAGCCTATCCCTGGGTTGTGCCGCATCAACGTCAGCAGCAGAACCTGGATGATTTTCCCGACCTGAAGCGCTGGTTCGAAAGCATCCGCGCCCGACCCGCGGTAGTGCGCGCCTATGAAAAGGGCAAGGCGTTTAGCAGCCAGCCCGTGGTGGACGAGAAATCCCGCGCCATCCTGTTCGGGCAGAGTGCTGCGACGGTAAGACGGTGAGGCGTGAGGCGTGAGGCGAGAGGCGAGAGGCGAGAGGCGGTGGATCCAGGCGTTGCCAACCATCAATCTATTGCTTTGTATTCCACCGAGACGATGTCCAGGGTTTCGTCGCCGGCAGGTGTCCTGACCGTAATCCGGTCGCCTTCGTGCGCCTTGATGAGCGCCTTGGCGAGCGGGGAAATCCACGAAATGCGTCCGCGCGAAACGTCCGCCTCGTCGATGCCGATGATGCTGTACGTCTTCTCATCACCTGCGGCGTTCGCCACCGTAACCGTGGCGCCGAAAAATACCTGATCGCTGGCTTCGCGGTTCGCCGGATCGACGACAACCGCCGCGTCGAGCCGTTTGGTGAGGAAGCGGATGCGCCGGTCGATTTCGCGTAGGCGGCGCTTTCCGTATATGTAATCGGCGTTCTCGGAACGGTCGCCGTTGGAGGCGGCCCACTGGATGACCTTCACGAGTTCCGGGCGTTCCTTACCCAGCAGCTGCAGTGCCTCATCCTTCAGGCGCTTGAACCCTGCCGGCGTGATGTAGTTCTTCGTGCCGACCGGCAGCGCGGGTGCCGCATCCGGCTCTTTGTCGTCCTGGTCGGATTCCTTGGTGAATGCCTTGCTCATTGCGGTTGCCCGGTCACGCAGAGGCACAAGTCTAACTTCGCGGGTGTTGCCGTCAACGCTTGCGACGGCCGGCCGGTTTCTTTCCCCGGTTCCGAAGCGCGGCTTCCAGCGCCTTGCGGCCCCAGGCAAGCATCTCGGCCGGGTCCTCGAATACTTCCGGTGGGGCGCGCGGACACGTTACCGACGAAGTCGGCCGCTTGCGGGCAGCGCGCCGTAGCCCCACCTCCCGCCCCTGATCGCTTCGCAAACGCCGTGTCGGTGGGGCGTCGTAGTAGGAGATCACCGTCGCCTGGTCGGGAAAGGGTTTGAAGGGCCGCAAGCCCTTGGCCTCGAACTCGGGGCGGCTGGTTTCGTCGGCCTTGAAGTACAGGGCACCGCGAATCACAATGGCGCAAAACCGGCCGTCCACGTAGATTCCCCAGCCGCCAAACATGGGACGGGCGCGGACCTGCCCGAGCGGGGCAAGGTACTCGCAAACGGATTCGACGAATGCGTTCGACTTGGGCATTGAGCGCAGAATTTAGCGGATCTAAAGGCGCGTAGGCCAGAGATGTACAATTGTTGAGTCCGATTTCGACTGTTGCGGAGGAAATTCTGATGACTATCAAGGTGGGCGACAAGCTACCCGGCGGTACCCTGTGGGAACTCATCGAAGAAGAAACGCCGGGCTGCACCATCGGCCCGAACGCATTCAAGGTCGAGGAAATTATTCCGCGCAAACGCATCGCAATTTTCGGGCTCCCCGGAGCGTTCACCCCGACCTGCTCGGCCAAGCACTTGCCGGGTTTCGTGAATCTGGCAGACCAGTTCAACGAGAAGAAAATCGACGAAATCTGGTGCCTGTCGGTCAACGACGCGTACGTGATGGGCGCGTGGGGCAAGCAGCAGGGCGCGAAAGGCAAGGTGCGCATGCTGGCCGACGGCAGCGGGCTCTATACCAAGGGGCTGGGGCTGGAATTGGACCTGATCGAGCGCGGCATGGGCATGCGCTCGCGGCGTTTTTCCATGCTGGTGGTGGACGGCGTTGTGAAGTCGCTCAACATCGAGCAGTCGGGCAAGTTCGAAGTGAGCGATGCGGAGACGCTGCTCAAGCAGGCAGAAAAGCACATTCAGTACATCCCCTAAGAAAGGGTTGCGCTCAAAGAATTTGCGGCCGGCAGAGACCGGCCGTCTTTCTCAAAGAAAGCCGATCAGCGCGTCGAGCACCGCGTCGGGCTGCTCGGTCATCAGTGCGTGCCCGGTGTTTTCCAGTGCCACCGTGCGCACGTTCGGAATTTTTGCCGCGAGCGCCTGCGCCGCCTTCATCGGTGCCATATGGTCGCGCTTGCCCAGGATCAGCAGGGTGGGGCATTTGATTTGCGTTGCGGCCTCCAGCCCGTTGCCATATGCGTTGCACGCGGAGAAGTCCGCATGGAGCACGCCCGAGCCCGAGCGCTCCAACAAGCGCATCGCCGAACCCATCATCCACATTCCCGGTACCCGATTGCCGCCGAACTGTGCAGCGTTGCTGTGCGAATACACGCTGGTCATCTCGAAGGCGAGGTGATCGTTCGCCTTGGAGGCATTGAGCAAGGGCGCGGAGACCGGCATCGGCACTGCAGTGCCGAGCAGGGCGAGTTTCGCCACGCGGGCGGGATGACGTGCCGCGGTTTCAAGCGCAACCAGCGATCCCATGCTGTGTCCCACCAGCGAAGCTGTGCCCGCGCCGGCTGCGTCCAGCACGCGTACCACCCAGTCGGCGATGTCGCCGATGCGGTCGAGTGCCTTGCCATCCGATTTTCCGTGACCGGGGAGATCCACCGCGAGCGCATTCCAGCCGTGATAGGCGAAATAGCGGCTCTGCAATGCCCACACGCTGTGGTCGTGGGCCCCGCCGTGGATGAACGCCACCGTCGGCTTCGCCGCGTCGAACGGATGATTGGCCGTGTACGCGTAAACTTTTTTGTTATCGACTGTCAGATACATTCTGGAAACCCTAAAGCGTTCACCGCAAAGGATTCATTTCAATACCCCCTTGAGGGGTACGCAAAGGTACGCGAAGGAGAATCAGGACTTGCGAATTCACTGAGCCCCGAGTCCTGTTCCTCACCGTATTCACGATATTCACGGCATTCACGACATTCACGATATTCACGGACTTTGTTACGGCAGCAGGCCGCGGATCAGCATATGCCGGTCGCTAATCTGGATTACATCGAAACCGAGCCCGGTCTGCCCGATTTGCGAGCGCACCTCTTCGACGGTGAACGCCGCGCATAGCGAATTGTAGAAGTCTTCCTTGAGAATCGGATGTTCGTTGCCGGCGACGGTCTCGACAATCGTGCGTGCGGCTTCTGGCGAGGCGGGCCTGAACAGGTCCATCACATAGACCGCGGCGCCGTGCCGGCCCAGGCGTCTGGCTTCGCTCCACAATACCATCGGATCGGGAAGGTGATGCAGCAGGTCCTTCGACAGCACTGCGTCGAAGCTCTGTTCATCGAATGGCAGCCCGGGAATGTAGCCTAGCACCGTGGCAATGCTCTTTTGCAGGCCGGCTGCCTCGATCGCTTTTTGCGCCAGCGCGAGCATGGCGCCGGAGCCGTCGATGGCCGTAATGCGAATCGTCGGATGGGCGCGGGCAAGTCTTACCGGCACGTCGGCCGGGCCGCAGCCTACGTCGAGGACATTCCCCAGATTCTTCGGAAAATCGGCCTGCAGATGATCCACGTACCACTGGTTGGAAGTCGAGAAGTCCGCCCTTGCGTAGGCAAGCGCCTGTTCCGCGTCCTCCATGATTTCGGGTTCGAGTATTCTTTCCATTGGCGATCGGCTTTTGGCTATTCGATCGGGGCGCTAGTCGGAGGTCATCCCCACGATCACGACCAGAATGGCGTACATTGCGATTTCGCTAGCCGGGAGCCCGCAGGGCTCGGCGGACGGGTGCGTAGTTGCAGTCGAGGCATCGAATATAAGGACTGGCTGCGCCGGCACCGGAAGATTGCGCTCTGACGTAGAAGCACTTGTTTCGGAGCGTTGGCTCGTAGCTCGAGTTGTTTGAACCTTACACCAGTTGAACACGGAAGGAGGAGGGCCATGACAAAACAGCACAAACTCCCGGTCCCGGGCGTTCACATGAGCGATCGCGAGATGAAGGAGACACTGCCGGCGCAGCGCAGCGCATTCCGCTCGCCGATTCCCACGCAAGTTGTTTCGAACGGGGAGTACAACCCGCTGCCCCAGACCCTGAAGCAGCAACAAGTGGAGGGCTTGATAAAAGAGCTGGCAGACGAGCAGGGCGCCCGGCTCAAACTGGATCGCAGGCGATTCCTGGCCACCAGCGCCGGGATGGCGATGGCCTTCGTCGCGATGAACAAGGTATTCGGCCCGATCTTCGCGGTGACTGAGGCAGAGGCCCGCGACCTGGATTTTGCCGCTGCGCGCGCGAAAGGCCTCTCCGGCCAATTCATCTTCGATGTCCAGACCCATTTCGTGCACGACGGCTTCGACAAGGAAGGCATGCTCGGCGGCGCGAAGTGGCTCTCGGAGGTCGGCGCGAATCCAGATCTGCTCAAGAGCATGCCGTTGACCCTGGCCCGGTTCAAGTTCGAGAACTACGTCAAGGAGATGTTCCTGGACAGCGATACCAAGGTCGCCCTGCTTTCGGGCGCACCAGGCGACGACCCGAGCTTTTGGTTTCTCTCCAACGACAACATCAGGCAGGCGGTCGACGCGATCAACAATGTCGCTGGCAGCCGTCGCATGCTGGGACACTTCGTCATCACGCCCAGGTACCCGAACTGGATGGACGAGGTCGACCGGGCCATCGAGACACTCCGGCCGGCGAGCTGGAAGGCATACACGCTGGGCGCGCCGTTTTACCCTCCCTCCAACTTCGCCTGGCGCCTGGACGACGAGAAGCTGATGTATCCCTTCTACCAGAAGGCACTCAAGGCGGGCATCAACACCATCTGCGTCCACAAGGGCATCATGCCGAACGACTACGAGGTGGCTTTCCCGGGTACCTGGAGGCACGCCACCCCGGATGACGTGGGCAAAGCCGCGAAGGACTGGCCGCAGATGAACTTCGTGATTTATCACTCCGCCATCCGCCCGTTCGGCGGGTACACCCCCGAACTGGAGATGGCCGAGTTCGAGCAGAACGGATACATCCGATGGGTCACCGACCTGGCCCGGATTCCGCAGCAGCACGGGGTGTCCAACGTATACGCCGAGATCGGCACGACCTTCGCCAGCACCTGCGTGACCAACCCGCGCTTCTGCGCGGCGGTTCTTGGCCAGTTGGTCCACATGATGGGCGCTGACCACGTCGTCTGGGGCACGGATTCGGTGTTCTGGGGCTCTCCGCAGTGGCAAATCGAGGCCATGCGCCGCATCGAGATCCCCGAGGACATGCTCAAGACACACAAATGGAAGCCGCTGGGCGGGCCGAACAGCCCGACCAAGCAGGCGATCTTCGGCCTCAATTCGGCGCGCCTGTACAACTACAACACCGGCCAGGTGCAAGGGCCTGCCTTTGCGGTGGACAAGTTGGCGGCGATCAAACGGGAGTACCAACAACAAGGCGTCGAACGCACCAACGCCTATTACGGGTATATAGCGAAGACGCGACAGCAGAGCGCCTGATCGTTGGCGAGCGCCTCATGACGCGCCGCAAGTATCCGATATGAAGATCGTGCAACTCGAGGTCCACATCCTGCGCGCGCCCGATACCGGGCGCCCGCATTGGGTGAGTCATTTCATCGTTCCCAGGGCCAACGAAATCCTGGTGCGGATGCGCACCGATGAAGGGGTCGAAGGCATCGGTCTGGCGACCAGCTACACGCCGGTCGAGGCAGCGATCCACGCCTTTCGCAGCGGTATTGCCGAGCTGATCATTGGTTCCGATCCGCTGGCCCCCGAACGCCTGTACCAGAAGTTGTTCGCGCTGACCTCGCAGCGGCTCGCCCACGAGAAAGGCTGGTCGCGGGAGGCGCTGGTGAGGATCTCCGCCGCGGTCGACATCGCCGCCGGGGATATCGTTGGCAAAGTCGCGGGTCTGCCTTTGTACCGGCTGTTTGGCGGCTACCGCAATGAGGTCCCGTGCTATGTCACCTGCGCTTATTACCGCGAAGGAAAGGATCTGGCCGAACTGCGCGACGAGATCGAAATGCTGAAAGCGCAGGGGCATACCGGCTTCAAGGCCAAGGCCGGCGGCGCCGGACTCGCCGAAGATCTCGAACGGCTGGCCCTCGTGCGTGAGGTAATCGGTGAGGCCAACGATTTGATGGTCGATGTCAACCGCGGCTGGGATCTGGCCACTGCCCTCGAAGGCGCGCGCCTGCTCGAGCCATTGCGGCCCCGCTGGCTGGAAGAGCCGGTGCGCTGGGCCGACGACCGCCGCGAGCTCAAGCTGCTCGCGCAAAAGACCCGGATCCCGTTATCCGCGGGCGAAAGCGAGCTGACCAGCTATGGTTGCCGGGCGCTGCTCGAAGAACAGGCGATCCAGATCCTGCAGTTCGACTGCACGATGATGGGCGGCTTCACCGAGGGCCGCAAACTCTCCGCGCTGTGCGAGATGAACCATGTGCAGGTCGCCCCGCACCACGACTGCGTCATCCACGCTCATATCGTCGCCGCGA
>CAZYTR010000349.1:0-1571 GCA_964650365.1 uncultured Alcaligenaceae bacterium | reverse complement strand
CAAGTCGCTCGCGGAGTCACAGGCACGCGCCGCCAGGCTCGAAGGGCTGATGATCCAGATCACCCAAAACGCCGGCGTGGACGGACACCTTTTTGGCTCGGTGACCAACTACGACATTGCCGAGACGCTCAAGGCGCAGGGCCACGAGGTGACCAAGGCGATGGTGCGCATGCCGCAAGGGCCGCTGAAGCAGGTCGGCGACTACCCGATCACGCTCGATCTGCATGCCGATGTCACGGCGACCATTACCGTTTCCGTGCTGGGAGAGACCGTCAGTTGAGTCCGCGCGCCTTCGTCGCAAAAAAAGGGCTGTGAAAACAGCCCTTTTTATTTTTCCACTTGCACGCCTCATCGCATTACGAATAATAGTCCACGACGGTTCCTGTTTGGCGCCACACTATTCACCCACGCAAAACCACTCCGGCATAAATGGCGCAGTTCGCAACACCAAGACTAGCGGACACCCAGGTCGAGCTGATCAAGCTGCCACCGCATTCGGTCGAGGCCGAGCAGTCGGTCCTCGGCGGGCTGCTGCTCGACAACACCGCGTGGGACAAGATTGCTGACCTGATCGGCGAGGCCGATTTCTACCGCGCCGACCACCGGCTCATCTATCGCAGCATCTCCAGACTGATCGAACACTCCAGGCCCGCAGACGTCATCACCGTCGCGGAAAGCCTGGAGAGCACCAAGGATCTGGAGACCGTCGGCGGCATCGCCTATGTGGGTGCGCTCGCGCAGAACACGCCCACCGCCGCCAACATCCGCCGCTACGCGGAGATCGTCCGGGAACGCGCAGTGATGCGCAAGCTTGCCGAGGTGGGCACCCAAATTGCCGACGCCGCGTACAACCCGATGGGCAAGGAGGCCGGACAGCTTCTCGATGAGGCCGAGTCGAAAGTGTTCGCGATATCCGAGGAGGGCTCGCGCGGCCGCCAGGGTTTCATGGAGATGCCGCCGCTGCTCACGCAAGTGGTCGAGCGCATCGACCTGCTGTACAACCGCGACAATCCCTCGGACGTTACCGGATTGGCGACCGGTTTCACCGATCTCGACCGCATGACTTCCGGGCTGCAGCCGGGCGATCTGGTGATCGTAGCCGGAAGGCCGTCGATGGGCAAAACCTCGCTGGCCCTGAATATCGCGGAGCACGTGGCGATCGAGGCGGGATTGCCGGTAGGCGTGTTTTCGATGGAAATGTCGGGCACGCAACTGGTGATGCGCATGCTTGGCAGCGTCGGCCGGCTCGACCAGCACAAGGTGCGCACCGGGCGGCTGGCGGACGAAGACTGGCGCCGGCTCACCGATGCGGTCGGCAAGCTCAACGAGGCGCCGATACACATCGACGAAACCGCGGCCCTCAACGCCCTGGAACTACGCGCGCGCGCGCGCCGCCTGCACCGCCAGTACGGCAAGCTCGGCCTGATTGTGGTGGACTACCTGCAATTGATGTCGGCGAGCGCGCAGGGTGAGAACCGAGCCACCGAGATTTCGGAGATCTCGCGCTCGCTCAAGGCGCTGGCCAAGGAGTTGAACGTGCCAGTGATGGCGCTGTCGCAGCTCAATCGCGC
>CAZYTR010000348.1:0-16745 GCA_964650365.1 uncultured Alcaligenaceae bacterium | reverse complement strand
GTCGCCAACGCTTCGCCGTCGACGTCTTCGGAGATGATCAGCAGCGGCTTGCCGGCTTTCGCCACCTGCTCGAGCATCGGCAGCAGATCGCGGATGTTCGAGATCTTCTTGTCATACAGCAGGACGTAGGGGTCTTCCAGTATCGAGATCTGCTTCTCCGCATTGTTGATGAAGTACGGCGACAGGTAGCCACGGTCAAACTGCATTCCCTCGACGACTTCGAGCTCGCTCTCCAGACCCTTGCCGTCCTCGACCGTGATCACGCCTTCCTTGCCGACCTTGTCCATGGCGTCGGAGATGATCTTGCCGATGGTCTCGTCCGCGTTGGCCGAAATCGCGCCGACCTGGGCGATTTCCTTGCCGGTCGTGCAGGGCTTGGAGATCTTCTTGAGTTCCTCGACCACGGCGATTACTGCCTTGTCGATGCCGCGCTTGAGGTCCATCGGGTTCATGCCGGCGGCAACGAATTTCATGCCTTCCTGCACGATCGCCTGCGCCAGCACGGTCGCGGTGGTGGTGCCGTCACCGGCGATGTCGGAAGTCTTGCTTGCGACTTCCTTCAACATCTGCGCGCCCATGTTCTCGAATCTGTCCTTGAGCTCGATTTCCTTCGCTACCGATACACCGTCCTTGGTGATGGTCGGCGCGCCGAACGAGCGCTCCAGCACCACATTGCGGCCCTTCGGGCCCAGAGTCACCTTGACCGCATCGGCCAGTACGTTGACACCGGCCATGATGCGCGCACGGGCCGAGTCATGGAATTTGACATCTTTTGCTGCCATGAGAATTTGCTCCTAAAAAAAGATTGGGACCTTGGAATTTGTGCTCGCGTTCAGGCGGCTTCAACCACGCCCATGATGTCTTCTTCGCGCATCACCAGCAGTTCGTCGCCGTGAACCTTGACGGTCTGGCCGGAGTACTTGCCGAACAGGATCTTGTCGCCTTTCTTCACATCCAGCGGCCGGACCTTGCCGTCTTCCAGAACCTTGCCGTTACCTACTGCGATGACTTCGCCCTGATCGGGCTTTTCGGCAGCGGTGTCGGGGATGACGATGCCGGAAGCCGTCTTGCGCTCCTCTTCCAGGCGCTTGACGATTACTCGGTCGTGCAATGGACGGATTTTCATCTCTACTCTCCTCTTGTGTATGAACGATTTACGAGGCCTATGAACGATTTACGAGGCCTTTGAACGAATAACGAGGCGTCAGCCTAGTTAGCACTCAATGCTTGCGAGTGCTAATAATATGGGTGCGTCGACTGAATTTCAAGTCCAAGATCAGTTTATCAGGCCGAAATGCGGGGGGCGCGGCGTGAGCGAGTGCTCACAGTCGGCGTGTCTGCGAATGCGGGCGGGGTCAATCCGGCGTGCGGCGTCAGGCCGCGCGCCGAGAGGTCAATTCAGGGAGGGGCTGCCGGAGATTCCGAAGCGGTAAACGGTCCTTCGCGACCCGCTGCCCGCGGGAGGAACAGGTTCGATCGGGCACGGCGGGCTACGGGTACCATCCGGACGCAGGGTCGTATCATCGGCCACATCGGCCCAGATGCCGCCATGCACGGGCCGGAACATCCACATCAGGTAGCCGCGTCGCGCCGCGAGTCTCAAGAGGTCTTCCGAATCCGGCGCATCAGAAATCACGACTTGTTGCCCGTTTACGCCGAACGGGAAGGCACCGAAAGCCTGCAGGCACTCGATCGCCTCGCTGGATTCGGCACCCGGGCGAACGCAGGCGACGCGCTCGGCGCGCGCCACGTCCCATGCACCCAACTCCCACCCTGCCTCCATAGCCGCACGATCGAGTGTGGCCAGATCATCCCAACGATGATTCACCTGCAGCGCCGAACTCGGGATAGCGGTGTAGGCCACGGTTTCGGCCTCTACCACGTCGATGATCTTCTCCTCGACGAAGGCGTGCCAATGCAGGGTCAGAATTACTGGCGTGTCGGGACAAGGAACCGCTGCCACCGTTATCGCAAACAGAGGCCGGTGGGCCGCGGCCATCCGATCAGAGATGGATTCCAGAAGATTCATTGACGCCCTCCTTTCACAGACGAATAGTGCGAAGCATTATTCTTTGGGTCAAGCATCAAACACGCCAGCGTTCCGAGCAGCCACGTGCCAGGAGTGCTAGTAGCGGCGAGAATCGCGCGTTACGGTGCCAGCTTGATCGAACCGGCAAAAGATGTCTTACTTCGTCTCGTGTCACCCCCCACTCGCAATCGCATTGCCCACGTCCGCACATTCCAGATTGACTAGCAACGACCGACTGCTTTCCCGCAGCCTGCTAGCGGTCTGGCACCCGTGCACGCAGATGAAGCACCACGAACATCTGCCGTTGTTGCCAATCGCCCGCGGCGAGGGCATGTGGCTGATCGACTTCGAAGGCAAGCGCTACCTCGATGCGATCAGCTCCTGGTGGGTCAACCTGTTCGGCCACGCCAATCCCAGGATCAACGCCGCGCTCACCGACCAGCTCGGCAAACTGGAGCACGTGATGCTTGCGGGGTTTACCCACGAGCCGGTGGTGCAACTTTCCGAGCGGTTGTCGTCGCTTACCGGTCTGTCGCACTGTTTCTACGGCAGCGACGGCGCCTCCGCAATCGAGATCGCGCTGAAAATGAGCTTTCATGCGTGGCGCAACGCCGGGCAGCCGCAGAAAACGCAGTTCGTCAGTCTGCGAGGGAGTTATCACGGCGAGACGCTGGGCGCGCTTTCGGTGACCGACGTGCCCCTTTACCGCGACACTTATGCGCCACTGCTGCGACACAGCGCGCAAGTGCCGACGCCGGACTGGCGTCTGGCCCAACCCGGCGAAACCCATGAAGACGTGGCAGTGCGTGCAGCTCGCACGCTGGAGGCGTACTTCGCCGAGCACCACGAGCAGACCGCAGCGCTCATCGTGGAGCCGCTGGTGCAGGGTGCGAGCGGCATGGTGATGTACCACCCGCGTTACCTCAGCGAAGCCCGGGCGCTCTGCGACCGCTATAGGGTGCACCTGATCGCCGACGAAATCGCGGTGGGTTTCGGCCGCACCGGCACTTTCCTGGCCTGCGAACAGGCGGGCATCAGGCCGGATTTCCTCTGCCTGTCCAAGGGCATTACCGGCGGCTACCTGCCGCTTTCGGTAGTGCTGACGACGGAGGATGTCTATCGCGCCTTCTACCACGACGATCTCGCACGCGGCTTCCTTCACTCGCATTCCTACACTGGCAACGCGCTGGCCTGCCGTGCCGCGCTGGCGGTGCTTGACATTTTCGAGGAGGACCGGGTGCTGGCGCGCAACCGCGAGAAATCGGCGCAGCTTTCGCGCCGCTGCGTCAAGCTTGCGCAGCATCCGCGGGTCAGGCATTTCCGCAACACCGGAATGATCTGGGCATTCGATGTGGCGAGCGACGACCCCGCATTCGCGCGCAAGTTCTATCAGGCCGCGCTCGCGCGCGGATTACTGTTGCGTCCGCTCGGCAATACCGTGTACTTCATGCCGCCGTACCTGATCGACGAGGAAGACATGGATTTCCTGGTCGAAGGTACCGGTGCAATTCTGGACAGTCTTCTCTGATCAGCATCGTCTTTCCGGGGCGTTGTGCGATAATCCCCTGCGTTTTCCGTGCCCCCTGTGAAAAACGCTCCCCTCAACGTCGTGGTCCTCGCTGCCGGCAAGGGCACGCGCATGTATTCCCGTTTGCCGAAGGTCATGCACGCGCTCGGCGGCAAGCCGCTGCTTGCCCACGTACTGGACCGCGCTCGGGCGCTCCACGCCGGGCGCACCATCGTCATTTACGGCCACGGTGGCGATGCCGTGACGGCCGGCTTCGCCGATCCCGCACTGAAGTTCGTCCTGCAGGCACCACAACTCGGTACCGGTCATGCGGTACAAAAGGCGCTTCCGCACTTGTTGCCCGGCGGGTCCACGCTGATCCTTTACGGCGACGTACCGCTCACACGACATGAAACACTCGTGCGCCTGGCCTCAAATACCGACGGGCTGCGGCTCCTCACGGCGCTACTCGAGGAACCGACCGGCTACGGCCGCATCGTGCGCGACAAACACGGCGCGATAGCGCGCATCGTTGAGGAAAAAGACGCGAGCGCGAATGAAAGGAGTATCCGCGAGATCAATACCGGCATGCTGTGTGCGCCGACCGCCAGGCTCGGTGAATGGCTGGGGAGGCTCACCAACCGCAATGCGCAGAAGGAGTACTACCTTACCGACATCGTGTCGCAGGCCATTGCCTCGAAGACCCCGGTATCCGCGGTGCATCCGCACCAGACCTGGGAAATTCTCGGCGTCAACAGCAAGGAACAGCTCGCCTACCTGGAGCGGGTCTACCAGCTTGAACGCGCGCGCGAATTGATGCGCAAAGGCGTGACGCTGGCCGACCCGTGGCGTTTCGACCTGCGCGGCGAGTTGGTGTGCGGCCACGACGTTTCCATCGACGTGAACTGCATTTTCGAGGGTAAAGTGTCTCTGGCCGATGACGCGAAGGTAGGCGCTGGCTGTGTGCTGAAAGACGTCGCAATCGGCGCCGGCACCGTTATCGCCCCCTACTCGCACCTCGACGGCGTCGTCGTCGGCAAGCGCTGCAGAATTGGCCCCTATGCCAGGCTGCGCCCGGGAACGCAACTGGCCGACGAGGTTCACGTCGGCAATTTCGTCGAGATCAAGGCCACGGAACTTGGCCACAAGTCCAAGGCCAATCACCTCACCTATCTGGGTGATTCCACCATCGGACGCAACGTCAACATCGGCGCCGGCACCATCACCTGCAACTACGACGGCGCCAACAAGCATCGCACCGTGATCGAGGACGACGTATTCGTCGGTTCCGACACGCAATTTGTTGCACCCGTCACCGTGGGCCGTGGCACCACCATCGGCGCTGGCAGCACCATCATCAGGAACACCCCGCCAGGCGAACTGACGCTGTCCCGTTCGAAACAGGTTTCGGTGCCCGGCTGGAAGCGACCGGTGAAGAAACCTCGTGAGGGGTGAGGCGTAAGGCGTGAGGCGCAAGGGCACACATGGGCTTGCGCCGAACAGACATTTGACCACACAAGAAAATTTCTCTGAGACCCGACAAAACCAAGAATCGTCATGATCGCGATCGCCTCACGCCTCACGCCTCACGCCTCACCAAACTGACATGTGCGGAATCGTAGGAGCCGTAGCGCGGCGCAACGTCGTCCCCATCCTGCTCGAAGGCCTGCGCAAGCTCGAGTACCGCGGTTACGATTCAGCGGGGCTCGCAGTCGTCAACGGCGGCATGCACCGGCTGCGCAGCGTCGGCCGGGTGGCAGCGCTTGCGGAGATGGCTGAACAGGCCAAGGTGCAGGGCAGACTGGGCATCGCCCACACCCGCTGGGCCACCCATGGCGCGCCGACCGAACGCAATGCGCATCCTCACGTCAGCGAGGACGGACTGGCCGTGGTGCACAACGGCATTATCGAAAACCACGAACAGATCCGCGAGCGGCTCTGCGCGGCGGGCTACAAATTCGTCTCCGACACCGACACCGAAGTCGTCGCGCATCTGATCCACCTTAATCTAAAGAGCGGAGGCAGCCTGTTCGAGGCCGTGCGCAAGTCGGCAGCCGAACTCCTGGGCGCCTACGCAATTGCGGTGCTGTCCGAGAAGCATCCGGGCACGCTCGTGGCGGCACGCAAGGGCGCGCCGCTTCTGCTCGGATTGAGCAAGGGCGAGAACTTCGCGGCGTCCGACGCCTCTGCGCTGTTGCAGGTCACGAAGAGAATCGTCTATCTGGAAGAAGGCGATGTGGCGGAATTGGGAGTCGACGGCCATCGCGTTTTCGACGCGAATGGCCGCGAAGTCGAGCGCGCCATCCACGAGAGCAAGCTCTCCGCCGACGCCGTCGAGCTAGGGCCGTACCGGCACTACATGCAGAAGGAAATTTTCGAGCAGCCGGGTGCGGTGGCCAACACCCTGGAAATGGTGACCGGCGCGCAGTCGATCGCGCCGCAGCTGTTCGGGGTGGAGGCCGAAGTCATGATGAAGCGAGTCAACGCGGTCACCGTGCTCGCCTGCGGCACCAGCTACCATGCGGGACTAGTGGCGCGTTACTGGATCGAGGCGATTGCGGGCATACCCTGCTCGGTGGAGATTGCCAGCGAATTCCGCTATCGCAAAAGCGTGCCCAACGCGGATGCGTTGATCATCACCGTCTCGCAGTCGGGGGAGACGGCCGACACCATCGCCGCGCTGCAGTATGCAAAATCGCTCGGCCAGAACCTGAGCCTGGCGATCTGCAACGTTGCGGAAAGCACGCTGATTCGTCTGGCCAGTCTCAAATTTCTCACCCGTGCCGGCCCCGAGATCGGGGTGGCTTCGACCAAGGCGTTCACCACCCAGCTGGCGGCGCTGTTCCTGTTGACGCTGGTGCTTGCCAAGCTGCGCGGGCGGCTGTCGGCGGAGCAGGAAAAGCAGCATCTGCGTGCGCTGCGCCACTTGCCCTCGGCGTTGCAACAGGTTCTGACGCTCGAGCCGGAAGTCAAAAAGTGGGCCAAGCGCTTTTCCGGCAAACAGCACGCGCTCTTCCTCGGTCGTGGCATGCACTACCCGATCGCGATGGAAGGCGCGCTCAAACTCAAGGAAATTTCCTACATCCATGCAGAGGCGTATCCCGCCGGGGAACTCAAGCACGGGCCGCTGGCGCTGGTGGACAAGGATATGCCGGTGATCGCGATCGCGCCCAATGACGCACTGCTGGAAAAGCTCAAGTCCAACCTGCAGGAAGTGCGCGCCCGGGGCGGCGAACTGTACGTGTTCGCCGACGCCGACAGCCACATCCAGGCCGGCGACAGCATTCACGTCATCCGGATGACCGAACATGCTGGTTATCTGAGCCCGATTCTGCACACCGTGCCGCTGCAGCTGCTCGCGTATCACGCAGCGCTCGCCAAGGGCACCGACGTGGACAAGCCGAGGAATCTCGCGAAATCCGTGACCGTGGAGTAGCCGGCCTGAACTACAAGCCGGGGAACCTGGCAAAGTCGGTAACAGTCCAATGCAAAGGCATCCACGGCCTCGCAAGCCGGCTGCCGATGCGTTATAAATGAAGCCGTAGGCGGCCCCGTTACCGGGCCGGAAGGAGAAGAAAATGAAAACCCGTTTGAAATCGCTGATCGCGATGCTACTGGCGGCGCTCCTGGTCGCGTTGGTTCCGCTCGCAGCAGGCAACCCTGGCGACGACGACGAGTCTGCGAGCGACGACCCCAATTTTCAGGAGGGCAAAAAAGCGGTGCAATCGCAGGACTGGAACAAGGCGGTTGATCTGCTCTCGAAGGCCGTTCAATCCGACCCCAAGAATGCGGATGCGCACAACTTGCTCGGCTACGCGTATCGCAGGAACGGTAAGTTCGATGCGTCGTTCGACCACTACAACGAAGCACTCAAGCTCAATCCCAGGCACAAGCACGCGCACGAGTACATCGGCGAGGCCTATCTTTTGACCGACAACCTGCCCAAGGCCGAGCAGCATCTCGCCCAATTGCAGAAGCTGTGTACGCCGATCCCGTGCGAGGAATACAAGGAACTCAAGCGCGCGGTGGACAACTACAAGAAGAACAAGAAGTAGGGCGCCAATGCCGAATCCGGCGGTGCGCGCCGTGCTCTGGGACTTCGGCGGCGTGATGACCGAAAGTCCTTTTGTCGCATTCCGTCGTTTCGAGCAGACGCGCGGGTTGCCGGCGGACTTCCTGCGCGATATCAATGCCCGCAATCCCGACGGTAACGCCTGGGCCCGCTTCGAGCGTTCTGAATTGACGCCCGAACAGTTCGACGAGGCGTTCGCAGAAGAGACTCTCGCCGCGGGATGCGAAGTTCGTGGACTCGATGTCATTGACCTGCTTTATGGCGAAGTGAGGCCGGAGATGGTGCGCGCGCTGCGGACATGCAAACAGCACTACACCAATGCCTGCGTCACCAACAACGTCAACGCCGGACGGGGCCGCGGGTTCGACCGCGACCCGCAGCGCGGCGCGCAGTGCCAGTCGGTGCTTGACCTGTTCGACACCGTGTTCGAGTCCTCGAAAGTCGGCGCACGCAAACCCGAACGGCGTTTTTTCGAGTTGGTATGCGCGCAACTCCGCATCGCGCCCGAACAAGCCGTTTATCTCGACGACCTAGGCGCCAACCTCAAGCCGGCCCGGGCAATGGGCATGCGCACCATCAAAGTGGAGGACCCTGCGAAGGCAATCGCTGAGCTGGAGTCGGCACTCGCCATATCCCTGGGCTAAAGCGGCGCACCGCTCATTTCGTGGCGCGCTCGTTGCGGGCTTTGTCGATGAGGCCGTCCACCACGGGCAGCAGAGCGTCCAGGCTGCCAAGAATGGCGCCGCTGGTCAGATACCTGCCGTCCACCACCATAGACGGGGTGGTGCGGATCCCATAAGCGACAGTAGTGTCCCGTGCTTTTTGCACATCCGCACTCACGCTTTCGGATTTCAGAATCTTCTCGAAGCCGGCACGCTCCAGACCGTTCATTTCCGCCCACTTGAGCACTACGTTCGAGTCGCCGAGGTTGATGCCTTTCTCGTGGACCGCCTGGTAGACCTCACCATGCAACCGATCGAGTGCGCCCGCTTCCACGAGCGCGAAGTGCAGCCGGGTCAGGGGTACCCAATCCATGCGTCGCAACGCCGGTACGCGCCTGAAGGAAACGTCGGGAGGCAACGTTTTGAGCCAGCCGGCAAGCATCGGTTCGAAGCGGTAACAGGAATCGCAGTCGTAGTAGAAGAATTCGATGACTTCGAGCCGGCCACCCGCCGCGCCCGGTTGAGGCGGGATCACGACGTAATCCACGTCCTCCATCGGCGCTGCGGCGATGGACGCGGCACAGATCAGCGCGGAAATCAGCGCAGCGAGAAAACGCCGAACGAAAATTCCTGCGGCAAACTTACTTGGCGCCGCCCCGCCCCATGTTGACAAGATCGTTGAGCACCTGGAAGAAGCGTCTGGGATCGACGTTGCCGTCGGCCCGCAGCGTCAGCGAGGGGGCGGTCAGATACTTGCCCGCGACCGCGACATAGGGTGTGGCGCCAATGCGGTAGCTGCGGGTGAGTTGCCCCGCACGCTGCGCCTTGCTGTCCACGCTGAAGGAGTCGTAGGTGGCCTCGAACTTCTTGGCATCCACGCCCTGCTCTGCAATCCACTGGATCATGACCGCCCTGTCGGCGAGATTAGCGCGTTTCTCGTGTATCGCTTCGTAGACGCTGTCGTGGAGTTTGTCGAGCACGCCCATCTCCTCGAGGGCGTAATAAGTCTTCGCAAGCGGCAGCATCCGTTCATTGAATACTGCTGGAATATAGCGAAACTCCACGTCCTTGGGCTTGGTCTTTACCCAGGACTTGAGCAGCGGCTCGAAGTCGTAACAGTGCGAGCAGGCATAGTTGAAAAACTCGAGCACCTCGACACCCTTGCCTGCCGCCGGTTGCGGGGGATTGATCAGCTTGTACTCGACATCCGGAGTCGGCCCGGCGAGCGCCGACGGAGCGACCGCCAGACCAAGAAAAGCAGTTGCGACGATCAGCGCTGTGCGGAGACGGATCATTGATATTCCCGTAGCGGATTGGAGATCACTGAGCAGGTTCGCGAACCTTGATCAGGTTCGCTTCCAGATTATTTTCCTTCAAAGCGGCGCGGGACTTGCCCAGTTCATCCCTGTTCGAAAACGGACCCACTCGGACCCGGTGCCACACCCTGCCGTCGGGCAGCGTGGCGGTCTGGATCTGCGCCTCGATGCCTGCGAGCGCAAGGCGCGCTTTGAGATTATCCGCATCGGCCGGGTTCTGGAACGCCGCCACCTGGAGAAAATAGACTTCTTGGCTCGAGGCCGGCGGTGTGCGCTTGAATTCCTTGTCGGTTACCGCTTCTTCGGTGCCCGGCAAGATCTTGTAAAAATCAAAGCGCGGTTTGGCCTCCGCGGTCTTGGCCGACTTGTCGGCTGAAGAGGGCGTCTGGGATGTTTCCGCGGCCGGCGTTTCCCGTCCGGTAGTCTCGGTCGGTTTCGCTTTCTGCACGAATGGATTGGCGCCCTTGTTAATGTACAGCGCCACGCCAAGCGCAATGGAAAGACCGAGCAACAGCCCGATCAGGATGCCGACCCCCATCGGATTGCCGCGTCCGTTGGACGCAGCAGACCCGCTGTTCTTGTAGTCGCGACTCATGGAATCGAAGTTTACCTCAGAGATTCGAATGCACGCTCACATCTTCTCGGGGGCGCTAACCCCTAGGATCGCTAGTCCGTTGGCAAGTACCTGTCTCACTGCGTCGGCCAGCGCGAGTCGCGCCAGCCGGGTGTCCTCGTCATCGACCAGCACGCGGATCGAGTTGTAATAGCTGTGGAACGCGGCGGCCAGTTCTCTCAGGTAGAAGGCCAGCTGGTGCGGCGCAAGGTCCTGCGCCGCGTCCTCGATCGTCTCCGGGTAATCCAGCAGCTTCTGCAGGATCTCGAGTTCCTGTCCATCAACGAGCGGCCCCGGATTGGCGTTGACCAGCGTGGATGCCTCACCCCCCCATTGCTCTAGCACCGAACAGACCCGGGCATGGGCGTACTGGATGTAGTACACCGGATTGTCGTTGCTCTGCGATTTGGCCAGATCGAGGTCGAAATCGAGATGCTGATCGCTCTTGCGCAGCACGTAGAAAAATCGCGCTGCGTCGTTGCCGACCTCCTTGCGCAGTTCGCGCAAGGTTACGAACTCGCCGGCGCGCGTGGACATCGAGACCTTCTTGCCGTCGCGGTAGAGCACTGCGAACTGCACAAGCGCAATGGTGAGGTGCGCAGGATCGAGCTTCAACGCCTGCAGCGCGCCCTTCACCCGGGCAATATGACCGTGATGGTCGGCCCCCCAGACGTTGACCAGCAGATCGAAGCCGCGTTGAAACTTGTTGAGGTGATAGGCAATGTCGGACGCAAAGTAGGTGTACTGGCCGTTGTAGCGTTGGACCACGCGGTCCTTATCGTCGCCGAAAACAGTGGAACGAAACCATTTTGCGCCGTCCTTCTGGTAGATGTGCCCGCTCGCCTCAAGCTGCTCGACGGCGCGCGCCACCAGGCCGGAGTCGAACAATGATTTCTCCGAGAACCAGGAATCGAAGGTCACGCCGAATTCCTGGAGATCATTGCGGCAATCGCCTAGTTGCTCGGTAAGCGCAAAATCGTGCACGTAAGCGTAATCAGGGCCGAGCGCTTTCTTGGCATTGGCGATCAGGTCATCGAGGTGCGCTTCGGGGTCGCCGTCTGCCGGCGGCGGATCGCGCATCAGCGAAGTCACGGGGTGGACGTAGCGTTCGCCGTGCGCCTCGAAGATCTGCCGCGCCATTCCGCGCACGTAATCGCCCTGATAACCATTCGCCGGAAAATTCAACCGTGCGCCTGCGATCTCCAGATAGCGCAGCCAGGTCGATAGCGCCAGGATGTCCATCTGCCGGCCGGCGTCGTTGACGTAGTACTCTCGCGTGACGACAAAACCAGCCGCTTCCAGAAGGCTGGCAAGGCTGGCGCCGCAAGCGGCGCCTCGGCCGTGGCCCACGTGCAACGGGCCTGTTGGGTTCGCGGAAACGAATTCCACCTGCACTTTTCTTCCGCGGCCGACGCCGATGCGTCCGTAGGCGTGGCGCTGTTCCAGCACCACACGCACGCTCTGTTGTTTGGCGGCAGGCTTGAGATAGAGATTGACGAAGCCGGCACCGGCGATTTCCGCTCTCTCCAGGTGCGGCGAATGCGGCAACGCCTTCACCAGTGCCTGCGCGATCTCGCGCGGGTTGCGCTTCATCGACCTGGCGAGCTGCATCGCCACGCTACAGGCATAGTCGCCATGCTGCGCGGACTTGGGGCGCTCCAGAATCAGCGGCAGGTTGGCTGCCTCGGGCGCAATCTCGACGAGGGCGGATCGCAACAGTCCCGTGAAATGGGAGCGCAGATCCAACGCGGGGGCGTTGTTCATTGCGTGGGGCGTCGGGAAAAAGCGCGATTATACCGGCTGGGACACGCCGGACTTCTCACAACTCGAGCGGATCGACGTCGATCGACCAGCGCACCCGGCCCGACTTTTTCTGCACTAACGCCGTAAACCAGTTTGACAAGAAGCGCTTCAACGCGCCGCGCGAGGTCGACTGCACGAGCAGGTGGGCACGATGGTGCCCCGCTACCCGCGCGATCGTAGCCGGCACCGGGTCATAAAGCGTCACGGCGTTGTCGTGCGCCGCAGCGCTGCGAACTGCCTGAACCAGAAAATCCATCACGGCATGTTCGCTCACCGCCTCGGCGCGCAACAGCGCCTGGTGTACGAACGGCGGAAAGACGCTACGCTTGCGTTCCGCGAGCAGTTCGTCCGCGAATGACTGGTAGTCCTGGCGCAGCAACGCTTGATAAAGCGGATGCGCGGGAAACTGCGTTTGCACCAGCGCTTCGCCTGGCAGATCGGCGCGGCCGGCGCGGCCGGTCACCTGCATCAACTGCTGGAACAGCTTCTCAGTTGCACGGAAATCGGCAGAAAACAACGCGCTGTCCGGATTGACGACGGCAACCAGCGTCAGTTTCGGAAAATCGTGTCCCTTGGCCAGCATCTGGGTCCCGACCAGGACATCGACACGGTCGCCGTGAATGTCTTCGCGCATCGCCTGCCACGACCGCTTTCGGCGGGTGCTGTCGCGGTCGATGCGCAGGATGCGAGCATCGGGGAAGATTCCGGCAAGTGCGGCTTCGAGACGCTGGGTACCCTGTCCCAGGCCCTTCAGATCCTGGTCGCCGCAGTCGGGGCACGCCGGCGGAAGGGGTTCCTCGTGTCCGCAGTAGTGACATCGCAATCGTGCTGCGCGCAGATGCCATACCAGCCGTGCCGCGCAACGGCTGCACGGCGCAGCCCAGCCGCAGGCGCCGCACACCAGCACCGGTGCAAAGCCGCGCCGATTCAGGAACACCAGGCTCTGTTCGCCGCGCGCCAGGCGTTCGCGTATTGCCTGCAACAGCGGTTCCGACATTCCGTGGGACTGGCGCGCCACCCGGGTTTCGATCAGCCGTACTTGCGGCGAGCTGGCGGCGGGACGGGTGCTCAGGTGCAGATGGCCGAAGCGCCCGCTGCGGGCATTGTGGTAGCTCTCCAGCGCCGGCGTTGCGGAGCCAAGCACGACCGGCACGCGGCGCTGTCGCGCCATGAAAACGGCAAGATCGCGCGCAGAGTAACGCAGTCCTTCCTGTTGCTTGAAGGATGCGTCGTGCTCTTCGTCGACTATCACCAGCCCGAGTTGTGGCAACGGCGTGAATACCGACAACCGCGTCCCGAGCACGACCTGCGCGTCGCCCGCAAACGCCGCCAACCAGCGTTCACAACGCTCACCGTCCGACAGGCCGCTATGCAGGCTTACCAGCTTTACTCCGGGAAACCGCTGGAGAAACCGCGCCTCGAGTTGCGGCGTGAGATTGATCTCGGGAACCATTAGCAGCGATTGCGAACCGCGCGCAATGGCAGCCTCGATCAGGCGGAAGTACACCTCGGTCTTGCCGCTCCCGGTGACGCCGTCAAGCAACCAGGGCGAGAACGATCCGAAGGTCGCGCAAACCTTCTCGACGGCCTGGCGCTGCTCGTCGGTCAGATCGGGACCGTGCTCAGACCGGGACACCGACGCAGCCGGCACCGCAACCCTGGCGGGGCGTTTCTCGACCCATCCTGCCTCCATCCACTGCTGCAGTAACGCTGGCGCCCGGGCCGAAAGGGCTCGCGCCTGCGCATGTCCAAACGTCGCCGACGTCAACAACGCTTCCAGAAGCCGGCGCTTCAGGGCTGCGGCGGGCGGAAAACCATCAACACGCAGCTCGCGCCCTATAGGGGTAAGCGCATACTCCGAATGGCGTTTCGGTCCGTTGTAGGCGACACGCCTGATCACCGACGGCAAAGCGGAAAGCAAAGCCTGACCGAAAGGGTAATGGTAGTAATCGCTGCAGAACCGCGTCAGTGCCAGCAGATCCCGCGGCAACGGATCGAGCGGCAGGATGCGCTCGATACGACGCAGGCGTGCATCGGCAATCTCGGAACGTTCGGCGAGTTCCACGACGACTCCGATGCCTCTGCGCCTGCCGAACGGCACCACCACCAGTTGACCGGGAACCGGCGCGAGATCGCCCGTACGGTAGTCGAACAACGACTCCAGCGGGACGTCGAGAGCAACCCTTGCGATGGCCATTGAGATCCGCGACGTAAAAAACCAGGCAGAAGTTTACCGGCGGCCTCTCGCGTTTTGTCTGCGGTTACGCACCTAAATCACTTGCGCGGAAAGGCTTTTTCCAAGCCCGGGTCGGTTGTGGATAAATCTGTTGATTAAACCGGCAGCGCGCCTCCTCTGAAATTCCGCTGAAACCCAGATCAGGCGCGGGATTCACGCTACCATGTGAAAATTAATTCTATCTTTCAATAGCTTACAGAACAGACCCGCGGAAAGGCTTACTACGCCTGAGTCTTCGCAGGGGACCCCGCCGAACTGTGCATAAATACTGGGATTCGGCAGGGTACCCCTCGCAAACCTAGTGAAATTGCGGGCTCCCGGAGTGCACCGTTTCGACCAGCACCGCAACGTGCTCGGGGGGCGTGAACTGGGACACCCCGTGGCCCAGATTGAACACATGACCGTTGCCATAGCCGTATCCGGCAAGAATCTTCCCCGCTTCGCGGCGGATGACCTCCGGCGCAGACAGCAGCACCGCCGGATCAAGATTTCCCTGCAAAGCCACACGGTCGCCGACCCGGGCCCGGGCCTTGCCGATGTCCGTTGTCCAGTCGAGGCCCACCGCATCGGCACCGCAGTGTGCCAGGCTCTCCAGCCACTGCCCGCCGCCCTTTGTGAAAACAATCCGCGGCACCCGCTGGCCATCATGCTGGCGCCGCAGCTGCGCGAACACGTGCTCGATATAACGCAGCGAGAATTCGTGAAAGGCCTCTCCGGAAAGCGCCCCGCCCCAGGTATCGAACAACATCACCGCCTGCGCACCCGACTCGATCTGCGCGTTCAGGTAGGCCGCGACTGCGCGGGCGTTGACGTCGAGCACGTGATGCAGCAGTTCCGGACGCTGGTAGAGCATGCGCTTGGTTTCATGAAAATCCGACCCGCTGCGGCCCTCGATCATGTAGCAGGCCAGCGTGAACGGGCTGCCGGAGAAGCCGATCAGTGGCACCTCGTTGGACAACGCCTTGCGAATCTGCACCACTGCATCCAGCACATAACGCAAGTGGGCATCCGGGTCGGGAACAATCAGATTGCGAATCTCCCATTCCTCGCGCAGCGGGCGCTCGAAACGCGGCCCTTCGCCCTCGGCGAAGTACAGACCGAGGCCCATCGCATCGGGGATGGTGAGGATGTCGGAAAACAGGATTGCGGCATCGAGGGGGAAGCGCGCCAGCGGTTGCAACGTGACTTCGGTGGCAAGATCCGGGTTCTTGCACAGATCGAGGAAACTGCCTGCACGCGCCCTGGTCTGGTTGTACTCGGGAAGATAACGGCCGGCCTGGCGCATGATCCAGATCGGCGTATAAGGCGTGGGCTCGCGCAGCAGCGCGCGGATGAACGTATCGTTCTTCAGCATCAGGATCGAGGATCTAGGATTGAGTTAGTTGCACGAGTTCCCGCTCAATCCTCAATCCTAACAGCTCAATCCTGCTTTTCAGCGCGGCAGATCCGAAGAACCCATCAGGAATTCATCTACGGCGCGGGCGCACTGGCGCCCTTCGCGTATCGCCCAGACTATGAGCGACTGTCCGCGGCGAACGTCCCCGGCAGCAAATACTTTTGGCACGCTGGTAGCGTAGCAACCCGCGCCATCGGTCGTCGCGCTGGCGTTGCCTCGCGAATCCTTCGCTATGCCGAACGCATCGAGCATCGAGCCATACGGCCCGACGAAACCCATCGCAAGGAGCACGAGATCGGCCGGTAACTCGAACTGCGAGCCCGGCACCTCGTTCATCTTGCCGTCCCGCCAATTCAGCTGCACGGCTCTGAGCGCTTTGAGCTTGCCGTTTTCCCCCAGAAACTCCTTGGTGGCGACCGCCCAGTCACGTGCCACGCCTTCCTCGTGCGACGAGGAGGTGCGTAGCCGCACCGGCCAGTACGGCCATACAAGGTTGCGCTCCGGATCAGGCGGCATCGGCAGCAGCTCGAACTGCGTGATCGATTTCGCGCCGTGGCGGTTGGAGGTGCCAACACAGTCCGAGCCGGTATCGCCGCCACCAATGATCACCACATGCTTGCCCGAAGCCCACAGATCTTGCACGCCGGGGTCGCCGGCAACGCGGCGATTCTGCAGCGGCAGGAAGTCCATCGCGAACTCGATGCCATCGAGTTCGCGGCCCGGAACCGGCAGGTCGCGTGGCCGCTCGGCGCCACCGGCTACCACCACCGCGCCGAACTCCGCAAGCAGCTTGTTGGCATCGACGCGCGTCGCCTGGATGTTGCCGGCACCGACCGTGACATCGCCTACCACGTGGTTCACGCGGAATTCGACGCCCTCGGCGGTAAGCTGCTCGAGACGCCGGTCGATGATCCACTTCTCAAGCTTGAAGTCGGGTATGCCGTAGCGCAGCAACCCGCCAATGCGATCGTTCTTCTCGAATACCACCACGTCGTGCCCGGCGCGAGCGAGCTGCTGCGCGCAGGCGAGTCCGGCGGGCCCGGAACCGACCACGGCGACGTTCTTGCCGGTCTTTTGCCTGGGCGGCTGCGCAACCACCCATCCCTGCTCC
>CAZYTR010000347.1:0-6138 GCA_964650365.1 uncultured Alcaligenaceae bacterium | reverse complement strand
ACTACGTGACTGTCGTGACTGTCGTGACTATCGTGACTATCGTGACTGTCGTGACTGTCGTGACTCGCTAGGACGGGAAAATCCTGCGAGAAAAACGCGCAGAATAAAACTGCATACAGAAGAGCCAGGAATCTCAGTGTTTGCATTGATAATCCTCGATTTTTCGTACGGCATTGACGACATTCACGGCAGTCACGGCAGTCACGGCAGTCACGACAGTCACGGTAGTCACGCTCGTCACGGCTTTCCTATTCTTGTCCCGTCATGGGTTCGACTTCTTCGTGCCGGCGGATGCTGAGGTAGGAAAGGATCGCCAGCGCAATTCCGATCAGCAGCATGCCGATGAGCTCGGACTTGCCCGGCTCTTCGCCGAGCTGAAGCCAGGAAGCGAGGATCGCGATCAGCGGTATTCCCAGCGAAGACAGGCTGGTGGTACCCGCTGGCAGGCGGTGCAGCACGTAAAGCCATGTCAGCCAGCCGATGCCGGTGGCGAGCACGCCATTGAACACGGCCGCAAAGACGAAAGTGCCGGTCCAGTTGACCGGCTCGCGGTCGAAAATCAATTGAGCGATCAAAATCGGAACCAACCCCACCAACATCTGCCAGAACGTGAACGACAGCGCGTCCACCGGGGTGCGGTTATGCAGGCGCTTCGCATACACCACGCCGATGGCCCAGCACATGCCGGCCAGCACCGCCAGGGTCTTGCTGAACATCGAAGTGTGCATTTCCCAGGGTTCGAGCACGAACACGAGCCCGATGGCCGTCAGCACAACTGATACCCACTGCAAGCCGCGGATGCGCTCGTGCAGTGCCGGCCAGGCGAACACCAGCACCCAGAACGGCATGGTGAAAACCAGCACCGAGGTCTTTCCGGGACCGCCTTCGGACAGCGCCCAGGTGTTGAGGATTATGAAAGCGAAAGTCTGGGTCAGTCCGATCAGAATGAGCGCCGGCCAGTGCTGTGGCCTGAGCGAGGATCGCGTCCACAGCAGACCGATGAGCAGGGTCAGTACGCCAAGCTCCACGCGAATTGCCGCGAAGTCCAGCGGACTGGCGTAAGACAGGCCGAGCTTGGAGGTGATCCAGCTGTATCCCCACAGAATCACCAGCAGGATCATCGCGATCACCGCCCTGCGGGTTTCGCGTGGGCCGGTCATTCGGCGCCCGCGAGTTCCGGATCCAGGTTTCCGTCCAGTGCTGAACGCTGATCGAAGACAAAGCAGCGGCCTTTGAAGTGCGCGTCGCCGCAGTCCTCGAAGTACTGCAGGATGCCGCCCTCAAGCTGGAAGACGCTGCGAAATCCCTTCTGAAGGAGTACCGGCGCGGCCTTCTCGCAGCGGATGCCGCCCGTGCAGAAGGCAACGATGGTTTTGACCTTGAGCGATTCATCGAGCTTGTCCACCGCCCGCGGAAACTCGCCGAATGACTTCAGGTTCAGGTGAACGGCTTCGCGGAAGGTGCCGGTATTCACTTCGAATGCGTTACGGGTGTCGAGCAGGACCACTTCGCGCCCGTCGTCAAGCCAGCGCTTGAGCTCCGCGGGCGTTACGGCCGGCGCGCGCTGCGCCGCCGGGTCGAGGCCGGACACACGCAGGGTGATGACTTCTTCCTTGATCTTGACCAGCATGCGTTTGAAGGGCTGGTATGAGGAAACGCTTTCCCTGAATCGCAACCCGGCGAAGCGGGAATCGGCGTGGACGAAAGTCTTGAAGCGGGTTACCGCCGGCCCGGAGCCGGAGACAAATATGTTGATGCCTTCGGGGCTTACCAGGATCGTGCCCTTGAGGCCGCGTTCCCCGCAGAATTCCTTGAGGGCCGCCTTGAGTTCGGGCAGACCTTCGAGCGGCACGAACTTGTAGCCGGCGAGATTGATGAAGCGCATGGCAGCGGTGACGGTGGGAAGGCGCGTATTTTAGCAAGCGGCATTGCAACAACCTAATTACACGCCCGGGAAGCGAATCGGATTTTTCGGCCGGAACTGAGGGGGTAAAATGCCGCCCATGCAACCGAAGTTCATCCACCTGCGCTTGCACAGCGAATATTCGATCGTCGACGGCACCGTCCGGCTGGACGGCGTAGTGGCGGCAGCACAGGCGGACGCGATGCCGGCGCTGGCGTTGACCGACCTTTCCAACGTCTTTGGCATGGTGAAGTTCTACCAGACTGCACGCAGCCAGGGACTCAAGCCAATCATCGGCTGCGACGTCTGGATCAGCAACGAAGCCGACCGCGACAAGCCATTCAGGATCTTGCTGTTGTGCGCGTCCGCCGCAGGCTATCTTCGGCTGTGCGACTGGCTGACGCGCGCCTACCGCAACAATCAGCACCGCGGCCGCGCGGAAATACATAAGAAGTGGCTCACCGAGACCGGCACAGACGGATTGATCGCGTTATCGGGTGCGCATCTGGGCGATATCGGCCATGCGCTGCTTGCCGATAACCCGCAGCAGGCGCAGAAGTTGGCAACGGAATGGGCACGGCTTTTCCCGCAGCGCTTTTATATCGAGTTGCAGCGCGCCGGCCATGCCAATGCCGAGCACTACGTCAAGCGCGCGGTTCGGCTTGCTTCCAGCCTGAAACTGCCGGTGGTGGCAACGCATGCGGTGCAGTTTCTCAAGCGCGAAGATTTCATCGCCCACGAGGCGCGGGTGTGCATTGCTGAGGGTTATGTCCTTTCCGACCAGCGCCGCCCGCGCCACTTCACGGAACAGCAGTACTTCAAGACCCAGGCCGAGATGGCGGAACTCTTCGCCGACCTGCCGCAGGCGCTGGATAACTCGGTAGAGATTGCCCGCCGCTGCAATTTCCTGCTCGATCTCGGCAAGTCGAGGCTGCCGCTGTTTCCCACTCCAGAGGGGGTCAGTCTCGAGAAGTATCTGCATGAACGCTCGGTCGCCGGCCTGGAACTGCGCATGCAGGCGCTCCATCCGGAGCCCGCCGCGCGCGCCGAACACATGCCGCGTTACCGCGAGCGCCTCGAGTTCGAGATCAAGACCATCGTGCAGATGGGTTTCCCGGGTTACTTTCTGATCGTCGCCGATTTCATCAACTGGGCGAAGGCGAACGGAGTACCGGTGGGGCCGGGGCGGGGTTCCGGCGCGGGTTCGCTGGTCGCGTATTCGCTGGGCATTACCGACCTCGATCCGCTGCGCTACGACCTGCTGTTCGAGCGCTTCCTCAACCCCGAGCGCGTATCCATGCCGGACTTCGACGTGGATTTCTGTCAGGACGGGCGCGACCGCGTGATCGAGTACGTCCGCCACAAGTACGGCGAGGAATCGGTGTCGCAGATCGTGACCTTTGGCACCATGGCGGCGAAGGCGGTGGTGCGCGACGTGGGCCGCGTGATGGAATGGAACTACAGCCGCACCGACGAGCTCGCCAAGCTGATCCCGTTCCAGCCGGGCAAACTCATAACTCTCAAGGACGCGCGCGAGATGGAACCGCGACTGAAGGAGCGCGAGGAATCGGAGGAGGAAACGCGCGAGCTGCTGGCGCTTGCGGAACAGCTCGAAGGCTTGACCCGCAACGTCGGCATGCATGCCGGCGGCGTGCTGATCGCACCCGGCAAGCTCACCGACTACTGCCCCCTATACACGGCGTCTGGTTCGGACAGCGCGGTGTCGCAACTGGACAAGGATGACGTGGAAGCGATCGGGTTGGTGAAGTTCGACTTCCTTGGCCTCACCACGCTCACCGTCCTCGACTGGACACTGCGCTTCATGAAGCGCCTCGATCCGGATTCGCAGGTCAGGCTCGAGCAGCTTCCGCTCGACGATCCGGCTGCGTTCAAGGTGTTTGCGGTCGCCAACACCACGGCGGTGTTCCAGTTTGAATCACGCGGCATGCGTGAGCTGCTGAAACAGGCCAGGCCCGACCGCTTCGAAGACATCATTGCGCTGGTCGCGCTGTTCCGCCCGGGTCCGATGGAACTCATCCCCGATTTCATCAAGCGCAAGCAGGGCCGGGAGGGTGTCGGGTATCTCGACAAGCGCCTGGAGCCGATCCTGTCGCCGACCTACGGAATCATGGTGTACCAGGAACAAGTGATGCAGATCGCCCAGGTGATCGGCGGATACAGCCTGGGTGCCGCCGACCTGCTGCGCCGCGCGATGGGCAAGAAGAAGCCCGAGGAAATGGCGCAACATCGCGACATTTTCAAAGCCGGCGCGATGAAAAACGGCGTATCCGAACACCGCGCCGAGCAGTTGTTCGACCTGATGGAGAAGTTCGCCGGCTACGGCTTCAACAAATAGCATGCCGCGGCCTACGCGCTGGTCGCCTATCAGACTGCGTACTTCAAGGCGCATCATGCGGCGGCGTTCATGGCTGCCAACATGTCGGCGGTCATGGATGATACCGACAAGGTGCAGCAGTTCTGCGAGGATACGATCGCCAACGGCCTGGAAGTGCTGCCACCGGATATTCACGCAGCCGAGTACCGCTTCGTGCCGGTGGATGCGAGGCGTATCCGCTACGGGCTCGGGGCGGTAAAAGGGACCGGAGAATCCGCGATTGCCCACATCATCGAGGCGCGCGAGAACGGTGGACCTTTCAAGGGCCTGTTCGAATTCTGCCGCAGGGTGGACAAGCGTCTCGTCAATCGGCGGGTGATCGAATCGCTGGTGCGTGCCGGAGCATTCGACGCCATCGACGATCATCGCGCCAGCCTGATGGCCTCCGTCGGCATCGCGATGGAGGCGGCCGAGCAGGAAAACCGGGCCGCCTCGCAGAACAGTCTGTTCGGCGAGGCCGCGGTCACAGCAGACGGGCCGAAGCTGATCGAAGCGGCGCGCTGGGAGCCGAAAGAGCGACTGCAGAACGAGAAACTCGCGCTGGGCTATTACTTCAGCGGGCACCCTTTCCAGAGTTACGCCGCGGAAGTGGAGGCCTTTGTCAGGACACGGCTCGTCGCCATTCAGCCGCAGCCGCAGACGGTGATCGTCGCGGGGGTTATCTACAGCATCCGGCAGCAACAGACCCGGCGCGGGCGCATGGCAGTGGTCGTGCTCGACGACGGCACAGCGCGGGTTGAGCTCACGGTATTCAACGAGCTGTTCGAGAGCCACCGCAACTGGCTGAAGGAAGATCAGTTGCTGATTGTGGAGGGCAAGGCAAGCTTCGACAATTTCACCCAGGGTCTGCGGCTAACCGCGGACCGGCTCTACGACCTTGCTGCCGCACGCAGCCGCTTTGCGCGCAAGGTGCGGCTGCACTGCAACGGCGAGTCGAGTGGCAGCAAACTCAAGGAACTGCTGGCGCCCTATCGCAATGACGGGGATGGCGGCTGCCCGGTCTCGGTGGTGTACAGCAACAACGATGCGGTTGCCGAAATCGAATTGGGCGAGGCGTGGCGGGTGAAACTGGATGACGGGCTGATCAACTCGCTTGGCAACTGGATCGAGCCGAAGAACGTCCAGATCGTTTATCTGTAAGCTCGGGAAAACTTGGGAATTCTTACCACGGTGAGTATTTGACTTGTCGTTCTATCCCGTCGGGCGCTTGTCGAAAATCTGGAAGTCCCCCTCTCCCTCGGCCGATTCAACGTCCACGCTATCCACCCGCCCCGTCGTCGGGCCCTGGCGGGCCCACTCGACGATGGAGTCGATGGCGAATGCCTCGCCCTGCACGACCGCCTCGACGGAACCGTCGAGGCGATTGCGTACCCACCCGGTCACCTTGAGCTGGTCTGCGCGCTGGCGCATGGCCTCGCGCAGATTCACGCCCTGGACCTGGCCACGGATGCGAAGTCGCCGGGTAACTTTCATGGGACGCGCTTACTTTACCCGCATGCCCGGCTGGGCGCCATCGTCGGGCGAGAGCAGGAAAATGCCCGGCCCGTCGCCGCTCGCGGCCAGAACCATGCCCTGGGATTCACCAAAGCGCATCTTGCGCGGCTGCAGGTTGGCGACCATCACTGTAAGCCGTCCGACCAGCTTCGCCGGGTCGTAAGCCGATTTGATGCCGGCGAACACCTGGCGGGTTTCGTTGCCCAGATCGAGCTGCAGCTTGAGCAGCTTGTCGGCGCCTTCCACGTGCTCGGCGCCGACGATGCGGGCGACGCGCAGCTCGACCTTGTTGAAGTCATCGATGCTGATGAAACTCGGGGCGGTATGGGACTCCACGGTTTTCTCC
>CAZYTR010000346.1:0-6781 GCA_964650365.1 uncultured Alcaligenaceae bacterium | reverse complement strand
CGGAGATCGTGCTGGAAGGGTGCATCCATCCAGGAGACACGGCGCTTGAAGGCCCGTTCGGCGATCACACCGGCTATTACAACGAGCAGGAAGAATTTCCGGTGTTGACGGTCGACCGCATTACCATGCGCCGCAATCCGACCTATCACAGCACCTACACCGGCAAGCCGCCGGACGAGCCGGCGATCCTCGGTGTGGCGCTGAACGACGTATTCGTGCCGCTGCTCACCAAGCAGTTTCCGGAGATCGTGGACTTCTATCTTCCGCCGGAGGGTTGTTCGTACCGGATTGCCGTGGTGAGCATGCGCAAGCAATTCCCGGGGCATGCCAAGCGCGTGATGTTCGGCATCTGGTCGTACCTGCGCCAGTTCATGTACACCAAGTTCATCATCGTGGTGGACGATGACATCGACGTGCGCGACTGGAAGGAAGTCATCTGGGCCGTCACCACCCGCGTGGACCCGGCGCGCGACCTGCTGATCGCCGAGAACACGCCGATCGACTATCTCGACTTCGCCAGTCCGGTGTCGGGGCTGGGATCCAAGCTTGGGCTGGATGCCACCAACAAGTGGCCGGGGGAAACTGCGCGCGCGTGGGGAAAGCCGATTTCGATGGATGGGCAGGTAAAACAACGCATCGACCGGATCTGGCCAGACCTGGGTTTCTAGATATGTCCAATCGACTCGCTGCGGAAACCAGCCCCTACCTGCAACAACATGCCGACAACCCGGTGGACTGGCATTCCTGGGGCGAGGAGGCGCTGAGACTCGCGCGCGAGCAGGACAAGCCGATCCTGCTTTCGGTCGGCTACTCCGCCTGTCACTGGTGCCATGTGATGGCGCATGAGTCTTTCGAGGACCCGCAGATCGCGGCCACCATGAACCGGCTGTTCGTGAACATCAAGGTCGATCGCGAAGAGCGACCCGATCTCGACCAGATCTACCAGACCGCGCACCACATGCTGACCCAGCGCGGCGGCGGCTGGCCGTTGACCATGTTTCTCACCCCCGGGCAGAAGCCGTACTTCGGCGGCACCTACTTTCCGAAATCCCCGCGTTACGGCTTGCCCGGATTCGGCCCGCTGCTCGAGCAGGTGGCACAGGTTTATCGCAGCAAGCGCGCAGAGATCGATGAGCAGAACGAATCCCTGCTCGAGTCCATGAACCGCACGTTGCCGGCGCTCCCCGGCGAGGTTGTGCTCAGCGCGGCGCCGATAGCCGCGGCGGCCGCCGACCTGCGCTCGAGCTTCGACGAAGTGCATGGGGGTTTGGGAAGCGCGCCGAAATTTCCCCACCCCTACGAGCTCGCCTTCTGCCTGCGGGCGGCCGGTTCGAGCGGCGATACGCGGCTGCGCGAACTGGTGCTGCTCACGCTCGAAAAAATGGCGCAGGGTGGAATCTACGACCAGCTCGGCGGCGGTTTCTGCCGCTACAGCGTGGATCAGTACTGGCTGATCCCGCATTTCGAGAAAATGCTTTACGACAACGGGCCGTTGCTGAAGTTGTACGCGGATGCCTGGCTGGTCACCGGCAATCCGCTGTTCGCGCGCGTGTGCGAGGAAACCGCGGCGTGGGTGATGCGCGAGATGCAGTCTCCCGAGGGCGGCTACTATTCTTCGCTCGACGCCGATTCCGAGCACGAGGAAGGCAAGTACTACGTCTGGTCGCGCGAGGAGGTGGGCGCGCTCCTGAACGAAGACGAGATTGCCGTGGTGTTCCCGCACTACGGCCTGGAGCGGCCGCCGAATTTCGAGAACCATGCCTGGAACCTGTATGTTGCGCGCCCGTGCCAGGCGATGGCAGAACAGTTGGAGCGCGAACAGGCCGAATGCGAGCGCTTGCTGCAAAGTGCACGAAGGAAGCTTTTCGCCGCGCGCGACAAACGTGTGCGCCCCGGCCGGGACGACAAGATCCTCACCAGCTGGAATGCGCTGATGATCGAGGGCATGGCGCATGCTGCGCGGGCATTCGGGCGGGACGACTGGCTGGCCTCCGCGCGGCGCGCGCTGGATTTTCTCGGCAACACAATGTGGAAGGAAGGGCGACTGCTGGCGACATACAAGGACGGCCGCGCCCACCTCAATGCCTATGTGGACGACTACGCCTTCCTGTTGACCGCTGCGCTGGAGATGCTGCAGGCGGAGTTCCGCAAAGCGGACCTCGAGTTCGTAACCGCGGTTGCCGGCGCGCTGCTCGAGCATTTCGAGGATCGCGGCGCAGGCGGATTTTTCTTCACCAGCCACGATCACGAGCAACTGATCCTCCGGCCAAAACCCGGCCACGACAATGCCACGCCCTCGGGAAACGGCGTTGCGGCGCTGGCGCTGACCCGGCTTGGCCATCTTTTTGGCGAAGCCCGCTATCTGCGGGCTGCCGAGGCCACGGTGAAGCTGTTTTACCCGGCAATGGCGCAACACCCCGCAGGATTCGCGTCGCTCTGCACCGCGCTTGCCGAGTTGCTGGAGCCGACGCAGACGGTGGTCCTGCGCGGCCCGTCGCAGCGCCTGTGCGAGTGGCAGCGGGTACTATCCCGGCTTTACCTGCCCGATACGCTGACTCTGGCGCTGGATTCGGCCGCCGAGGCCCTCCCGGGCGTGCTGGACAAGCCCGCGGGTGCGGCTGTCAACGCCTATTTATGCCGCGGCGTTAGTTGCCTTGCACCTATCCAGGATCTCGATGAGCTGGTCGGGAATCTCAGGAGGAGCCCGATGGTCCAAAACGGTTGACAGTTTCCAGGGCGGGCCAAAAGCCGATAAAATGCCCGGCGTTTCAATCCAACCTGTAACGAAAGGCACGAGCAAATGAAAAAAATCATCATGGTGATCGCAGCGGCAACTGGTGTGGCGCTGGCGGGCGGGGTAAACGCGGCGGTGGACGTTGCCAAGGCAAAGGCACTGGCGCAGTCGAAGAATTGCCTGGCGTGTCACGCGGCGGACAAAAAACTGGTGGGTCCGGCGTACAACGAAATCGCCAAGAAATACAAGGGCAACAAGGATGCCGAGGGCATGCTGATCAAAAAAGTCATTAACGGCGGCGGGGGCGTGTGGGGTACCATCCCGATGCCGCCCAACCCGGTCAAGGAAGACGAAGCCAAGTTACTGGTGGAGTGGATCTTGTCGCTGTAGATCGGAGGTTCACTCGAACCGCAGGAAAAGCCGGCAATCGCCGGCTTTTTTGTTTTTTGCTGATCACCACAACTCAATGAATTACGGGCGAAAATTGACAATGTTTCGGAGCGTGGCCGATAATCGTGGGAGCTTTTCCAGCGTATTTACTAATGAGGGGGAGAGAAAAAATGGACAGCGGAATTTCTAGAATCTCGCGGCGAATCGTCGCAGTAGTGGCTGCAGTCGCGCTCGCGGCGGGCGTGGGTGCGTGCGGCAAGCAGGAGGACAAGGCCAAGAGCGGCTCATCGCTGGAGCGGGTCGTCAAGATCGGGCACGCCGCACCGCTTACCGGCGGCATCGCCCATCTGGGCAAGGACAACGAGTATGGCGCCAAGCTCGCAATCGATGAAGCCAATGCCAAGGGCACGACCGTTGGCGGCGAGAAGATCGTGTTCGAGTTGCTCAGCGAAGATGACGAGGCCAAGCCGGACAAGGGCCCGATCATCGCGCAAAAGTTCGTCGATGCGAAAGTCGCCGGCGTGGTCGGACACCTGAACTCCGGCGTGACCATTCCCGCGTCCGCGGTATACAACCAAGCGGGCATTCCGATGATCACGGGCTCCGCCACCAATCCGAAGCTTACCGAACAGGGCTTCAACAACATCTTTCGCACCGTCGGCCGTGATGATCAGCAGGGCCCGGCGATCGCCAGTTATCTCAACGCTCAGTACAAGCCGAAGACCGTCGCAGTCATCGACGACGCGACCGCCTACGGCGAAGGTATTGCCAACGAGGTGGAAAAGACGCTCAAGGCCGCCGGCGTTGTCGTGCTGCCGCGCGAAAAGGGCACCGACAAGACCACCGACTGGAAGGCGATTCTGACCAAGTTGAAAGGCAAGAAACCGGACGCGGTGTTCTACGGCGGCATGGACTCCGGGGCCGGGCCGCTGATGCGGCAGGGACGCGAACTCGGCATCAAGGCCGTGTTCGCCTTCGGCGATGGCGCCTGCACGGACAAGATGAAGGAGCTGGCGGGTGATGCGTCCGAGGGGCTGATCTGCTCCCAGGCGGGAATCCCGGTGCAGGCGGCCAGCAAGGACTTTCTGAGTGCCTTCAAGGCGAAGTTCAAGACTGACCCGCTGATTTATGCGCCGTTCACCTACGACGGCGCCAATCTCATCATCACCGCGATGCAGAAAGCCAATTCCGTCGATCCGGCGAAGTACCTGCCCGAGCTTGCCAAGATCAGTTTCCAGGGCGCAAGCGGTAAGATCGAGTTCGATCAGCGCGGCGATCGCAAGGACGCCGAGATGACGATATTCACCATGAAAGGCGGCACCATCACGCCCATCGCGATCATCAAGGGCGGCAAGTCCATCAAGTTCGAGGACTTCGTCAAGGGCGCGGCCTGAACACGTAAGCAAGCCGCAGCGGGCGCGAAGCAGAGCAACGTAACACCATGATGTGGCGCAGACGGCACTTGCGGGCGCCGTTCGCGCCGGCGCGCCCGCATTGACCTGACCCGCAAATCACCGGCCCGGACGCGCCGTGGAAATCTTTCTCCAGCAGATCATCAACGGCCTGACTCTGGGTAGCGTCTACGCCATCGTGGCGCTGGGCTACACCATGGTCTACGGCATCATCCAACTCATCAATTTCGCGCACGGGGAAGTGGTGATGATCGGCGCGATGGTCGCCCTCACGGTAATTTCCGCGCTGGCCGGCGCTGACACGGGCCTCGCGCCGGTGTTGATCGTGCTGGCCGGAGCCGCGTGCGCGATCCCGGTGTGCATGGGCGTGGGCTACGCGATGGAGCGCGTGGCGTACCGGCCGTTGCGGGGGGCGCCGCGGCTGGCCCCGCTCATCACCGCAATTGGCATCTCGATCATCCTGCAGAACGTTGCCTTGATGATCTGGAGCCGCGCGCCGATTTCGTTTCCACAGGTCATGGCCAATCCGGTCTTCGAGGTGGGCGGCGCGCACATCAGCGCCGTGCAGATCGCGATCATTCTCACATCCCTTGCAATGATGGGCGGACTCACCGCGCTGGTGTACCGCACGCGGCTGGGGATCGCGATGCGTGCCACCTCGGAGAATCACCAGATCGCCGGCCTGATGGGCATCAATGTAAACAAAGTGATTGCCTTCACGTTCATCGTCGGGGCGGGGCTCGGTGCGGTTGCCGGCGTGATGGTCGGGACTTACTACGGCGTAGCCCACTACACCATGGGGGCGTTGCTCGGGATGAAGGCCTTCGCGGCCGCCGTGCTCGGCGGTATCGGTAATCTTGCGGGCGCGATGCTGGGCGGGATCCTGCTCGGCGTAGTGGAGGCGCTGGGCGCGGGATATATCGGCGACCTGACCGACCTGTGCCGCTATTCATGGCTTGCGGACATACTGGCGGAGAACTGTGCACAGAACCAGCACTTCATTCTGTTCGGCAGCAACTATCAGGACGTTTTCGCTTTCCTGGTCCTGATCGCCGTGCTGGTGTTCCGGCCGTCCGGCCTGCTGGGCGAGCGCGTGGGAGACCGTGCATGAGGCGACAGCCCGATGATTGACTCTCTTGCGCAAATGCGGCGCCATCCCGCCTCGCTCTGGGTCGGCGTCGTGCTGGTGGCGGTCGCGCTGCTGGTGCTGCCTTTCGTGCTGGCCTCGGTAGGCACGGCCTGGGTGCGCATCACCAATCTCGCCATACTGTTCATCTTCCTGTCGCTGGGCCTTAACATCGTCGTCGGCTTTGCCGGTTTGCTCGATCTGGGGTACATCGCCTTCTACGCGGTCGGGGCCTATACCTACGCGTTGCTCGCCTCGCCGCATTTCGGGCTGCACCTGCCTTTCTGGGTCATCCTGCCGATCGGCGCGGCGCTGGCCTGCCTGTTCGGGGTCTTGCTGGGTGCGCCGACGCTGAAATTGCGCGGCGACTACCTCGCGATCGTGACGCTGGGTTTCGGCGAGATCGTGCGCATTTTCCTCAACAATCTGTCGCAGCCGGTTAATCTTACCAATGGACCGCAGGGCGTCACGCTCATCGATCCGTTTACGATCGGCAATTTCAGTTTCGCCCGCAGCGAAACCCTCCTCGGGCTGACGTTCAGCGGCCCGATCAAGTATTACTATCTGCTGATGCTGGTGCTGCTCGCCGTTATCGTGATCAACCTGAGGTTGGAGAATTCGCGCATCGGCCGTGCCTGGGTCGCGATCCGCGAGGACGAAGTCGCCGCCCAGGCGATGGGCATCAACACCCGCAACATCAAGTTGCTGGCGTTCGCGATGGGCGCGAGTTTCGGCGGCATCGCCGGGGGCATGTTTTCGGCGATGCAGGGCTTCATCAGCCCGGAGAGCTTCGTGGTGGTGGAATCCATCATGGTGCTGTCGATGGTGGTCCTTGGCGGGATGGGCAATATCGGCGGTGTGGTCATCGGCGCGTTGTTGCTTTCCTTTGTTCCGGAAGTGCTGCGCTATACCGTGGAGCCGGTGCAAAGGGCCGTGTTCGGCCGCATGCTGATCGAACCGGAAGTCATCCGCATGCTTTTGTTCGGTCTGGCACTGGTGCTGATGATGTTGTACCGGCCGGCCGGGATCTGGCCGTCCAAGACGCGCAAACGAGAGTTTGCTGAACTGGACTGAGCCAGGATGGGAACCGCGCACGCGGCGTTGCTCGACGCGCGCCAC
>CAZYTR010000345.1:0-3513 GCA_964650365.1 uncultured Alcaligenaceae bacterium | reverse complement strand
CTGCACGTCTGTCTCGGAAAGCCCGGAATCGTTTATTGCGTCGAGGGACGCGATGCAACAGTACTTAGCTGCTTCCGACATCGCAGGAAGCAACTTTTTCGGGAGGGGTGTGCGTTCCAGCTTCGCGTCGAGGTTGACTATCGCGCCAGCCACTCGACTCTTCAGACCCAAGGTTTCCCACTCGGGCATGGCACGAACGCCGCTCACGCCGGCTCGCAGGGCGCGCACGACTTCGGCGTAGTCGTGCCCCAAGCACGAGATCAGTCCAATGCCGGTGATTGCAACGCGGCGAGTGTTCATTCTTGGTCGGTAACACGCACTGGTCAGCCCTCTTTTTGGATGCTCTCGATTGTCTCGAAAAGGTCTCCAACAGTTTGAATCCTGCTCAAGGCCTCATCTTCGATGACAATGCCCAAGTCTTCTTGGAGGTCTAATGCCAAGGCTATCAATGACATTGAATTAATCCCCAGATCCTCGCGAAGGGAGGTCGCTTTAGTTACATTGTCCGCGGTAAGGTTTGTGTCCGCAGCCTCGAAAAGACGGCGAACTATCTCCTCACGGATAGATGGATCGATTTTCATTGTTGCCCTTTACTGTTTCGTTACCGGTGGCACGGCCGCAGGCCAATCCTGTAATTTGCTCTTCGATAAATTCGAATTTGAGCAATTCAACAACGAGCGGCGCCCTCACAGACCCGTTCGATAATTCTCCATCACTTACTGCTGAACGATAGTCCTCACGACGTGGCTCGGACGTTCGGTCACGGTGTCGTGTTCCGCCGACTGCGGAGCAAACATTCGGAAGAGTTCGATTTGCGTGGCTTCGAATGTCTTGCGGAGATCGCTGATCACCTCGTTGTCTACGGAGTCTACGTTACGGTTGGTGATCTTCTCGGCACGGGCTGCCGAATCCCCCAGGCGAATCGCGCCGGCCATCATCGAAGAGCCTTTGAGCGCGTGGGCCAACTCTCGAAACTGCTCGTAGTCTTTGTCAACCAGGGCGGCTTCGATTTCGTCGATGAGTTGTCGCGCATCTTTGCTGAACTGTCTGGTCAGAGTCTGCACGAAGGCGGGATCATTGGAGAAGCGCGCCATATCTCGAAGCAGAACGTGGTCAATATAGCCATCCCGTGTTTGAGCGTGCGAGGGAGTGTCGTAAGACTTCCCGGACGGCTCAAGCGGCGTGCGATAGGCATGGTCAACCGCACGCAACAAGGAGCGCGGATCGACAGGTTTGGCGAGGAATACGTCAATGCCGGCATCTTCGGAGTCTTCCTGAAGGTCGATGCTGGCGGCTGCCGTGAGCATGATGATCGGGACCCGCGCCCCGCGTCCCGTGGCCTCGAGTACCCGGATGGCCTTGGCGACCTCCAGGCCGGTACGTCCGGGCATGTTCATATCCAGAATGACCAGGTCAAAACGGGTCTGCTCGTACTTATCAAGCGCGCTCTCTCCGTCGCTGGCCACGGTTACATGATGGCCGCCGCCTTGCAGCATCATTGCGATTATCTGCTGGCTGATCTGGTTGTCCTCTGCAACTAAGAGGTGTAGGCCAGGCCGCGCGAGAGGCGCCGGCCCGGGAGTCTCGGCCAGAGGCCGAGGCGACGACGCGCCCGCCACAACGGTCCGTATGGCTCTACTTAGCAGGCGTGGATCTCGCGTCCTGAGAACACAGATGTAACCCGCATCGAATGCGTCGGTTTCGGGGCAATCGGGATGAACCAGGATGCAAGGAAGTGGCCTGCCGGCGGCCCTCACTGCGTTGGGGGCCTCCCGCCAATCGAGATCGATATCTTCGCCGTCAATCAGGAGGGCACACCATTCCGGCCTGGCATCCTCCGGCACTCTGGCAACCGCCTCATCAACGGTAATGACTGTCGTGCAGTCCATCTGCCGTTCGCACGCGGCCTCCGTGGCCCATTCCAGCATCCCTGGTCGGGACGACACGACGATCAGACCGGCACCGCGGATGGAAACGCCGGCGCCTTCCTCGTAGGCCTCGGCGGGTTGTCGGGACAGTGGCACGGTAAACCAGAAGAGACTTCCTTTTCCGGCCTCGCTGTCAAAGCCGATTTCGCCACCCATGAGTTCCACGAGGTGTTTGCAGATCGTAGTGCCAAGCCCAGATCCCCCGTATTGGCGGTGGATGGTTGCGTTGGCCTGCGTGAATCTTTCGAAGATGCGTTCCGCGTGCTGGGGCGCTATACCGATACCGGTGTCGCGGACTTCGAACCGCAGTTTTACTGCATGGTCGGTTTGTTCCATCGAAGCGGCGCTCACGCGAACGAAACCTTGCCGCGTGAACTTGAGCGCGTTGGCGGTCAGATTGATCAATACCTGCTGAATGCGGGCGTCATCCCCTATAAGCAGATAGGGAGCGTCCAGTGAAACGCTCTTGGTGAAGCGCAAGTGGGCGCGCTTGGCTTCAGGTTCGAACAGAGCGACCAGGTGATTCATGAGTACGTGCAGGTCCAGCGGGGCGCGTTCAATGAGAATCTTTCCCGCCTCGATCTTGCGCAGATCCAGCAAGTTGTCAATCAGCGAGCGAAGCTGGCGCGACGAGGCCAGCAGCCAGTCCACGAGTTGTCGCTCCTGTTGAGGCAGATCTCTTGCTGCGAGCATCTCTGCGGCACCCACAACGCCATTCAGGGGCGTTCGCATCTCGTGGCTCATGGTGGCGAGGAATTCACTCTTTGCTTCACTCGCCGCCTCCGCTTCAGCCCGGGCGCGCTCGGCCTCAGCCCGTGCTCGTTCGACACGTTCCCGTTCCGCCTCGGCCTGTGCGCGCTCTACCTGTGCCCGCGCTTCTTCTGCCGCTTGCACAGCAACCAGTTTCTGCTTGAGCAATTGGGCTACATAGAACGTGGGTGCCCCAATCCAAAAGAACGCGCCAAGCCAGACTAGAGGATGCTGGTACCAATAACCATCGACTGCCGCACTCAAACCATAGACCAGGACGAAGGCGACTAGACTTACGATCCACGCGACATGCAAGTACCGAAGACCGAATCGGAACCCATGTCCTACCGCCACCCACGTGTATACGAAGACCAGAATGGCGCTGCGCTCTCCGGTGAGGCCGAGCAGAATTGTCGGAGTGCCCATGTCGACCGCCAAAGTCAGGAAACGAACAAGATCAGAGCTCTCTCTTTGTCGATAAATCCAGGCGAATAGGACGAAGGATAGGGTAACGAAACCCCAGCACAGATACCGAACCCAGGTTTGGGCGCTCCAGTCCACCCAGGCGTAGTAGGCTGACAGAAGGATGACGCCGATGCCAACGCGAAGAAGAGCCTGCGCGAACTCGCCGTAGTTGGGACGCGCTTTCTGCGCGGCCCACCAGGCGAGAAATGACGCAGGTATGTCTGGTTTCGTCAACGACGACATGGCGTGCAGTTATAGCCTACGTCAGAGACATCCGATATGACCACGATTAATCGTACGGGAATTCTCGCCGGACGAAAAATGATAGTGGCACGATTCGGGCGTATCCAAACCCCGTAGCGCTGCATGT
>CAZYTR010000344.1:0-10274 GCA_964650365.1 uncultured Alcaligenaceae bacterium | reverse complement strand
GAAGCGAGCCACGATCTGAACCGTTTGTTGGACAAGCCCGGTCCCGGAGTACGGGCTGCCTCTGATAGAAAATATCTTTTTGGAAACTGCCCCGGTTTGAAGTTCTGCCGGGAGGATGGGAGTCCGCGCGCCCGTTTCATGCGAGCCGCCACGGTGGTCGGAGGCGGATGTGGGCGGTTATTGGCCTATTGAGTCGTATTGCATGCAGGCCGTTGCCTCAGCTTATGGGCGCTGAACTCCCGACACACGCCGAAGCGCGTTATGCCTACACGGTCACTGCGTCGCCTCGGTGGGAATCGGAATCGGGATGGCTCCCGAGAACACGGATCGAATCCGGGTTTTGACGATCACCATCACCGCCCCGCAGCAGGTGCACAGGATCGGCGCGCGTTTCTTGAACCAAGCCACCGCCTGACCGGGGGCGAACTTCAGCAGCAGGTGCAGCAAAGCGATCAACCGCTTGCAGTTCGGATGCAGAAAACCGAAGTTGCGTGCACGCCGGAAACCTTTCGGCAGCACATGCTGCAAAACCAGCCACAAGACGTGCGCGCCGGACACGGTTCGGCTTTCCATCCTTGATGTCTTGGCATTGCGATAACGGAAGCTCACCTGACCGTCGGCGCAGGCGAGGATATCCTTCTCGGCGATGACGCCCCGGTAAAGATAGCGCCCGAGGTAGATCAGCGCCTTCTCGCCACTGCCCACGGATTTGCAATCCACCACCCATTTCTCGGGGTAACGAGGCGGAAGCGTCAATCCGGCGGCTTGGATGGCCGCGAGCATCTTTGCCCGGAAGACCTTGGCCAGCGCCTTGTGGTTGAACAGATAGCTGCCTTTAGCCTTGCGCCGTTTGGTTCGCCATTGCCGGCGCTTACCGTCGAGCGCTGCCGCCGGCATGATGAGATGGACATGGGGGTGGAAATCCATCCGGCGCGTGTTCGTATGCAACACCGCGGTGGCGCCGGGGGTGCCCTGCAACTGCTTGTCGTTCTGGCTGAAGGTACGCACCGTCTCCCAACAACAGCGCATCAGCAGCTCGTAGACGACACTCTGGTGCGCCCAGCTCAGCGCTCTGAATTCGGCAGGTAGGGTGAAGGTCAGCAGAAAGTACTCGGCGGGCACCTGTTTCTTCATCTGGCGTTCCAACCATTGCTGACTTTCGTGATGCTGGCAGTGCGGGCAATGGCGATGGCCGCAGGAGTGTGGCACCAGTTTCTGGTGCTCGCAGCCGGTGCATTTGACCTGCATCATGGGGCTGACTTCTGTGCGGCACTGTTTCATGGCCGCGAGTGCCCGAGTGTGCTCAGAGGTGAGTCGGTCCCGGTAGTGCGCCAGGAACTGCGCCTCGAAGGTGTCGATGACTGAAGCTAGCCGGATCATTTGACCTTCCCCCAGGCGATGCTGAAACCATCCATCAGAGCGTTGATCCGGTCGAGGGCGTGATGCTTGGTCTGGTCGGTCAGATGGGTATAGCGGGCGGTGGTGAGAATCGAGTGATGGCCAAGGAATTTCTGCACCTCGATCAGATCGACTCCCGCCTCGATCAGGTGGGTTGCATAGCTGTGGCGAAGGCTGTGTGGGGTGATCTTTTTTTTAGGCCGCAGGCCTTGCTCACCTTGTGCAGGGTCTTTTGCACGCCGCCGCGATCCAGGGGCGTGGTGGCGGCCGCGGCCCCGTTCAAACCGCCATGGCGATTGGGGAACAACAGCACCGGATTGCGATGCACCCGCCAGAAACGGCGCAACAGTTGATGCGTGGCTTGCGGCAGGGGAACGAAGCGATCCCGGTTGCCCTTGGAATCACGGATGTGCACGCGTGCGCGCACCGAGTCGATATCGCCTATCTGCAGCCGCAGTCCTTCGCCCAGGCGCAACCCGAGGCTATAGAGCGTGAAGAAGAACACCCGGTAGCTGACAACGCGGGTGGTGGCGAAGATCCGCTTGGCTTCGGCAACGGTGACGATATCCGGCAAGCGCTGGGTCTTGGGCGGTTTGATCAGACCGGGCGCCGCCCAGGGCTTGTGCAAGACATGTGCGTAGTAGAACTTCAACCCATACAGATCCAGCTTGAGCGTACTCCAGGAGTGCGAGGCCACCAGTTCGGTGAAGTAATCAGTCAATTGCGGCTCGGTTAAACTGTCGATCCGATGATCAAAGCGTTCCCCAATTCGGCGGATGGCGCGGGAGTAAGCATCAATCGTCTTGGGTTGCAGTCCTTTGAGCTTCAGGTGCTTCAAATGCGACTGGTAGTTCTTTTCGAATAGTGCTTCGGTCGATGATTTCATCTTGGTGTAACCTCATGGTTGGTCGTGGAACAACCCCTCGTGAGAGGGGATGAGGTTACATTTTGAATCGAACCCGGCAGCGCCGTTTCCTCCGCGTAGCGGCTTCGTCCAACCCGCCGTTGAACCGGAGCGCCCAACGGCGGTGCCGTTGGATTCCCGTCGCGCTGCGCCCGCCGGCGCCCGGTTGACGGCGGTCCGTTGGGCGTCACGAGGAGTTAGTAGTCAATGAATCGACGAGCATTTATTCGATTTGCGGGTGGGGGTCTTGCTTTTACTGCCTTACCAAGCCTGAGCTCTTGTTCTAGCGAAATCCCTACTGAGGCGGTGGCCGCCTGGCAGGGTCCCATGAACGAGGCCAATGTACGCGAATGGATTTTGAGCTACGCGATCCTTGCCCCTCATTCACACAATCTGCAATCCTGGATGGTCGACCTTCGACAGCCAGACGAAATAGTCCTGTATTGCGATCTTGGCCGCCTACTTCCGGAAACCGACCCCTATTCACGACAAATCATGATGAGCCATGGCACATTTCTGGAGTTGCTGCACATGGCAGCGAGAGAAAAGGGGTTGCGGGCGGACATCGAGTTGTTCCCCGAGGGTGAGTTTGATGCGATGAAGATCGATCAGCGCCCGGTTGCCCGTATTCGCCTTGCGGCAGACAAAAACGTAAAAAAAGACCCTCTCTTTGCACACATTATGAAGCGCCGCACTAATCGCGAGGCTTATAAACCAAGAGACATACCACCTGCGGCTGTCGCGGACATCACAGATTCGGTCGCGACCTATCCGGTCCGACTTGGCTTTGTTGGCAACGACAAACCGGACTTGTTGACAAAACAGCGAGCCATTGCTGCCGAGGCTTGGCGCATCGAACTGGTAACGCCGCGGACGATATTGGAGTCCTATAAGGTATTGCGTGTCGGTCCGGAAGAAATAACAAAGTATCGTGATGGAATTTCAATCAACAAGTTGTTCCCGCGACTACTTGTCAGCCTCGGCTTATTTGATCGTTCGAGGGCACCGGCGCCAGATGACGCTGCTGTGACTAGCCAAATCACGGATTTCAATTCGAAGCTCGATTCGACCCCCGCTTTCTTCTGGATGATCACCGAAGGTAACGACCGCAAGGTTCAGGTCAACGCTGGACGTGCCTATGTGCGGGCACAACTCGCCGCAACGCTGCATGGTCTTTCGATGCAGCCTGTTTCCCAAGCCTTGCAGGAATATCCCGAGGTGGAAAAGCCATACGCAGAAATACATCAACTCCTTGATGCGCCTCGACCACGCTATACCGTCCAGATGTGGGCAAGATTGGGTTATGCACCAGCGATCGGTCCATCACCGCGCAGGGGACTGAAGGAACACATCATCAAGACGTGATGGATGATCTTGATGTGACGCCCAACCCTTCGTTCCAGCGGACTGCCTTCGGCAGCCGCTGAACTCAAACGTTGAGGCTGTAGAAAAACCCCTTTTGTGCGCAGCGATTTTCTGCCGCGCTGTGGCGGCGGTTTCCCGAAGGGGAGATTTCGCTAGCGCGGTCCCGGTCTTTGAATTGCGTTTGCTGTTCAGTGGGTCGCCCGATTGTGCTTCCCCGTCTGGTTCTCCTCATTGCGCATACCCGTGATGCGCCAGCTTCTCGATGTTGTGCACCAGGCAGTAGAGCTTCCACTGCGTGTCCACTTTCGTTCGTCCCCGTAGCGTGAAGCGACTGAGCCGCTTATTGTGGCGCAGATTGCCGAACACCGGCTCCACGGTGGCAAAGCGCTTACCGTAGCGGCGGCGGCCTTCGTCGCTGTCGAGTCTGCGTTTCATTCGTGCCGTGTGGGACTCGGGGTGGTGGTTCTTGCCGGTGAAGAACACTACCTGGCGGGTGGGCGTGCGGTCGGGGTGGCGCAGGCACTGGTTTCTTAAGGGACACGGCCCGCACACCCGCTTGGCGCCGGTGAACTTCACCGCCTCGCGCCCGCCGATCACACAGTGACTGCCGTTCTGATAGAGAAACTCCCCCGCCGGGCAGATGCAGGTCTTCGATTCTTCGTCGTAGGCAAAGTCCTTGGGACCGAATAGTGTTTCCTTCTTCTCGACGGGGGACTTGTCCCAGAGCGCATCGGGCTGGGCCTTGTGTTTTTCCTGGTCGGTGAAGCGTTCGTCGCGGCTTCTCATGCCGTTGTCGGCGATGAGCGCCTCGATGTTCGACTCGGCCAAGGCTTTGAGGTTGGCCTCGCTGTGATAGCCCGCATCGGCAGTCACGATTGAATCTTCCCCGATCAGATCCCGCATCGCCTCGACCACGGGCACGAGCAGTTCTTGCTCCGAGCCCGTGCCGTGGGCTTGAGCTTCGACAATAATCTGGCATTGCGCATCCACCGCCGCCACCCCGCAATAGCCTTGGATCACGCCTTTACCGGTGGCCATCTTCGCCGACTCGTTATCGGTGCGGTTGCTCTTGCGGATTGAGTCCTTCGCCCCGCGCCGGTCCTCGGGGTTGCCCCGAGCCATTGGCGGATTTTGGGCGGCGTCTTTCTGCAGCCGCTCGATGCGCTGGGTTTCCTTCTCGGCTAATCCCGGCTCAAGGGGGCTGTCATCGGCTTCGCGGTGGCGCGCCAGCATCTTCTGGACTTGCGCTTCGAGCTTGGCCGCTTCCTGTGTAAACTCGGCCCGGGTGCCACTCTTGGCCTTCGATGCGTTGGAAGGCAGTTTGACGCCATCGATGGCGAACATCTCCCGCCCGATCAAGCCCTGCGCATCGCACAGGAACAGCACCTGGGTGAAGACATCGGTGATCTCGGCTCCCAGCGCGCGAATGAAGGAGGCCACGGTGGTGAAGTGCGGGGCGCTGTCCGGGGACAAGCGCAATGAACACCACGTTCTCGCGGCAGGCTTGCTCGATCGGGCGGCTGCCGACAATCCCGCGGGAGTAGGCAAACAGGATCAGCTTGAGCAGCACCGCCGGCGGGTACGCGGGGGCGCCGGTGTCATCGTTGCAGAACCGCTCATCGAAGCGCGACAAGTCGAGCTCGTGATCGAGCAGGTAATTGAGCGCGTGCTCGAAGGTGCCGGGTAAGAGTTGTTCGGAAAGAACTACGGGAAGAAACTTCGGAGACCGATCGATTACCTTGTAACGGGCCATCGCAGCAGCATCTCCCACAAAATATCAATGCCTCGATCTTGCACCACCGACATGACGGGAGCAATATCGCGGGAGACTTTTTCTACACCCTCGTTAGAGCGCATCAATTGCGGAACCCGCCTATTCTGGCTATAATCTGGCTAGAATGCGATTCGAGATCCTTCTCGCCCCGGAAGCCGTTGAAGATCTGCGCAAACTGAAGACTGTACTACGGGCAACGGTGCGGGAAGCGCTCGAAACGCATCTTAGGCACGAACCGACCAAAACGAGCCGTAGCCGCATCAAGCGGTTGCGCGGCCTGTCCAGGCCGCAATACCGACTGCGGGTCCACGAGGTTCGCGTATTTTATGACGTTTCGGCCTCGACCGTCGAAGTGCTGGCGATCGTGGCCAAATCGGAGGCTGAATCATGGCTGGCGCAATTCGGAAACCTCGAGTGAAGGAAGTACCCCTGTCCGAGATGAAGGACGACCTGTCGCGGTTCCTCCGCGAGGCGGAAACGGCGGAAATCATCATCACTCGCCACGGTAAACCGGCGGGGGTACTGATTGGCTTCGAGACGGAGGACGACTGGTTCGACTATCGCCTGGAGCACGATCCGCGTTTCCTTCAGCGAGTCGAGTCCGCGCGCAGCAGTTTGCGCACCGGGCGTGGGGTCAAGTTGGAAGATGTGAAGTGAATATGCGCTCTAACCGCGCGTTCGAAAACGGACGCGCCGGAGAGCGGCGCGCCGTTCAATTGCGACGTTAGACCTCACCAAAATGAGACGCGCCGCATTCGAAAAGCACCGTACTCTTCGCATATGGCGAGCGCACTTGGCGACGCACGAACAACCAGTGGTCTGCACTTGCGATCTGGAACCGGGCCGCTTCAGAAAGTCTCAGCGCGTCGGTGGCTGTGGCCGCGCACGCTGTTGGTTGTGCCACGGTGACAAATTGGCTGGCCGCCCTACGCAAGCCGATGTACGCGCAATCGCCAATTATCGTGAGGGGTTGGTCGAAGTAGGTCTAACCGGCAATTCGAGACGGACGCCTGACGGCGCGGTTCAATTGCGACGTTAGCTGTGGCAGAGACAAATCTGCCTTCCTAGGCCGAAGTTCTTTTGCGAAAACAGGAGCAAACACTAGGGAATCTCTGATTAAGTCCCGATCTTTTTCGCTATTGCTTTGTCATAGCATGAGCGAAACTGGATGAGGGGTAAACAACGATGAAACAGAAGACACTGGCCACATTGGGGTTCGACAAATACGCCAAGACCACCCGGCGAGCGGCGTTTCTGGCCGAGATGCAACGCGTAGTGCCGTGGTCTAAGCTGTGCGCGCTGATCGAACCGGTGTATCCGAAGCCTGGCAACGGGCGCCCTCCAGTGGGGCTGGAGAGGATGTTGCGGATCTACTTCCTGCAGCACTGGTTCAATCTGTCGGATCCGGCTGTGGAGGAGGCGTTGTACGACTCGAGCGCGATGCGCGCGTTCGTGGGGATCGACTTGGGGCGCGAACCCGTGCCCGACGAGACCACGGTGTGCAAGTTCCGCCACCTGCTGGAGAGCCACGAACTGGGCCGGGCGCTGTTCGAGCAAGTCGCTCGCCACCTGCAGGCCCAAGGGCTCAAGGTCGCCAGCGGCACGATCGTGGACGCCACCATCATCAACGCGCCTTCCTCGACCAAGAATCAATCCGGTGAGCGTGACCCCGAGATGAAACAAACCAAGAAGGGCAACCAGTGGTACTTCGGCATGAAGGCGCACATCGGGGTGGCGAGCCAAAACCAAGCTGATTCACTCCGTGGTGGCCACGCCTGCCAATGTGCACGACAGTCAGGCATTGGCGCACTTGCTGCACGGGGCTGAGACGCGGGTATGGGGCGACAGTGCCTACGTCGGGCAAACCCAGGTGATCCGGCGCGTTGCGCCCCACGCGCGCGACTTCACGCAAGCCAAGGCGAGCCGCCATAAGGCGCTCAGTGCTGTGGAGCGGGCGAGGAATCGAAACAAATCGAAGGTGCGCGCCAAGGGCGAGCATCCGTTTCTGGTGATCAAGCGCCTCTTCGGCTTCGTCAAGGTGTGCTACCGCGGCATCGCCAAGAATGCCAACCGGTTGTTCGTCACCTGTGCGCTGGCCAATCTGTTCATGGTGCGACGAACGTTGCTGCGCGCACAGCACAGCTACGCCTGATGAACTGGGAAACAGGGCCAATCGAGTGCAAATGCGCCTCGAAAGGCTCACCAAACCGGATTCAACAACCCGATTCATCTGTTCAGCACCCCAATCAACATTTGACGCTCACTTGTTCAGAGATTCCCTAACCATTCGTTCCGGCCGACCGCCGTCGGCGGCGGCTGAACTCGAACGTTAGAGCGCACAGGAGCACCTATCCAATGACCCGAAACGAACGCCTCGCCGCCTCATTCGACGGCACCTTTGTCGTATTCATGATCGGCATACGAATAAACAACCCCATACTTGTGCACAAGTGGCTGCCGGTTTTCATGGCCATGCCGCGCATGATCAAGGAACTCTACGGTCACCCCGAAATGGGTTTTGTCCACGCCGAGGCTTGGTTTGCCCGCACGACGATCATGGTCCAGTACTGGCGCTCTCTGGACCAGTTGCTGGCCTATGCGCGAAACAAGGAAACCGAACATCTCCCGGCTTGGCGTGCATTCAACAAGGCGGTCGGAACAAACGGCTCGGTGGGCATTTGGCATGAGACCTACGTTGCAATGCCGGGGAGCTACGAAAACATCTACGTCAACATGCCGCCGTTTGGGTTGGGCAAGGCAGGCACGGTGTACCCCGCCACAGGTGGCAAGCAGTCCGCCGCGTCCCGCATGGGCGTTCGCGAGAGTGCGCTCTAACCCTTCGCTCCAGCCGACGTGCTACGGCCTGCGGCCTTCGCACGCGGCTGAGCTCAAACGTTAGACCCCAAGGAGATTCATCAGATGGTCTACGCATTGCAATTCGTCGCAACTCTCTGCGCCGCGCTGTTCGCGGGAGCTGCGTTGTATATCAATCTCGTCGAACACCCCGCCCGGATGGGTCTTGAAACTCGCGCCGCTGCAATGCAATGGGCGCCAAGCTACAAACGCGCCACATGGCTTCAAGCGCCGCTGGCGCTGCTCAGTTTGCTGGCGGGTGCCGCAGCTTGGCTCATGGGCGCAGGCGCTTGGTGGCTGATCGCGGCATTGCTTATCGGATTCGTCGTGCCATTCACATTCATCGTTATCATGCCCACCAACCACAGGCTTTTAGCTCAAGGCCGCGACCTTTCGTCCGCCGAAACTCGCACTCTCCTGGAGCGTTGGGGAAAACTACATGCAGTGCGCACGGTGTTCAGTCTCATCGCTGCGGCGCTCTACCTTTGGTTGCTGCTTGGGGTCTAACCAGCCGCTGCACCTGACGCTTCGCGCTAACGCGCTCAGCGCAGGTGAGCGCCGGCGTTAGCCTCACAATTTGGAGACGTACGAATCATGACTTCCCAGTTACATGTGATCTTCGGAACCGGCCCGGTAGGGTGTTGGACGGCGCGGGCACTGTGGAACCAAGGGCACGCTGTGCGCGCGGTGAATCGAAGTGGAGTCCGACCAGGCTTGATGCCGGCCGACGTCGAGATGGCCAAGGCCGACGTCGCAGACGCCACTCAGGCGGCCGCTGCGGCCTCCGGAGCCAGCGTCGTCTACCAAGCACTGAATCCCCCGTATCACCTCTGGCACAAGTTCTTCCCGGCCCTGCAGGCCGCCGCGCTTTCCGCCGCGAAGACCGCGAACGCCAGATACGTGTCGATTGAGAACCTCTACATGTATGACTCCTCCCAGCCGATGACGGAGACCTCGCCAGTCGCTCCGGTGTCAAGGAAGGGGGCGCTGCGCCAGAAGATGGCCGAGGAAGTCATGGCGGCTCACGCACGCGGCGAAGTACGCACGGCTTCCCTTCGCGCCAGCGACTATTACGGACCTGGCGTGCTAGCTTCAGCACTTGGTGAAAGGGTTTTCGGTAATCTGGTTGCCGGCAAGAAAGCTCAACTCAGTGGTTCAACGAAGATTCCGCATTCCTTCTCGTATATCGAGGACGTCGGCCTCGCGGCGGCCGCGCTGGGCACGCACGACAATGCCTTCGGTCAGGTCTGGATTGCCCCGCATGCCCCTGCCAAAACTCAGGGCCAAATGGTCGAGGAGGCTTGTCGAGTCCTTGGCGTCGAACCGAGAATGAGCGCGGTGTCACCGCTCATGATGCGTGTGGCCGGATTGTTCGTCCCCGCCGCGCGCGCCAGCGTGGAGATGATGTACGAGTTCACAGCGCCGTTTGTGGTCGATTCGTCGCGAATCGAACGCGAGTTCAGCTTGTCTGCCACACCCATCCCTGCCGGTATCGAACGCACGATTGCGTGGTACCGGGACCACCTTGCCAAAGGGTGAGGTCATGACCGGTCAAGTTAAGGCTAACCCGGCAGTCCACTCGGACGCTGCGCGATAAAGCCGCGCAGCGCCGGTGACTTCTACGTTGGGCGTCATTGCTGCGTCGTCTTCCATGCCGCGTCAAAAAGGAGAAACAGCCCCTTGTTACCGTACCTAGACAAATTTGAGCGGGCCATAACTCACACCCTGCTCGTCTTGATGGCCAGCGTAGTGCTGCTTGCCACCATCGAGTTAGCGTGGATCCTTGTCAAGGACGTGCTCACCCCGCCCGTGTTCCTGTTGGAAATCGACGAGCTGCTAGAGCTGTTCGGCCTGTTCCTGTTGGTGCTCATCGGAATCGAGCTACTTCACTCGGTGAAAACCTACATCGTTCGCCGGGAGTTTCACCTCGAGACGGTACTCACGGTGGCGATGATTGCAGTGGCCCGCAAGATCATCGTC
>CAZYTR010000343.1:0-9250 GCA_964650365.1 uncultured Alcaligenaceae bacterium | reverse complement strand
CGCGGAATCACGATCGGATTGACGAACGGCGAGACGTCTCCGCCCAGGCTGGCAATCTCGCGAACCATGGTGGCGGATATGAACATGTATTGTTCGGCCGGCGTCAGGAACAGGGTTTCGACATCCGGAAACAGGTTGCGGTTCATTCCGGCCATCTGAAACTCGTACTCGAAATCCGATACCGCGCGCAGCCCCCGCAGGATGATCTTGGCGTCGTGCTTGTGCAGGAAGTCCATCAACAGGCCTGAAAAGCCTTCCACCTTCACGTTGTTGAAGGGCGCCAGCGTTTCTCTGGCCATCGCCACGCGCTCTTCGACGGTAAAGAACGGGCTTTTCCCCCGGCTGTCGGCCACCGCGACGATCATCTCGTCGAACAAAGTCGAGGCGCGGCGTACCAAGTCCTCGTGGCCGCGCGTGATCGGGTCGAAGGTGCCCGGATAGACCGCCCTGTTGATTCGCGTCTTCATGATTGAACCCATTTTATCAGGAGACCGTGCACCCGCCCGGCACGGGATTGGCGCAGCACCTCGTAGCCTTTGGGCAACTCCGGCGGCCGGTCGGATTCGAGGTAGACGCGCGAGCCGCCATTGAGACGCCCGGGCAACAGGGGCAACAGACGCGGCAGCAGATCCAGATGGTAGGGCGGATCCACAAACACCACGCCGTAGCGGCGCGCATCGGATCGCAGAAACGCCAGCGCATCGGCGCGCACCAATTCAACCTGTCCGGCACCAAGGATTGTGTGAGTCGCCTGCAGCGCGCGGAATATCTGCGGGTCGCGCTCCACCATCACCACCTGCCTGGCGCCGCGCGAGGCGGCTTCAAACCCGAGCGCGCCGCTGCCGGCGAACAGATCCAGACAGGTCTCCCCGGTAAGGTCCTGTCCCAGCCAGTTGAACAGGGTCTCGCGCATCCGATCCGGAGTAGGCCGCAGGTCCGCCGTGCCGGGAAAGTGGATCAGACGACGGCGCCACTCGCCGCCGATGATGCGAACGCTGTTGCTACGCGCCGGCACCGGGCCTGTATGGGTCAAGGGCTTACCGAAGCGCCGACCACCACGGTGACCATGCGGGCGGGGTCGATACGACGGCGCCAGGCGTCTTTCACCTCGGCCAGCGTCACTGCGTCGACCCTCGCCGGAAAGTCTTCCAGATAACTCAGCGGCAGGCGGTAGAAACCGATCAGCGACAGGTACTCGAGGATTTTCCGGTTGCTGTCGATGCGCAAGGGGAATCCGCCGACGATGTTCTGTTTCGCGGCCTCGAATTCCTGCTGCGTCGGACCCTCTGCGACGAATTTCGCCAGCGTGTCGCGCGCCACCTCGAGGGCTTCCTCGGCCTGATCTTTCTTGGTCTGCAGCCCGATCTGGAACGGTCCCTGTTGTGCGAGCGGGCTGAAGTAACTGTATGCGCTGTAGGCAAAGCCGCGCTTCTGGCGGATTTCTTCGTTGAGACGGGAGGAGAATCCGCCGCCACCGAGCACGTAATTGCCCACCCACAGCGGAAAGAAATCGGCATCGAGGCGCTTGATTCCCGGTTGGCCGATCAGGATATGCGCTTGGGTGGCCGGATGCGCGATCCAGCTTGTCTGTTCGCTGGCAAGGCGCGGTACCGGCGGCAGCGCCGGTAGCGGCGCTGCCGCGTTCAAGCCGGAAGTCAACTGCTCCGCGATCGCGCGCGCCTGTTCGCGGCCAAGGTCACCGATGATTGAAACCACCGCTTCCCTGGCGGAAAAATGGCGGAGGTAGAAACCCACCATATCGTCGCGCGTGAGCCGTGCGACGGTGTCGATTTCTCCCGAACCGCGCAACGAATAGGGATGGCCGGCGTAGAGCAGGCGTTTGAACTCGCGATCGGCAATCGTCTCGGGTCTGGTATCGGACTCCTTCAGCGCTGCCAGCACCCGCTCCTTCTCGCGTTCGAAGATCGGCTGCGGGAAAGTCGGCCTTTGCAGGATGCGCGACAGCACCGCCAATGCCTCGTCGCGTTCGCGCGGGCTCGAAAGCGTACGCAGTCCATACCCGGCGCGGTCCATGTCGAATCGTCCGCCGACTTCCGCACCGACGTCGGCGAGGCGCTCGGCAATCTGGTTCTCGTCGAAACCTTCCACGCCCAATCGCAACATGCGCAACGTCAGGGCAGCCAGACCGGACTTTTCGCGCGTGTCGCGGCTGGTTCCCGCCGGGAAATCCACCGTCACGTCCAGCATCGGCAGACCATGCGTCTCCACAAACAGCACCCGCGCGCCACTGGCCGTCTGCCATTGCCGGACCGGCAGTGTGGCCTGCGCCGTGGCAGCGAATGCGAGCGCGGCAAGTACAAACAAGCGAGCCAGGACTTTTGGTTTACCCGTCACGGTCGTTTCCCACGCTGGGGCGCGGGCGGGCGCCGGCGGCAAGCGGCTGAGGATCGAGTACCCCCACCGTCAGGTTATCGTCCACCAAATACTTGCGCGCCACCTCGCGGACCTGTGCGACGCTGACTTCCTGGAGTTTCTTCAACTGCCGGTCCGCCGAATCGTGGGGCAATCCGGCCGTATCCAGCGCCCCGATGCGCATTGCCTGGTAGAACACCGAGTCCTGCGCAAAGACCTGTGCCGCGATGACCTGCGCCTTGACCCGCCGCAACTCGTCCTCGCTTATGCCTTCTTCCACCAGGCGCCGGATCTGGTCGCGCAACGCCGTCTCGACTTCGGCCGCGCTTTTGCCCTCCGCAGGGACCCCGTCGAGGAAAAACAGTCCGGGTCCGCGGTTGGTGATGTCGTAGTTCGAGCCTGCGGAATTGGCAATACGGCTGTTCCTCACCAGTTCTCTGGGAAGCCGCGCCGCGGCAGAACCGTCGAGCACACCGCCCAATACCGACAGCGCGTACGGCTCCCAATCGTTTTCGACATCGCGTAACACCGGCACCTGATATGCCATCAGCAGGTAAGGTTGTTCCGCGCGTGCTTTCACGTTGATGCGCTTCACGCCCCGTTGCGGCGGCTCGGCTTGCGACTTGCGCTGCGGCAGTGTACGTGCCGGGATCCGGCCGAAGAATTTTTCGGCCGACCGGAACACCTCTTCGGCGTCCACGTCTCCGCACACTACCAGCGTGGCGTTGTTCGGCGCGTACCAGGTCTTGTACCAATCCCTGGCGTCGGCGAGGCGCATTTTCTCGAGATCGTCCATCCAGCCGATGACCGGCGTGCGGTAGGGATGCGCCGCATACACCGTCGCCATCATCAGCTCCGAGAGCTGCGCGTGCGGATCGTCGTCGGTGCGCATGCGCCGCTCTTCCATGATGACCTTCATTTCCCTGGCGAACTCCTCCTCGGAAAACTGCAGATTCACCATGCGGTCGGCCTCGAGCTCGAGCGCCAGCGCGAGCTTCGATTTGTGCAGTTGCTGGTGGTAGGCCGTGTAATCGCGCGAGGTGAATGCGTTGTCGCGGCCTCCGGCGCCGGCGATGAGCCTGGAGAATTCGCCGCGCGGCACTTTTTGCGTGCCCTTGAACATCATGTGCTCGAGCACATGCGCCACACCCGTGGTGCCGCTCACTTCATCCATGCTGCCAGCGCGATACCACACCATGGACACCGCCACCGGGGAGCGATGATCCTCCTTGACGATGATCTTCAGGCCGTTGTCGAGCGTGCGTTCCGCCGCGCCGGACGCGGCCCCCGCCGGAATCACGCAGACTAATACCGACGCCAACACCAGCCGGCGCGCGCGCGCAAGTTTATCGAGCATGCTTATGGATGAGCCAAGAACAAACAGAATAGAATTGCGGCTGCCTGGTTTCGAGTACTGCTGTGACAGCGTCAAAGTATGTTGAGTTTCCTCAAGCGTGACAAGGACGAACCGATAAAAGACAGCGGCGATAGCCACTGGGCGGCGAGGCTGCGCCGCGGGCTGGCCGCCACCCGCTCGCGTCTCGGTGCCCAGCTCGCCGCGGTTTTCAGCGGCGGGCGCAAGGTGGACGAGCAACTCTTCGAGGACCTCGAAGCGGTACTGCTGTCCTGCGACGTTGGCGTGGATGCAACGCGCCATCTCCTCGATCAGACGCGCGCTCGCGCTGCGCGCGAGCGCATGCAGGACGCAACGCAGATTCGCGGTGCGTTGCGGCAGGCGCTTCTCGAGCTGCTTGCGCCCCTGGCGCAACCGCTCGACCTTTCCCGCGCCAAGCCCTTCGTGATACTGATGGCGGGCGTCAACGGCGCCGGCAAGACGACGTCGATAGGCAAGCTCGCCAGCTTTTTCCGCAAGCAGGGAAAATCAGTCCTGTTGGCGGCCGGCGACACCTATCGCGCCGCGGCGCGCGAACAATTGCAGATCTGGGGCGAACGCAACGATGTCGCCGTGGTCGCTCAGGAGGGCGGCGATACCGCGGCCGTCATATTCGATGCCGTTCAGTCGGCCCTATCCAAAGGCATCGATATCGTGATCGCCGATACCGCGGGACGGCTGCCGACCCAGCCACACCTGATGGAGGAGATCAGGAAGGTGAAACGGGTGATCGCCAAAGTGATCCCGGAGGCGCCGCATGAGGTTCTGCTGGTGCTGGATGCCAACACCGGACAGAACGCGATCACGCAGGTGAAGGCCTTCGACCAGGCGCTTGGTGTCACCGGAATCATCCTGACCAAGCTCGACGGCACCGCCAAAGGCGGTGCCATCGCCGCCATCGCGCGCCACAAACCGATCCCGCTGCGCTTCGTGGGCGTCGGCGAGGGCGCGGACGATTTGCGGCCATTCTCGGCCGAGCAGTTCATTGAGGCATTGTTCGAGTGAGGCGACGCGGGCAGCCGGGCAATGATGGTCGAGCGTTGCAGTCGCATGACGCTGATTTGCCTTCAGCGCCTTCGGCTCCGCCCGGATCCCCATGACAACGTCGCGCATGATCAGCGTCAGCCACGTATCCAAGCGCTACGCCGGCGGTTACGAAGCGCTGCGCGACGTGACTTTCACGGTGGTGGCTGGCGAGATGGCGTTCATCACCGGTCACTCGGGCGCGGGCAAGAGCACGTTGCTGAAGCTGATCGCCGCAATCGAGATGCCGACTTCCGGCAGCGTGATCATCAACGGCCAGAACGTCTCGGCGATGAACTCCGGCGCCATTCCCTATCTGCGCCGTAATTTCGGACTGATTTTCCAGGACCACAAGCTGCTTTTCGATCGCAGCGTGTTCGAGAACGTTGCCCTGCCGCTGGCGATCACCGGCTTTCCGCGCCGCGAGATCTCGCGGCGGGGGCGCGCGGCGCTCGACAAGGTCGGCCTGCTGGGGCGGGAAAAAGCCAGGCCGATCACCCTCTCGGGCGGCGAACAGCAAAGGCTTTGCATCGCCCGTGCCATCGTCAATCGCCCGGCCATCCTGCTTGCCGATGAGCCCACCGGAAATCTCGACGCCGCCTATGCCGAAGAGATCATCGGCATGTTCAAGTCGTTCAATCAGGTCGGCGTGACCGTGGTGATCGCCACCCACGACGAGGCGCTGATCGGGCGCCTCCGTCCGCGCATCCTGCACCTCGACCACGGCAGGCTCACCTCATGAACTGGCTGCTGGCCCACTTCGACACGCTGCGCGAGAGCCTGGTCAGGCTGGCGCGTCAGCCATTCGCAACCGGGTTGAATGTGATTGTGATCGGTATCGCATTGTCGTTGCCGGTCGGTTTTTATCTCGGCATCGACAATCTGCAGGCGTTTTCGCGCCAGCTTTCCAGCGACCCGCAGGTCAGCGTCTTCATGGCCATGGATGCTGGTCAGGCCGACGTGTCAGCAGTGGAACGGCGTCTGCGGACCCATCCCGAAGTCGGCCGTGTGGATTTCATCGCGCGCGAACAGGCGCTGGCCAAGCTCAAGCGCAGCGCCGGACTGGCGGAAGTGTTGACCGACCTGGAGCGCAACCCCCTGCCCGATGCCTTCGTGGTAACGGCCAGAAACAATGACCCGGCCACGCTTGAGGCGCTGCGCGACCAGGCCGCGCGCTGGCCGAAGGTCGAACATGTGCAACTGGACGCCGAATGGGCGCGGCGTTTGGACGCCGCGCTCGCTGTGGGACGCCTGCTGGTCATGCTGCTGGCAGCGCTGCTGGCGTTGGCCCTGGTGGCGGTGACATTCAACACCATCCGCCTGCAGATTCTCACCCGACGCGATGAAATCGAGGTGTCCAAGCTGATCGGCGCCACCAATCCGTTCATCCGCCGGCCATTCCTTTATTTGGGTGCGCTCCAAGGTCTGGCCGGCGGCTGTGCCGCCTGGGCCATCGTGACCTCGGCGGTGGTCGTGCTCAACGCCCAGCTTGCCGAATTGGCCACGCTTTACGGCACGTCATTCAACCTGCAACCCCTGGATGGCGCCGACTCGGCCATGCTGCTGGTGTTCTCGGCCGTCTTGGGGTGGCTCGGCGCTTGGCTGTCAGTGAGTCGCCACTTATGGCAGATCGAGCCACGATGAACGGCTCTTGCCAACAAGGCGTGGAACTTCCAGAGGTCGTTGGCACTCCTATCCTGAGAGTGCTAATATGTATAAATGATGTCGCAGCAAGGAGGAACATCCAGTGACTAATGCGTTGACTGTTGCGGTGCGGTTCCCGTCCACGACAGGCAGTTTGGACACTTATGTTCAGGCGGTTAACCGCTATCCTCTCCTGACCCAGGAGCAGGAGGCCGCGCTGGCCCGGCGCCTGCGGGATGAAGATGATGTGGATGCGGCGCGACAACTGGTGTTGTCGCACCTGCGCGTGGTGGTGTCGATTGCCCGTGGTTATCTGGGTTACGGATTGCCCCATGCGGACCTGATCCAGGAAGGCAACGTCGGCCTGATGAAGGCGGTAAGGCGCTTTGATCCCGACCGCGGGGTGCGGCTGGTGTCGTTCGCGGTACATTGGATCCGCGCCGAGATCCACGAATTCATCCTGAAGAACTGGCGCATCGTCAAGGTGGCCACCACCAAGGCGCAGCGCAAGCTATTCTTCAACCTGCGCAGCCTCAAGCAGGGTCACTCGACCATGAGTCCCGAGGCAGTAGCGGACATGGCCAGACAGCTCAACGTCCGGCCCGAAGACGTGGTCGAGATGGAAACCCGGATGGGCGGGCACGACGTGGCCCTCGAACCTTCGTCCAAAGACGAAGACGAGAGCTTCGCGCCCATTGCCTATCTGGCCGACCCCGCGGATGAGCCCGGCCTGGTGCTCGAAAATGACCAGTACGAACGCGCCCGCAGCCAGGGGCTGGAACACGCGCTGGCCGCGCTCGATTCGCGCAGCCGTCGCATCATCGAGGCTCGCTGGCTGCGCGAGCAGGATGCGGCGACCCTGCACGAACTGGGCGCCGAATTCGGCGTTTCCGCCGAGCGCATTCGCCAGATCGAGGGCCAAGCAATGAAGAAAATGCGTGCGCTGATGGCGCCATCGCCCGCCTGATCCGGTTGCACGGCACCACAAAACAACGCCCCGCGAACGCGGGGCGTTTCGTTTTGGCCGCGATTTCTACGACGGTTTCAGCAGCAAGGCAATGTCGTGGGCAAAAACCTCCGGCCCCTGCCCGTAACTGACGTACAGGCGCAGCCGTCCCTGCGTGTCAAAAATGTAAGTGCCTGCGGAATGATCCATGGTGTAGCTGTCGGGGCGCGCGCCGGCAACTTTCTGATAGAGGATCTTGAATTCCTTTGTCACCCGCGCGGTTTCCTCGGCAGTACCGCGCAGTGCCAGGAAACGCGGATCGAATGCGCCTACATACTGCGACAGGACTTGCGGCGTATCGCGCTCCGGGTCCACGGTCACCAGCAGCACCTGCACCTTGTCCCCGGCGGTGCCGAGCTTTTTCACTGCGGCCGCCAATTCCGCGAGCGTAGTGGGGCAAACGTCCGGGCAATGCGTGAACCCGAAGAACATGACCACCACCCGGCCGCGAAAATCGGCCAGCGCCCGCGGTTTGCCGGTGTGGTCGGTAAGCGCGAAGTCCTGGCCGAACTCGGCTCCGGTGACGTCGGTCGCGCGAAAATTGGGCTTGCCTTGCTGGCAGGCGCTCAGCGCGAGGAGCAGGATGAGCACGCCCGCGCGCAACGCCGGTTTCATGGCGATCACCCGCTCAGACGCGAAAATAGTGATCCACCAGAAGCGCGGCAAACAACAGCGACAGGTAGACGATGGAGTAGCGGAAGGTTTTCTTCGCCAGTTCGTCGCTGTAGGCCACGTAGATCCGGACGGCGTAAATCAAGAACAACGCGCCCAGCACCACGGCACTGGCCAGGTAGATCAGGCCGCTCATGCGGCTGGCGAATGGCAGCGCCGTTACCGCCACCAGGATCACCGTGTAAAAAAGCACGTGCAGGCGGGTGAATCGATCACCATGGGTGACCGGCAGCATCGGGATGCCGGCCTTGGCGTACTCGTTCTTGCGATACAGCGCCAGGGCCCAGAAATGCGGCGGGGTCCAGGCGAAAATGATCAGGAACAGCAGCAAAGCGTCGGCGGCGACTTCCCCGGTCACCGCCGCCCAACCGAGCACCGGCGGCATCGCCCCCGATGCGCCCCCGATCACGATATTTTGTGGCGTGAGCGGCTTGAGCAGCAGAGTGTAGATGACGGCGTAGCCAACGAAGGTGGCCAACGTCAACCACATGGTGAGCGGATTGACCTGCAGGTACAGCAGGGTCAGTCCGAAACCACCCACGACGCCGGCAAACAACAGTGTTTCGAGCGAAGTGATGGTGCCCATCGGCAGCGGACGGGCGCGGGTGCGCGCCATCTTGGCGTCGATCTTCTGCTCGACCAGGCAATTGACCGCCGCGGCCGAACCCGCCACCAGCGCGATGCCCAGAGTTGCGAACAACGCCGCGTACCAGAACACGGGCGAGGCCAGACGCTCGGCCGGCACCGCCAGGAACATTCCGATCACAGCGGTGAAAACGATCAGCGATACGACGCGCGGCTTGGTGAGCTGCAGCAACTGCTGCATCCGCGAGGACTGCGTTCTGGACTGAAGCGAAACCGACATTTGCTAACGGAAGCTGGACGGCGAGTAGGCCGCCAAGTTTAGCATCACCAACGCCGCCAGCACCAACGCGGCCTGCGCCGCGGCACGCAGGCAATAGGCGCGATCAAGCGATCCGTCGAGTAAGTGGATGCCTCTAGGGAAGCTCTGCATAAGTCCCGCATGCGCGACCGAGGCGATTCGGGTCGAGGGCAAGACGGCGAGGACGCCGTGTAGCCGGCCTACATAAGGAGGAGCCGACGCAGGCATCGGCCCGAATCGCCCGGTCCCTCGAAAG
>CAZYTR010000342.1:0-6021 GCA_964650365.1 uncultured Alcaligenaceae bacterium | reverse complement strand
GGCTTCGGCGCTCATCGCGACCCTCACCACCGCGAAGATGCCCGCACCGAGGATGGCAAGATCGACGACCAGGTCGGTGGCTGCAAGCCAGGGTACGCCATCCCCGAACTGCTCCGCGGTGAAGTTGAGCACCACGATCCCTGCCGCGCCCGCAACTCCGGCCGCAACCATCCAGGGCTTCAGCCAGCGCAGGGAAGTCCGTTCCTGGGCGCGGTTCATCACTCTTCACCTTGCCAGCAACCGGAGCACCCGAGCCTTGGTTGATTCAGGTCAAAGCCCCCCGTCCGGCGTTTGTCATAGTTTTCCCTGCAAACACGCGTTGGGGTCGTCCTACACATAGGTTCGGGCAATGAGTTATCCATCCTCGGAACTGGTAATCGATCCGGTGCTGATCCGCAATTACGACGTCAGCGGCCCGCGCTACACGTCTTATCCGACCGCGGATCGCTTCGTCGAGGCCTTCGGCGAGGCCGAGTGCAGGCACTGGATAGGCAGCCGCAACATCGGCGGCATCAAGCAGCCGCTTTCGGTGTACGCGCACCTGCCGTTCTGCGACACCATCTGCTACTACTGCGGGTGCAACAAGGTGGTGACGCGAAACCATGGGCACTCGGCGAAGTATATCAAGTACCTCGCCAGGGAACTGGCGTTGCTGTCGCCATCGCTGGGAGCCGAACGTGTGATTTCCCAAATGCACTGGGGCGGCGGCACGCCGACGTTCCTTTCGCGCGGCGAAATGCGCGAACTGATGCACGCTTTCAACGAGCAGTTCGAACGCCGCCCCGACTTCGAGTGTTCCATCGAGGTCGATCCGCGCAAGGTCGAGCCCGGCACGATGGGATTTCTCGCCGAACTCGGCTTCAACCGCGTATCGATCGGTGTGCAGGACTTCGATCCGAACGTGCAGAAGGCGGTGCACCGTCTTCAGTCGGAAGAGGTCACCCGCCGCGTGATCGAAGAGGCGCGCGCAGCCGGCATGCGCTCCGTGAATCTTGACCTCATCTACGGCTTGCCGAAGCAAACGCTGGACGGCTTCGGCGTCACGCTCGACAAGGTACTCGCTCTCAATCCCGATCGCGTTGCGCTGTACAGCTACGCCCACCTGCCGCGGATGTTCAAGCCGCAACGGAGCATCGTCGAATCCGAACTGCCGTCGGCGGAAACCAGGCTGCAGATCCTCACGCTCGCGATCGGCCGCCTGACCCGGGCGGGTCTTCTCTACATCGGCATGGACCATTTCGCCAAACCGGATGACGAACTCGCGGTCGCGCAACGCCAGGGCCGCCTGCAACGCAATTTCCAGGGCTACTCGACGCACCCCGAGTGCGACATGCTTGGCTTGGGAGTATCCGCAATCGGCCGGATCGGCCCGACTTATTATCAGAACCTGAAGAAGCTGGAGGAGTACTACGCGGCGCTCGACGCCGGGCGCCTGCCGGTGTGGCGCGGCATGGTGCTGACAAAGGACGATCTGCTCCGGCGCGCCGTGATTCAGGCGCTGGCCTGTCATTTCCGGCTTTCGATCGAGTCGATAGAATCGTCCTACCTGGTGGACTTCGCCAGCTATTTTGCCGCCGAGACCGGGGATCTGCAGCGCCTGCAGCAGGATGGGCTGGTCGAGCTGCAGCCCGACTGGATCGTGGTGACGCCGAAGGGCAGGTTGCTGGTGCGCATAGTATGCATGGTGTTCGATCGCTATCTGCGGGAACACCGCCAACGCGAAAGCTATTCAAGGGTAATTTGAGACAGGCATGACGCCCGAGACGACGCTGCTCGCCGTATTTCTTGCCGGACTGTTCGGCGGCGGGCATTGCGCCGGCATGTGTGGCGGTATCGTCGGTGCTTTGTCCGCGGGAGCCGGTTCGCGCTTGCCGTTGCATCTGGCCTATAACGCCGGACGGATCGCGAGCTATACGCTTGCCGGGGCGATCGCCGGCGCACTCGGCGGGATGGTGTTGTACTACGACGTACTGCCGCTGCAACTCGCGCTCTACGTGCTCGCCAACCTCATGCTGATCCTGCTCGGGCTGTACCTCGCCGGATGGTCCTCTCTGGTAACGAGGCTCGAAGCAGCGGGACGCCGGCTGTGGCGGCAGATCAGCCCGCTGACCACAAGATTTCTGCCGGCGGACACGGTGCCGCGGGCGTTTGCGGTCGGCACGCTCTGGGGTTGGTTGCCATGCGGCTTGACCTATGGCGCGCTGGCGATCGCATTGGTGAGCGGAGGCGCGGCAAACGGGGCGGCCCTGATGCTCGCTTTTGGTTTGGGTACCTTACCCAATCTGCTGCTGGCCGGATTGCTCATGAGACGCGCGCGATCCTGGTTTCAGGGTCGCATCCTTCGCTGGGTTTCCGGTGGCCTGGTGCTCGGTTTCGGAATTGCGGGGCTGGCGAATGCGGCTCAGTTGGGGGATCAGATCCGGCGTGGCGCGCTCTGTCTTTATTGAGTTTCGAATTCTGCGTCGCGATACAACCGGCTACCTGCGGAGTTTGTCGGCGAGTGCCAACAAATCGCTGCCCTGGAATACCGGCAGCGAGCAGCGCTTGTTCGTGCAAACGTAGGCTGCCGCCGCAGACAGCTCCGGGTACTGCACGTCTGCGTTGGGCATCGGGCCCTCGGCGCGGTCCCACCACTCGACGCGCTTGTAGGTGCCGGCGTAGCGCTGCGCGCTGCGGAACAATGCCTTGGCGGCGGGATCGTCCTTGGCGCCCACTACGGTAAAGTGCACCGGGTCGCTCGACAGTTCCAGGTCGGCGGTAAGTATGCCGGCTTCGGTGCGCCTCCTCAGCGCCACTTCGGGGGTGACCAGAAAGCGCATCGCGCGCTCCGCATCGTCGCGGTACTCCTGGTTTCCGCTGTAGTGCGCCAGCGCATTGGCGAAGCGCGCCATCATGATGTTCTCGTCGGTCTGCGGCAGCGGTTCCAGCACGCCTTTGCCCACTGCGGATGTGACGAAGCCGGCCGGGGCACCTTTGCCGAAGCCGGCGCGGATGAATTGCGCAGCGCTTTCGGCCTGCCGCAGCCATTCGCGTTCTCCGGTCACCTGATAAAGCGCGAGGAAGCCGCGCCCCATCGCTAACGTGTCCTCCAGATACGGGCCGGCGGCGTCGCGCTGATCGTGGCGGAAGCCGCCGCCGGCAAGAGCGCGGCTCTTCAGCGCCCAGCGCGCTGCGGTCACCGCTCGCGCCAGTACCTGCTCATCGCCCTGCGCGGCGTAAAGCGACGCCAGCCCCTGGATGATCCAGCCGTTCTCGCGCGCGTAGAGATGCTTGTCGATGGCCGGGGTGCCGAGCTTGCGCCGCGCCGAATCGGGCAGCGCGAAGTAGTCGTCGCTGTGGCGGCCCTTGACAAGGTCGGCGTCCTGGCTGACGTAGAACGCTCCTTCGGGCGAAAGCAGAAAAGCGCTGACGTAGCGGTAGATGTCGCGCGCCGCATCGAGATAGCGCGCGTCGTCCAGCGCCAGATAGGCCGCCGAATACATCCGCATGTAGTCGGCCTGAACGAACATTATTTTCTCAAAATGCGGATGCTTCCAGTCGCGGCTATCCGAGTACTGATAGACACCGCCCCATACCGGGTCGATGAGGTTCAATGATCCATCGAGAGTTTGGGCGGCCACCCGGCGCGCCTGTGCGTCGCCGTTCCTGGACTGCATGAGCGCGTACTCGACCGTGTCGCGGTCCATGAATTTCTGTTGCTGCTTCAGTCCGCCGATGCTGAAATCGTGGCTGTCCACGATCTGTTTTCTGAGCGTTTGCCGCAGGCCCTCGGCAAGCAATGGGCTGCTTGCGTATTGCCTGACCGGTTCGCTGTCACGGTATTTCACCGGACTCGGGTCGGCGACGATCGCCTGGAGCAATTTTTCGAAGCGACCGGGAGGGATGTAGCCGGAGCGCTTGACGATCTCCTTGCCTTCCGGGCCGAATACGATGGTCGCCGGCCAGCCGTAGTCCTCGTAGCGCCGCGACAGGTCGGGGCGGGCGTCCTGATCCACCTTGACCGCGATGTAGTGCCGCTTGATCAGTTTCACCACCGCGGGATCATGGTAGGTCTCGCGCTCCATCACGTGGCACCAGTGGCACCACACCGCCTCGAGATCGAGCAGAACGAAACGATTCTCGGTCCGGGCACGCTCGAACACTGAGTCCGACCAAGGCTGCCAGTCGATCGCGGGCGCAGCAAAGGCCGTGGCCGCCGCGACAAGCAATGTGGGCAGAACCAGCAGATGACGTAGAAGGTTCATGACGGTCTCCTTGTTGGCTGATATACGGCGGCGCGCGAGCGACGGATGAGCCCGACGATCCGCCGCGGCCGGACCGGTTACATTTCTCGCTCAGGCGACGAATACCGGCAAAAGGTGATTGATCTTCAAGCCGAAATCGGTATAATCCCGGCCTTCCTTGCTTCACCGGGTCCGCATCCCGGGAGGCTTTCCGCCCGATCCGTCTGGCAAACCCACAAGGAGACATATTGATGCGGCATTACGAGATCGTTTTTATCGTCCATCCCGACCAGAGCGAGCAGGTGCCCGGGATGATCGAGCGCTACCAGCAGATGGTCACTTCCCGCGCCGGGCGCATCCATCGCCTTGAAGACTGGGGCCGCCGGCAACTCGCCTTCCCGATCCAGAAAATCCACAAGGCGCATTACGTGCTGATGAACATCGAGTGCGATCAGGAAACCCTGACCGAGCTCGAGCATGCCTACAAGTTCAACGACGCGGTGCTGCGCCACTTGATCGTGAACATGACCCGTGCCGCGACTGAGCCTTCACCGATGATGAAGGAGGAGAAGTCCCGCACCGTGGTGGGCGAGAGCGCCAAGCCGGAAGCCGCGGTGGAAAAACCGGCCCCGACGGTTGCCCCGGTAACGCAGTGAGTCACAACCAGGTTGTCCTGTCAGGCAAGCTGATCGAACGCAATGAACTGCGCCATACCCCAGCGGGCCTTGCGGCGCTGAATTTCCGCATCGGCCACGTTTCGGAACAGGTCGAAGCCGGCAGGCCCAGAGGCGTCAACCTCGAGATCGAAGGCGTGGCGCTCGGCGAAGTGGCGCAGAAATTGAGCAAAGCGGCGCAGGAAGCGGAATACCGGTTCGAAGGCTTCCTGGCGATGAGAAGCAAGCTGTCACGACAAACGGTGTTGCACGTCAACAGATTCGAATTGAATTGAGGATAGAGAGCCATGCCACGATTTGGAGGTAGCAAAGGTAAGGGCAAGGACAAGGACCGCAGCAATCGCCCGTTGTTCCGCCGCCGCAAGTTCTGCCGCTTCACCGCGGAGGGCATCAAGGAAGTGGATTACAAGGACGTCGAAATCCTGAAGGACTTCATCAACGAGAACGGCAGGATCATTCCGGCCCGGATCACCGGCACCAAGACGCACTTCCAGCGCCAGTTGTCGGTTGCGATCAAGCGTGCGCGCTTCCTGGCGCTGATGCCGTACACCGACCTGCACTGAGGAACCACAGCCATGCAAGTCATTCTGATGGAAAAAGTGCACAACCTTGGCCAGCTTGGCGATATCGTCAAAGTGAAAGACGGCTTCGCGCGTAACTTCCTGATTCCGCAAGGCAAGGCCAAGCGCGCCACCGACAGCGCGATCGCCGAGTTCCAGAGCCGCCGCGCCGAGCTCGAGTTGCAGCAGGGCAAGTCGCTCGCGGAGTCGCAGGCGCGCGCCGCCAGGCTCGAAGGACTGATGATCCAGATCACCCAGAACGCCGGCGTGGACGGGCGCCTGTTCGGCTCGGTGACCAACTACGACATTGCCGAGACGCTCAAGGCGCAGGGCCACGAAGTAACCAAGGCGATGGTGCGGATGCCGCAAGGGCCGCTGAAGCAGGTCGGCGATTACCCGATCACACTCGATCTGCATGCCGACGTCACGGCGACCATCACCGTTTCCGTGCTGGGAGAGACCGTCAGTTGAGTCCGCGCGCCTTCGTCGCAAAAAAAGGGCTGTGAAAACAGCCCTTTTTATTTTTCCACGTGCACGCCTCATCGCATTACGAATACTAGTCCA
>CAZYTR010000341.1:0-2118 GCA_964650365.1 uncultured Alcaligenaceae bacterium | reverse complement strand
CCGCTGGGTGCGCTCGATCTCAAGCTGCGCGAACAGATGCAGGAGGAACTCAAGGCCTTGCAGCGCCAGGTCGGCATTACTTTCATTTATGTGACCCACGACCAGGGCGAAGCGCTGGCGATGAGCGACCGGCTGGCGGTGTTCAATCACGGCCGCAACGAGCAGATCGGCGCACCGGCCGATATCTACGAGCATCCGGCAACGGCATTTGTTGCCGGCTTCGTCGGTGTGTCGAACGTCTGCACTGGCGAGCTGGCGCGGCGGCTCAGCGGATCGGCGCAGGCATTCGCGATTCGCCCCGAGAAAATCGCCATGGCGGCGGTATCCGAGCAGACGCCCGACGGCTGGCTGACCGTCACCGGTTCGATCCGCGCGGTGACCTACCACGGCGCCACCACCCGCTACGCGGTCGCGCTCGACGGCGGCGGCGAACTGGCGGTCATGCGGCAGAATGCCAGCGACGGTGGGCACAGTGCTCGCGTGGGTGAGACCGTCGGCCTGGCGTGGCCGCGCCGCCTTAATCAGCCGCTCGCGGAGGGCGCATGAGCGCGGCCTACGCCCAGCCTTCCTTGACGTCGCGGATCTCGTCGGCGTTGTACTTGCATCCGAAGCTGCTGCTGGTGCTGTTGCTTGCCCCGCCGCTGCTGTGGCTGGGCGTGATCTACCTCGGGTCGCTGTTTGCGCTGTTGCTGCAGAGTTTTTTCTATATCGACGACTTCTCCGGCAACATCGTCCGCGAATTCTCGTTCGCTACCTACCAGCAGTTGTTCACCCGCGCCAACGCCGATGTCTTCATCCGCACGACCCTGATGGCCGCGGCCGTCACCGTCGCCGCCGCGCTGATCGCCTTCCCGATCGCGTACTACATGGTGCGCTACGCCTCGATGAAGATGAAGGCGCTCCTGTACCTCGCCGTGATGCTGCCACTGTGGTCGAGTTACCTGGTGCGCGTGTATGCGTGGAAGCTGATTCTGGCCAAGGAAGGCATCATCACCTGGTTCGCCGGGCAGTTGCATCTCACCTGGTTGGTCGATGCGGTGCTCTCGATCCCGGTGATCGGCGGCCCGTCGCTGTCGACCTCCTATATCGGCAGCTTCCTGGTGTTTCTGTACATCTGGTTGCCGTTCATGGTCCTGCCGATCGTTGCGGCACTGGAGCGCGTGCCGGCCTCGCTCACCGAAGCTTCCGGCGACCTCGGCGCGACGCCGAAACAGACATTCCGCAAGGTAATCCTGCCGCTGGCGTTTCCGGGCGTGGTGGCGGGCTCGATCTTCACTTTTTCGCTGACGCTCGGCGACTACATCATCCCGGGCATCATCGGCAATTCCCGCCCGTTCATCGGCCAAGCGGTGTATCAGTTGCAGGGCACCGCGGGCAACATCCCGCTCGCTGCGGCGTTCACCATCGTGCCTATCGTGATCATGGCCATCTATCTGATGGCCGCGCGACGACTGGGAGCTTTCGATGCGCTCTGAAGCCGGGGGAGCGGTGCGTCACGGGACCAAAGCGGGGCTGTCGCTCAAGGCTGGTGCGCTTATCGGCGTGGCGTTCCTGCACGTGCCACTGGCATTCATCATCCTTTACGCCTTCAGCACCGATGACAAAAGCTTCGTCTTCCCGTTGCCGGGACTGACCCTGAAGTGGTTCGTGGTAGCCTGGGGCCGCGAAGACATTCGGTCCGCGCTGTGGCTTTCGCTGCAGGTGGCGGCGGTCTCGATGCTGACGGCGATGCTGCTCGGCACGCTGGCCGCGGCTGCGGTGTGGCGCTCGAAATTCTTCGGCCGCGAGGCGATTTCGCTGCTGCTTATCCTGCCGATCGCACTGCCCGGGATCATTACCGGCATCAGCTTGCGCGCGGCGTTCAACCTTGCAGAGATTCCCTTCAGTTCCTGGACCATCGTCATCGGCCACGCTACGTTTTGCATCGTGGTGGTGTACAACAACGTGCTGGCCCGCTTCCGGCGCTCTTCGCCGGCGTTGATCGAAGCCTCGATGGACCTCGGCGCCAACGGCTTCCAGACGTTCCGCTACGTGGTGTTGCCGAACATCGCCACCGCGCTGCTGGCCGGCGGCATGCTCGCTTTTGCGCTTTCCTTCGATGAAGTCATCGTCACCACG
>CAZYTR010000340.1:0-3302 GCA_964650365.1 uncultured Alcaligenaceae bacterium | reverse complement strand
AACTTCCGCGATCCATCGCCCGTCTTCCTCTTCTTCAAGCTCGACCTTGAACGTCATCGAATCTCCGGTGGCTTGCAGTGGCTACTATTCTACGCGGGGACCCCGGAACAGAGATAGCCCCAAGAGGTGTCCGCACAACGCCCCGCGTAACCCGCGGGCTGGACGGGCGCGCGCCTTGCGCAAGCAAGGCGCGTGACCGGCCGGACCGTCGGGTTCACGCGGTGGTTATGCACCGTGGCCGAACCCTCGCGCGCCCCAGTTGAGTACGGCCGAATTCAGGCGACCCTTCCATCGCCCCGGCAAGCTCATGTTCAGCGGCGGCATTTCGCCATAGCGCCGAATGTACGCGGTCAACACCGCTCGTTCTGCAGTGGCTAAGTCGTTCGGATGAACTTCGGTGGCAACACGAAATAGGAGACGTTCGAGCTCTCGCTCGACGGCGCCGCGGCTTGTGGCGCGTCGACCGAGTACGACCTTCGCCATCGAGCGATGGTGCCACAGAAAGGCGCTCGCGGGATGCTCGCAGTTGACGAATTGCCTGAGCCGAGCGCCGAGATGGGATGACTTACCAACGTAAAGCACCCCGGCCCGATCTAGGCCGCCGAGTCGACGCACGGGACGCTGCCGCGAGATCACGTACACACCAGGATCGGGCCAGTCTTTTGTCAGCGCTTCCCATTCGCTCCAGAGCGTGTATCGCGTGCTCCAGGCGACTCTCCGGAGTCTCTTGCTCAAGCGGCCATTCCTTTCAGTTCGTGTGCATAACGCCCCGGTTCAGCGGCGGCGCAATGCCGTCCGCTGCAACCGGTTGTTGGGCGGTGCCACTTGGACAATCATTGAGCGGCTCTTGTGGTTTGAACCGTTCTCCTCTCGCCTCCGGTACTCGATTACGCATTTCCTTTTCACTGCTGAAACGCGGGCACCAAACTCTCCCCGTCGGTGCTCCGGGTCAAGAGTTCTCGTCGATTGACTCGGCAGTCGCAGCGTCGGTGGCGGTGTACCGGAGCACGCGTGACAGGCCGTATGCGATGACGCCCCCGACGGCATGGACGACGTGATTCAACCACGCTCGCTCGCCCTTCACCAGCCCGGTCGGCAGGCCCAGGAGATGCGTCGCCTTTTCGATCTCGCAGAACGTGCAGAGCGCGGCCAGCGCGGCTATGGCGGCGAGGCGAAAACGGGGGTCCGCCCAGCGACGAGCGGCTGTCTGGACGCCCCCGGTCAGTCCGGCATTGAGGAGGAACACGACGCAAAGTCCACAAGGGATCGCGAGGACCTTGTAGCCCTGCACGTTCAGGTTGCCGGCCAGCGAGCCGTCCGAAATCCGGACGAGGTAACGAAACGGCGACCCGCCGAGCCACGACGCCCAACCCGGGTCGACATCGGTGAGCAGATCGCTGGCGAGCCGAAGCAGACCGACGGTGGCCAGGATCACAGCGAGGATCAGTGTCCGCGAGAGGCGCACCGGCCCGGCGATGATCGACTCATCATGCATGAACGCCATCTTGCCCGATGTCGAGCAGCATGCAGGCATTGAACGGCAGATTCACGCAGACATCCTACTCGCCTAATAGAGAAGGCATCAGCAGTAGCCCGAATCGCCCGACCGTCCGCTCTGCATCCGCCCAACGCCGCGGGTCAGCGGCGGCGCGCCAGCGCCGGCCGCTGCAACCGCTTGTTGGGCCGTTCCTGCGCTCAAACCGACCATTGCTCGGTTATCAGGCCGATGTGCATTCGCTGGTCCGGACCCAGCGTGGCAGCAAGCCTCCACCACCAGCCAGCAGTGGCGTGGTGGCACAAACAGATCCACCGATTATCCGCTTTGCCCGCGATACTTGCTTCGCGCGCACGCCCCCGATCGCCTACCGCAGCCCTCTCTTCTTGAGCCACGCGGCCTGCTTGCGTTCGTTCTCCTGCTCGTCAGCGCCGGCGCCTCGGTCAATGCTCGCGTTCCCAGGGTCGCTTTTCGTGACATCCCCGTACCGGTGTAACTGCCGATAGTCGTAGCCGTCCAGAATCTTGAGCGTGAGGCCGGCCATGGTGGTTGAGACGGAGGTCATGGCCGCCGCACCGATATCGGCCCGCGCATAGCGCGGCGCTCCGAGATACCCTGGCCAGCTGGCCTTCTCCGCTGCCGGAATGAGCTCGTTGATGCTGCGCCCAGTGAACGAGCGTGCGCTTACGTAGCCTGACGCGACGAGGTCTGGTCTGAGGAACATGATGATGCTGGTCTCGATCAGGTCCGCATGAACGCCGAATCCGTTCTCCACCCGCTCGACTTCGCTGGCTGCCTGTGCAGCGCCGACGTAGCTCTCTATGACTGGCATCAGGCCGACCAGATGAACCATCTGCCCTCCGTATGTGTCAGTGAAATAATCCGCGGCCTGGTCCAGCGCACGGCTCTGGTTCGGCCCCAGGTGGAAATGGACCACAAAGATCTTGCGAAACCCTCCCTCCCCGAGCTCCGTAGCAAGATCCATGAACACTGCGCGCAAGGTGGCCGAGCGCACGGTGTAGCTTCCATCGAACGTGTATTTCCCGCCGATCTCGTTCGCCGCGCCCGCGCCGAGTGGAATGAGCGGGAACATGAGCACCTTCCATCCCGGTCTTGCGACGATGGCTTCGGCGATCGCCTGCGTGATGCGCTCGCTCACGTAACCGTCAGAGAATGACGGCAGATAGGGTCCATGCTGCTCCAATATCCCGCCCGGCAGCAGCACGACAGTCTTCCCACGATCGAGTGCTCGGATCTGTTCTGTGTTCATTTCCGCCACGCGGTAGACTTGCGCAGAGGCGGAAACTACATGAAGTCCCAGGGCAATGACGACCGCGAGGGCAATTCGCATGAGGACTCCTCACTTTCTCCAACCTTCGCCCGAAGCTCTATGGTTCACCGCGTGCTGGAATCTTGCGTCTGCGCGCCCACACCTAAATCGGCCCAACGCCCGCCGTCAGCCGTGGCGGGCGCCACGCCCACCGTGGCGTTCACCTATTACGCGACGGCGCACGCCGTCGGCTGCACGGCGTCGTTAGCGCGCACCGTGATACGTGCCACCACCCGTCGGCGTGTTGCCAGGGATTCCTTGACGACACCGCTGCGTTCACGCCGCGGGCCTCGACCAAGTTCGTGCGTAACACCCTCTGTTCTCCAGCCGTTGCATTACCGAACACCACCTCTACCATTTTCCTGATTCGTCTCCGTGCCGCGCTAACGCCCGCCGTCAGCCGTGGCGGGCGCCACGTTCCACGTGGCGTTCACCTGTTTCGCGACGGCGCACGCCGTCGGCTGCACGGCGTGGTTA
>CAZYTR010000339.1:0-5571 GCA_964650365.1 uncultured Alcaligenaceae bacterium | reverse complement strand
CGGCGTTCGATTTCGGCGCGCAGGCGAGATAGATCGCCGCTTCGGCGAGCGCCAGTTCGCCTTCCGGGGTGCCCAGCCGCTCGTAGGTCTCGCAGGCATCCAGCGCCAGCCGCAGCGCCCGCGGATCGGCGAGCCCGATGTCCTCGACCGCCATGCGCACCAGCCGGCGCCCGAGATACAGCGGGTCCGCGCCGCCGTCGAGCATGCGCGTGAGCCAGTAAAGCGTCGCATCCGGCGAGGAGCCGCGCACCGATTTGTGCAGCGCCGAGATCTGGTCGTAGAAGGCGTCGCCACCCTTGTCGAAGCGGCGCAGGTTCTGCGCCAGCGTGTCCTGCACGAACGTGTCGTCCACGGCGGAAATATTTCGCGATACGGCGGCATTGCCCAGCGCTTCGATCATGTTCAGCAGTCGGCGTGCATCGCCGTCGGCCGCTCCGATGATGATTTCCTGCGCCTTCGTGGAAAATGCCAGCCCCGCATAGACCTTCTGGACCGCGCGGGAGAACAGCACCGCCAGATCGTCCTCGCCGAGCGGCTTGAGCACGTACACCGCCGCCCGCGACAACAGCGCGCCGATGACTTCGAAGGACGGATTTTCCGTGGTGGCACCGATGAAGGTCACCAGCCCACGCTCGACGTAAGGCAGGAAGGCGTCCTGCTGCGCCTTGTTGAAGCGATGCACCTCGTCGACGAACAGGATGGTCGCGCGTCCCGATTGCTGCAAGACGTTCTCTGCCCGCGCGACGGCGTCGCGGATATCCTTCACGCCCGAAAGCACCGCGGATAGCGCCAGAAATTCGGCATCGAAGGCTCTTGCCATCAGCCGCGCCAGCGTGGTCTTGCCCACTCCCGGCGGACCCCACAGGATCATCGAGTGCAGCTTCCCGGATTCATAAGCGACCCGCAGCGGCTTGCCCGGCCCCAGCAGATGCGCCTGCCCGACCACTTCGTCGAGCGTCTGCGGGCGCATCAGGTCCGCTAGCGGCGCCGCCGGCTGCCTGGCTTCGAACAGATCAGTCATTTAGGGCAATTCTCACCGCAGAGGCGCAAAGGCGCAGAGGAAACGCAGAGAAGAACAAACGTAGCATGTCAAAATGCGGGAGGTTTCCGATTTGCCTCACCCACCCGATAGATCGCGGTGGCGCGAATATCCACCTCATTTGCCTTTTCACCTCAAGTTGTTTTTCTTTCCTTTGCGTTTCCTTTGCGCCTTTGCGTACCCCTCAAGGGGGTATTGAAAAGAATCTTTGCGGTGAAGGTTTTTTGCTTTACTCGGTGACGACGTCGGCGCCGTCGGGGATGGTGAAAGTGTAGGTATCGGCACGCGTGACCGGATTGCGCTCGATCCTGGAAAGTTTGATGGTGGTCGTCTGTCCGAAGTGATCGTAGAGTTCCATGACTTCGAGCGTGTCCCTGAAGAATCCCATGCGCACTTTGTCGAAAAGACTGTCTTCGTCGTAAGGCTTGACTTCCAGCCAGTCGAGCCTGCCCTTCTTGCCGAGAGCATTAAGCGAGAAATACTTCTCGATGTCGTCAGCGCCGGCGAGCAGCGCTGCCGGGCTGCTGCCCAGAGCCTTGTCGAGCTTGCGCTGCGTAACCTGATTCAAGTCCTTGTCGTAGATCCACAGCTTCTCGCCATCGGCAACGATCAGCTGCTCGTAAGGCTTGATGTAAGTCCAGCGGAATTTTCCGGGACGCAAAAACTGGAGCGTGCCGCTCGCCTGCTGGGAGATCTGGCCGCTCGAGTCCGCCACGGTCTGCGTGAAGATTGCCCGCGCCGATCGCGTCTGTTCGATGAAGGCATGCAGTTTTTCGATCGGACCAGCGTGCGACGAAATGGCGGGCAGCCCGCCGAGAAGAAGCGCGATGACGAGGAATCCGCGCCTCATCGCTTCACGCTTCCGTTCTCGACGGCACCAGAATTTCACGGTTGCCGTTGGGCTGCATGGTGGAAACCATCCCGGCGCGCTCCATTTGCTCGATCAGACGCGCTGCCCGGTTGTAACCGATGCGCAGATGCCGCTGCACGAGCGAAATGGATGCCCGCCGCGACTTGAGCACGATTTCCACGGCCTGGTCGTAGAGCGGATCGGCTTCGCCGTCCGCCTCCCCCGTCGCAACGCCTTCTTCCGCGTCGGCCTCTCCACCTTCGAGAACGTCGTCGATGTATTGCGGCTGACCGCGCGATTTAAGGTAATCCACCACTTTGTGCACTTCCTGGTCGGCAACGAACGCGCCGTGCACCCGCTGCGGGTAACCTGTGCCCGGTGGCAGATACAGCATGTCGCCCTGCCCCAGAAGCTGCTCCGCGCCCATCTGGTCGAGGATGGTACGCGAGTCGACCTTGCTCGAGACCTGGAACGCGACCCGGGTCGGAATATTCGCCTTGATCAATCCGGTGATGACGTCCACCGACGGCCGCTGGGTCGCGAGAATGAGGTGTACGCCGGCCGCGCGGGCCTTCTGCGCCAAACGCGCAATTAACTCCTCGACTTTTTTGCCCACGACCATCATCAGGTCGGCAAGCTCGTCGATCACCACTACGATCACGGGCAGCTCCGTCAGCGGCTCAGGATTCTCGGGCGTGATCGTGAACGGATTGGTCAGCGGCTTGCCGGTCTTTTCCGCTTCCTTGATCTTCTGGTTAAATCCGGACAGATTGCGCACGCCCAGCGTGGACATGAGCTTGTAGCGGCGGTCCATTTCGCCGACGCACCAGTTGAGCGCGTGCGCGGCCTGTTTCATGTCCGTGACCACCGGCGCAAGCAGGTGCGGAATGCCTTCGTACACCGACAGCTCGAGCATCTTCGGGTCCACCAGGATCAGCCGTACGTCCTTCGGCGGCGACTTGTATAGCAGAGACAGGATCATGGCGTTGAGTGCCACCGACTTGCCCGAACCGGTGGTGCCCGCCACCAGCAGGTGCGGCATTCTTCCGAGGTCCACGACGATCGGATTGCCGGAGATGCCCTTGCCCAGCGCCAGAGTGAGCGCGGAACCCATCTCAGCGTACACCTTGGAGCTCAGGATCTCGGAGAGCCGCACCACCTGCCGTTTCGGGTTCGGGATCTCCAGGCCCATGCAGGATTTGCCGGGAATGGTCTCGACCACGCGCACACTCACCACCGATAGCGCGCGCGCCAGGTCCTTCACCAGGTTGATGATCTGGCTGCCCTTCACGCCCACCGCCGGCTCGATTTCGTAGCGCGTGATCACCGGCCCCGGTTGTGCCGCCACTACGTTCACCTCGATGCCGAAGTCGCCGAGTTTCTTCTCGATCAGCCTGGAGGTGTACTCCAGCGTCTCGGCAGACAGCATTTCGACGTCGCCAGGCGGCTCATCGAGCAGGTGCAACGGGGGCAACGGGGAATCCGGCAGGTCCTCGAACAGCGGCTTCTGTTTTTCCTTGATGACGCGGTCGGACTTGGGGATCGCGGTCCGGGGCGGCTCGATGCGGATCGGCTCGTGTTCCTCGAAGCGCTTGCGCTCGACCTCCACCACTTCTTCGCGCTCGACCACGGCCTGCTCGCCGGCTTTAATGTCCTGGTGGGTCTGCCATCTCTCCACCAGAAAGGTGTAAGCACCCTCGATCTGGGCGCCAAGCTTCTCGATCAAGGCGACCCAGGACATGCCGGTGCACAATGACAGCCCTACCCCGCACAGCACCAGCAGCAGCAGGGTACTGCCGGTAAAGCCGAACCCATTCGAAAACAGTCCGCTCACCAGCTCGCCTAGCACGCCTCCCGGCGCGTGCGACAACGACGCCTTCAGCGTGTACAGGCGCAGCGACTCCAGCGCGCTGCTGGCGGTGATCAGGAGCAGGAAACCGCCACACGCAACGGCCAGCGAGCGGCGATCCATTTCCGGTACGTCGAGACGCCGATAGCCCCAGACCACGGCGGCGAGCAGAAAGAACACCCACCACCACGCAGACAGCCCGAATACATAGAGCAGGATGTCGGCCATCCACGCGCCGGCCTTGCCGCCGGCATTGGCCACCAGCGATCCGCTGGCCTGGTGCGACCAGCCCGGATCGGACCTGCTGTAGGTGAAGAGGATGAGAACCAGGTAGAGCGCCGCGCCGATCAGTAGCAACAACCAGGATTCCCGCAACAGCGCGGCGATCTTAGGAGGCAGCGGCTTGCGGGGCGGTTTCTGGGCTGCGGATTTGGACGCCGAAAGTGTTCGCAAGCAAATTACCTTTTCAGTTTCAAAGAATTATATCCCAGGGTCGCGTTCTCAACGCAGCCCATTTTGGGCGCGTGGACACGAACTTCGCGCGGCTGCTACAGTCTTGCTATTTTTGCCTTTACCCCGATTTAATGCTGCCATGGCTCAAACGACAAAGCATTCCCGATTGCTCATTCTGGGCTCCGGTCCGGCCGGCTACACCGCCGCGATTTATGCAGCCCGCGCCAACCTCAAGCCCGTGCTCATCACCGGTCTCGCTCAGGGCGGGCAACTCATGACCACCACCGACGTGGATAACTGGCCCGCCGACGTCATGGGCGCGCAGGGACCGGAACTGATGGAACGCTTCCACAAGCACGCGGAACGTTTCAGCACCGAGATCATCTTCGACCACATACATTCTGTGAAGTTGGGCCAACGACCGTTCCAGTTGACCGGCGATCAGGGTACTTATACCTGCGATGCGCTGATCATCGCCACTGGAGCGTCGGCGAAATACCTCGGTCTGCCGTCAGAACAGGCTTACATGGGCAAGGGCGTATCGGCGTGCGCGACCTGCGACGGCTTTTTCTACAAGGGCCAGGACGTGGGCGTGATCGGCGGCGGCAACACCGCAGTCGAGGAAGCACTGTACCTCTCCAATATTGCCAAGTCCGTGACGGTGGTGCACCGTCGCGACAAATTCCGCGCCGAGGCGATCCTGATCGACCGCCTGATGGAGAAGGCCAAATCGGGCAACATCAAGGTCGAGTGGAACCATACGCTGGACGAAGTGCTCGGCGACAAGAAGGGTGTCCACGGCGTGCGCATCAAGCCCACCCACGGCGACAAAGCCAGGGAGTTGCCGTTGCACGGGGTCTTCATCGCCATCGGCCACACCCCGAACACGCAGATCTTCCAGGGCCAGGTCGCGATGGTGAACGGCTACATCGTCACCAAGGGCGGCGATCAGGGCAACGCCACCGCCACCAGCGTTCCCGGCGTATTCGCCGCGGGCGACGTGCAGGACCATGTCTATCGCCAGGCGGTCACCAGCGCCGGCAGTGGCTGCATGGCCGCACTCGACGCCCAGAAGTATCTCGAAGAACTGGGACATTAAACTCTTACAACACGAAGGAACACGAAGGAAGTACGAAGGGACACGAAGGAAAGCGATACAAGGGAAGCAAACGACTCGAACACCTTGGCGTGAACACATTGCCCATGGTAGAGATCACCTCTCCGCTTCCGCATTCTCCAGGGTCTTTATCCGTCTCAGTTCTCCTTCGTGTTCCTTTCTTGCCTTTCCTTCGTGTTCCTTCGTGTTAACCGCGTTTCATTTTTCCATGCCCAAGCGCCCAGACAAACAGGAACCACCGGCCGAGGAACCCGCGGACGACG
>CAZYTR010000338.1:0-2680 GCA_964650365.1 uncultured Alcaligenaceae bacterium | reverse complement strand
GCTGCCGAACACGCGCCTTCCCTTGTACTTGCCGCCCTGCACGTAATCGCCGCGCAGCACGCCGATCTGCGTTTGCGGATCGAGAATCGCCAGATCGACCGCGATCTCGGCGGCATCGAGCGTGGTCGCGTCCTCGGCGTTCAGGTGGCGGGGATTCTTCTCGATTACGTGGGAAGCGCGGCCATTGCGGAAGACTTCGGCGGCACCGAGATCCACGCGGCCGTTGCGTTCCAGCTCCGCCAGCCGCTCGGCCGTCCCGACGTGGGGGAGCAGCATCGCGTGGCAGAGGTGGCGTCCCGTGCCCGGATTTGCCAGCGTGGCAGACACGAAGATGCCGTGGTCGATCTCCAGTCCCTCCTTGTCGCGCTGCACGTACGCGGCTTCGGCCGCGACCTGTGCGCGCGTGGGCGTGAGTCCCGGCACCAGCGCCGCCGCATCATGAACGAGTTGCTCGACGCGGATGAAGCGCGACCGGTTATGCGTGAGCCGGTCGTAGACCGCCTCGACGTGTGCGCGCAGGAATCGGGAGCGCGCCTCGCGCGCCGCCTGTTTGATCCGCTCGGCTGCGTCTACCTGATGCGCGTCGCGCGCCGGTTTCGCGGGCAGGCGCGCCAGCAAAGCAGCACTCGACTCCCAGAATCGCGTGTAGCGGGCGCAGTCGCCGGCGAACTCGCCGGTGTCGCGCGGCGCCGCAGATTGCCAAACCGCGACCGCGTCATTGCTGATGCCGGCGCGCTGCAGGCTCTCGGATTCCAGAACGGGTGCTCGAGTATCGGGTGTAGCCAAGTCCTGCTCCTTTCGAGTCCCTGCTACTTTCAACGCGCCCCGACGCTCAACTCCTGGGCCGTTTGTCGATGACGCGCACGGCCTTGCCCTGCGAGCGCGGGACTGTGCCTGGTTCAACTACGCGGACCCGGGTGGTTACCCCGATGTAGCCCTTGATATGCCGCTCCATATCCTGCTCGATGGCGGTGATTGTCGCAACCGACAAAGGTGCCGCGGTCCCGGCCCGGCGCTCGACCAGAACGTCCAGATCGTCGAGGTGCCCTTCGCGACGCACTTCGAGCACGTAGTGGGGCGCGAGCTCGACCCGCGTCAGCAGCAGTTCCTCGATTTGCGAAGGGAAAACATTGACCCCGCGGATGATCAGCATGTCGTCGCTGCGCCCGGTCACGCGCGCCATCTGGCGCATGCTGCGCGCAGTGCCGGGCAGCAGCCGGGTGAGGTCGCGGGTGCGGAAACGGATCACCGGCATGCCGATCTTGGTAAGCGAAGTAAGGACCAGTTCACCGGTCTGGCCATCGGGCAGCACCGCGCCGGTCTGCGCATCGATGATTTCGGGGTAGAAGTGGTCCTCCCAGACGGTGAGTCCATCCCTGGTCTCGATGTATTCCGCGGCCACTCCCGGGCCGATTACCTCGGAGAGCCCGTAGTGGTCGAGCGCGGCCAGCCCCAAACGCTTTTCTATTTCGGCGCGCATGCTCTCGGTCCACGGTTCGGCCCCGAAAATACCCACGCGCGCGCTGCACTGCGCCGGGTCCAGGCCCTGGCGCACGAACTCGTCCGCAATCACGAGCGCGTAGGACGGCGTGCACATCAGGATGTCGGGCTTGAAGTCGCGCATCAACTGTACCTGGCGCTCGGTCATGCCCCCGCTCACCGGAATCACGGTGGCGCCCAGCGCCTCGGCGCCGTAGTGCGCGCCCAGTCCACCGGTGAATAGGCCGTAGCCGTATGCGATGTGGACAATGTCGTTGGATTTGCCGCCTGCGGCCCGCAGCGAACGCGCCATCACCGTCGCCCAGGTTTCGATGTCCTGCCTGGTGTAGCCGACCACGGTGGGTTTGCCAGTGGTGCCGCTGGAGGCGTGTATGCGCACGATCTCGTCCATGGGCACGGCGAACATCCCAAACGGGTAGTTGGCGCGCAAGTCGGCTTTGGTGGTAAACGGAAACTTTGCCAGGTCCGCCAGGTCCTTCAGATCGCCGGGGTGAATGCCGGCGGCGTCGAAGGCCTTGCGGTAGTGCGGCACCTTCTCATACGCATGCTGCAGGCTCCCGCGCAGCCGCCTCAACTGCAGCGCGCGCAATTCATCGACTCCGGCTTTTTCGATGGGCTCGATTTGATCCTTTGCCCCCATTCTCCCTCCCTGTTATCTGAGCGTCGCCGGAATAACTTTGCCTATTCTCGCAAGAATCTCAACGCGGAATCGTGTCACGTTACATCAGGTCCAGGAACCAAAGAAACATGTGCCATGGATTTTCTCTGCGTTCTCTGCGCCTCTGCGTTGAAGTATGTCGTTGGTTCAAGTCTGCAGAAGCGTGCGCACGTGCTGCGCGATCGCCATCGAGGCGGTGAGCCCCGGCGATTCGATGGCGTACAGATTGACCAGTCCTGGAATGCCGTGGTCGTTGGGCCCCTGTATCACGAAGTCGGAGGCGGGTGCGCCTTCGCCCGAAATCTTGGGACGGATGCCGGTGTAACCGGGTTGCAACTGGCCGTCCTTCAGCCCCGGGTAATACTTGCGAATGGCGCGGTAGAACAGCGGTTCGCGCGAGTGGTCGAAGCTGTAGTCCACTCTATCGACCCAGCTTACGTCCGGACCAAAACGCACCTGCCCCGCGAGATCCACGGTGACATGCACGCCCAGGTGGGCGCTGGTCGCGACCGGATACACCAG
>CAZYTR010000337.1:0-1703 GCA_964650365.1 uncultured Alcaligenaceae bacterium | reverse complement strand
CGGCGGTGAGCCGTTGACGCAGTCCGAGTTCCTCGGAGCAATGCTGGAAGGAGCGCATTTCCCTGTCCCGATCCTCTTGGAGACCAATGGTGTTCTGCCGCGGCGTCTGCGGGAAGTGCTCTCCTTGGTCGACATCATCAGCATGGATCTCAAGCTGCCATCCAATACAGGTGAAGGCAGCTTCTGGGACGAGCACGCTGAGTTTATCGACCTGGCTCGCACGCGGGACCTGTACGTCAAGGTCCTCGTTGATCAGTCGACGTCGGCGCAAGACGTCCGCCGTTCGGCGGCAATGCTGGCGCCGATCCGTCCGGAAGTGCCGGTCTTCCTGCAACCGATCACCGATGCCGCCCACCGGTTGATGATTGATGCTGAGCGGCTCGCTGAGCTTTACGCAGTCGCCCGAGAGCATCTCACAGCGGTTCGCGTGTTGCCGCAGACGCACAAGCTGCTGGGCATTCGGTGAACTGGATCCAAAGAGTTTACGCCAGACTGGAAACCATTGTTGGCAAGGGGGCACCGCGGCCTACCCTGTAGCCTCCTCGCCTGCTGGTCATCGGCCCCGTGGGTCAGCCGAACTGGCAGTTACCCCGTCGTTGCACTGCCGGGGAAATGTCAAACCTGTGACCGCGCTGCAGCTGCCGCCATCCCGCGAGGGCTCGATGGTCTGTCCCTCTAGTACTCTCAACAGTCTGAAATTACAACAGTTTCCGTGCTCTAGTGCTGACGTGCAGATGCCGATGACAGGCACGAATTCCAGACTCTGGCGCTTCTGCAACTCCCCGGCTAGTTTGTTCATCCTCTCACGGGGTTAGGATAATTTTTCTTGACATTTCGGGAATGCAAAGCTAGGATCTTTCGTGATTCTGTTCTAAAACCGGTTTAGATAACTACGTTCGGAGTTGAAGTGGCACAGCATGGCACAGGCCAGGATCTCAAGAAAGGAATTCAACGAGATTGCCGCTGAGTACGGCCTTCCCCGTATAACGGCAGCGCGTGAAGTTGCTGAAGGAACATTCCACGACCAATTCTTGCTCGAGACGGGAAAGGGAAAGTATCTCGTCAAGTTGAGCGAGCCCAAGAGCGAAATGGAGGTCAAGCGTGAGCTTGACCTGCTCCAATTCGTTCGCAAACACGGATTCCCCTGCCAGGTTCCTCTCGCCGATCGGCGTGGTCGCTTCCATCGCGAATGGGAAGACCACTCGATGGCCGTATATCGCTACGTCGATGGGCACGCCGTCGACCTCGAGGACCTGACCTCAGGCCAGCTCGAAAACGTCGGGCGCGTTTTGGCCGATCTCCACTTGATCACCAAGGCATACAAGAAAGGTGTCGATAACCGCTTTGCGTTCGAGCGCGTTGCGGAGGTGTATTTCGATGCGCGCGGCCGGTTACCGCATTATTTCAAACGAATTATCCGGACTCTCGACGAAGAGGCGGAGTACCTAAACCACTATTTGGAAACCAAGCTCCCGAAGGGCATCATTCATGGTGACCTGTTCCACGATAAGATTCGCTTCAAGGGGGACAAGGTGGTTGCCGTGTTCGATCTGGGCGCCGCCTGCCGCGGCAAGTTCATCTTCGACCTCGCCAACGCGGTAAACGCGTTGTGCTTCGAAACCGGAAAGTACAGCCTCAAGAAATTCGAGGCACTGATCGTGGGGTACGAAGCGGTGCGCACTTTGTCTCTGGCGGAGTGGGAC
>CAZYTR010000336.1:0-2019 GCA_964650365.1 uncultured Alcaligenaceae bacterium | reverse complement strand
GCTGAAGGCGATCTGTTTGTCCGGCGTCATGTCCTGATGCCGAAACAGCAGGAACGCGCCTGTCGCGTTCCACCCTCCAAGACGAACTTCATAGCCCTCTCTACTCCAATTCTCCCGCATTGATCTAGTACTCGGCGAGGACTCCCCTCTGTGCCAATGACCGTGAGACATTTCCCCTTGGGGAAATTACTGTAGAGGGCGGAGAATCGAATCAAGAGAATGGATGCAAGTACGAATGGGAGAGTTACCAACGGGGCGGCAGCAGGGGCTGACGGAGCGAAGGGAGCGATAGCGACCGGAGCGCAGTCAGCTCCTGCTGCCGCGGCGCGACCGGACCCCGAGGTGAGCACCGCCAAGGCGGCCCGCCGGCGATTCAGCGCCGAGTACAAACTGCGCATCGTGCGTGAAGCGGAGCGCTGTACGTCACCGGGAGCGATCGGAGCGCTGCTGCGCCGCGAGGGTTTGTACTCCTCGCACCTGGCCAACTGGCGTGAGCAGCAAGCGCAGGGCCTTGAGCCCAAGCGGCGTGGTCGTAAGCCAACTGCCAATCCACTTGCTGCTCGTGTCGCCCAACTCGAGCGTGAGACGGCGCGCCTCCAAGCCAAGCTGGAGAAAGCCGAGATGATCATCGATGTCCAAAAAAAAGTGGCGGCGCTCCTGGCAATGGACCCGAGCAACGGGAGCGCCTCATGATAGCCGCCGTCGATCTGGCCAATCGGGTCGGAGTGCGTCCGGCGTGCACCGCCCTGGGTGTCGCCCGTCCCACTTTCTACCGTCGAAGCCAGCCCAAGGCCGCGCCATCGGTGCGGCCGCGTCCGCCGTTAGCGCTGACTGGGGACGAGGAACAAGCCGTACTCGACATCCTACACTGCGAACGCTTCGTGAATGACGCACCGGCTGAGATTCACGCCACCTTGCTCGATGAACAGAAGTATCTGTGTTCGCCGCGCACGATGTATCGAGTCCTGGAACGCCATCAGGAAGTTCGTGAACGCCGCCACCAGCTGGTGCATCCGCCGGCGGCCAAGCCCGAGCTGATTGCCACTGCTCCCAATCAGGTGTGGTCCTGGGACACCACCAAGCTGATGGGGCCGGCCAAGTGGACCTACTTCTACCTGTACGTGCTCATGGACATCTTCAGCCGCTACGTGGTCGGCTGGCTGGTGGCCGATCGAGAGTGCAAAGCGCTGGCACAGCGTCTGATCTCGGAGAGCGCCCACAAGCAGGGCGTCGAGCCCGGGCAACTCACGGTGCACAGCGACCGCGGTCCGATCATGGTAGCGAAGTGCGTGGCGCAGATGATGGCGGATATGGGTATCACCAAGACCCACAGCCGCCCTTACACCAGCAACGACAATCCGTTCAGCGAAGCCTTGTTCAAGACCACCAAGTACCGGCCCGAGTTTCCCGATTGCTTCGCCACCAAGCAACAGGCCATTACCTTCGGGCGCGTCTTCTTCCCGTGGTACAACACCGAGCATCATCACAGCGGTCTCGGCTTTCTGACGCCGCAGGCCGTGCACTACGGCGATGCGCAACGATTGATCGCCATCCGCACGGCCGCACTCGATCAAGCTTTCGAGCGCAACCCGCAACGCTTCAAAGGGAACAGACCCTTACCGCCCACACTGCCGACCGCGGTGTACATCAACCCACCAACTGCGGTCCAAGAAAGAGTTGCTGAAAAAAGCGGCCCTCAGGCAAGCCCTGTAAGCGACGATCCGCGATCGGTTGAGGTCCAGGGTGCTACATCAAATCGCGCCAGCGCACGGGTTGAAAACCAATCGCCGCCAGAGGCGGCGATACACTAAATTATGAACGGGAGTGTCTCACTTTCATTGACAGGTTCCGAGCTCGCCAAAGAAGTCCGCGAGCATCTTGACTCCACACCTCACTAACACTGGACGCTCGACGTCAATTCAGATCCCTCTGGGGACGATTGCATGTCGAAGGGGAAAGAGCGACCGGCGTCAACCAGTAAGCGACCTTTTGGTCCATTCGTTGCGGCTTGGATCGAAT
>CAZYTR010000335.1:0-11561 GCA_964650365.1 uncultured Alcaligenaceae bacterium | reverse complement strand
CTGGAACGGAAACGGCGCTTCGGGATGCTCGGCGTAAAAGGTCCACACGTTGAAGTCGCTCACGCCGGTCGTGCCGTTGAGGTAATGCAGCGCCGCCCCCCGGCACAGCGCGGTGCAGACAATGCGCTTGCGGTACAGGATCGCCCATTCGTTATGACGGCCGAAGAAATCGTCGCGCTCCGCCCGCGCCAGGCGCGCGAGCTTCTTCAGATCCGCCTTGGTAATGCGCTCGAACGAACGATCGGCCATATGTGCTCCGCGAGAGCAGGTACGAGTTCCGAAACTGCTCGATTATAGACTCGCGCCCCCGGTCCGCTGCGCATTGCGGGGGCATTTCCAGTCTGGCGACCGGCTGCGTCAGACCCGGTATTTTTCCAGTACCGCGCGGTCCACTTCGACACCCAGCCCCGGCCCCGGCGGGATTTCGATCCAGCCCTGCACCGGCTGGATCGGCTTGGTGATCAGTTGCTGGCGGAACGGATGGGTCGAGCGGTCGTACTCGAGGATGGGCTCCAACGCGAACAGCGAATGGTGCGCCACCGGCACCGCGGCGATCAGTTGCAACGAGGCGGCCTGCGCGATCGCCGAGCCCCACACGTGCGGGTTCACCTGTATTCCATGCGACTGCGCAAGCGCGATGATGTGCCTGCCGGCGGAAATGCCGCCGCAGCAGCCGAGGTCGGGCTGCGCCACGTCCACCGCGCCGGCCCCCAGCAATTCGCGGAAGCCGTAGAGCGTGTGCTCGTTCTCGCCGCCCGCGATCGGCATCGAAAGTTTCTGCCGCATCTCGACGTAGCCCTGTAAGTCCTCGGGCACCACCGGCTCCTCGTACCAGCGCAGGTCGTATTCCTCGAGCGCGCGGCCAAGCCGGAGCGCCTCGGCGCGGCCGTACGCGTGGTTGGTGTCGACCATCAGCGTAATCGGCTTGCCCTGGATGACGCGGCCGATTTCCTTCATGCAGGCAATATCGTCGTCCACGCCATAGCCGAGCTTCACTTTCATCAATGAAAAACCGGCCTCAAAGTGGCGCACCGCCTCGTCGCCGAGACGCCTGGCCTCGCCCTGCCCCTTGATGCGATAGAAGCCGGTGGCGTAAGGTTGGACTTTAGTGCGAAACGCGCCGCCGAGCAGCTTGTACACCGGCACCTGGTAAAACTTGCCGGCGATGTCCCAGAGGGCGATGTCCACCGCGCTGATTCCCGCCACCACCGAGCCCTTTCGGCCGTAGTCGCGGGTCATGTGATACATGCGGTGCCAGAGTACCTCGGTGTCCAGCGGGTCGGCGCCGATCACGAGCGGCTTCAGGGCCTTTTCGATCACGGTGGCGGCGATTTCGGGCGGCTCGAGTCCCTGGGCAAACGCCTCGCCCCAACCGGTGATACCCTCATCGGTGAGCACTTCGACCAGCGTGGCCGAGCGCTGCTTCACCCAGCCCTGTGAAAACGCGAACGGCTCGGTGAGCGCGCTCTTGAGAACGTGGATTTTGATATCGGTAATTTTCATTTTTGTTCCTGATGGCTTCGTGCCGCTCTTCCGCGAGCGGCGACAATTATCCAACAGATGGCGCAAACCGCTGTAAATTAAGAGCAGGTGTCGAGTGAAAGGGGGTGGACCATGTACCGGAGAATCCTGTTGACGACTGACGGATCGGCGTTATGCGATTCGGCGGTCAAGAGGGGAATCGAGTTCGCGAAGTTCGTGGGCGCCAGCGTGGTCGGGTTTCACGCCATTCCCGCCACTTCATACCTGATCTACACCGAAGCGGGACCCAGCGATGTTCTCGCTGAACAGTTCGAGCGTGACGCGCTCGCCCGCGGCGAGCACCTGGTGAAGGCGCTCGAAGTGCAAGCGCGCGCTGCAGGTGTGGCCTGCGAATCGCTCACACTGGTGAACGACCATCCGTGGGAGGGCATCATCGAAGCGGCGAACCAGCGCGATTGCGACCTGATATTCATGGCCTCACACGGACGCCGCGGCTTGTCGGCACTGCTGCTTGGAAGCGAGACCACCAAAGTCCTCACCCACAGCAAGATCCCGGTGCTGGTATATCGCTAGAGAAGTCGGCCGAGAGGATCAGGCTCCCGTCATTTCGCCGGGAAAGGATTCGCCGCACGGCCTCGCCGGCGCTCCCCGATTGTTGCTCGCCCGAATGGTGCTGTTGAGTGGACTCGAACCACCGACCTACTGATTACGAATCAGTTGCTCTACCAACTGAGCTACAACAGCACGTGGGCGCGCATTATAAGGCCGGCGCACATCCTGCGGCAATTCGCGGGGCTGGTTTCCCGTCCCGCCAATCCACCGCTGAAACCCCGAGGAGAATCAGCGAAACGCAACCCTAGCGATTCCTGAAGACCGGCTTGCGCTTTTCGATGAAGGCAGCCATGCCCTCCTTCTGGTCTTCGATGGCGAAGCCGGAGTGAAACAGGCGGCGCTCGAAGCGCACGCCTTCCGCAAGTGTGGTTTCGAAAGCACGATTCACCGATTCCTTGGCCATCATCACCACCGGCAGCGACAGTTCGCAGATCTTTCCGGCGGCCTTCATCGCTTCGTTCATCAGCTCGGCAAGCGGCACCACCCGACTCACCAGGCCCACGCGTTCCGCTTCGGCGGCGTCCATCATGCGCGCCTGCCCGAGCAGCACCATTTCCATCGCCTTGGATTTGCCGACAAAGCGCGGCAGGCGCTGGGTGCCGCCGGCGCCGGGGATGATGGCGAGGTTGATCTCCGGCTGGCCAAACCTGGCGTTGTCGGCGGCGATGATGAAGTCGCACATCATCGCCAGTTCGCAGCCCGCGCCAAGCGCGTAACCCGCCACCGCGGCGATCACCGGTTTGCGGCAGCGGCTGATGCGCTCCCACTCGGCGGTAATGAAGTCTTCCCTGAAAACGTCCATGTAGGACTTTTCTTTCATCGCCTTGATGTCGGCGCCCGCGGCAAAGGCTTTGTCGCTGCCGGTGACGACCATGCAGCCGATGTTGTCGTCGCCTTCGAAGGCATCGAGCGCGGAGGCAAGTTCACGCATCAGTTCCGGCGAGAGCGCATTGAGCGCGTGTGGCCGGTTGAGGGTGATCACGCCGACCTTGCCGCGGGTTTCAACGATGATGTTCTGGTACGCCATGAGCGATCCTTCCCGAATAGAGACTTATAATCCGCTGAAATCCGCGCCTGCGGATACGGACAAGAAGAGGAAAACGCCAGTGAAGCTCAACACCATTTTATTTGATATCGCCGAGGGCGTTGCGACGGTGACGCTCAATCGCCCGGAGAGGCTCAACGCCTTCACCGGCGAAATGCACGGGGAATTGCGCGAGGCGCTCGCCAGGATCAAGGCCGACGCGAGCGTGCGCGCACTGCTGATCACCGGCGCCGGGCGCGGCTTCTGCGCGGGCCAGGACTTGGCGGAGCGGATGATGTCTCCGGCCACGGCCAGAGTCGATGCCGGCGATTCACTTGAGAAGAACTACAACCCGCTGCTGAAGTCCTTGCGCGCGCTACCGATGCCGGTGGTGTGCGCGGTCAACGGCGTGGCCGCCGGCGCCGGCTGCAATCTGGCGCTCGCATGCGACATCGTGATCGCGGCGAGATCGGCGAGCTTCCTCCAGGCCTTTGCGCGCATCGGCCTGATCCCGGATGCTGGCGGCACCTACACGCTGCCGCGGCTCGTTGGCACCGCCCGGGCGATGGGCGCCGCGATGCTCGCCGAGCAGATCAGCGCCGAGCGCGCCGAGCAGTGGGGATTGATCTGGAAGTGCGTGGACGACGACAAATTTTCCGACGAAGCACGCGCCCTGGCACGGCACCTTGCCACACAGGCGACCAAGGCGTTGGGACTGATGAAGCGAGCGATTTACGCTTCGGCCGCGACTACGTTCGAGCAGCAGCTCGACCTGGAGCGCGACCTGCAGCGTGAAGCGGCGAACAGCGAGGACTTCCGCGAGGGCGTAACGGCATTCAAGGAAAAACGCCCGGCGAAATTCACCGGACGTTAGAAGACTTCAGTGCACCGCGTCCGCACGCCGGACGCGGATGATGATGTCCATGCCCTCTGTCACCATGCCCGAGGGTAAGGCCGGCAATCCGGTGACGCGCACGCCCGTGGCATCGATGTCGGTGAGACTGCCGCTTTGCAGGTCGTACATGTGATAGTGCGGCTCGGTGTTGGGGTCGTAGAACACCTTGTTCGGGTCCACGATCACCTCACGAATCAGCTTCTTCTCGAGGAACAGGTTGAGCGTGTTGTACACGGTCGCTTTCGATGTTACGAAGTGGCGCTCGTTGACGATCGCCATCACCTGGTCCGCCGAAAGATGCTCGTGGCGCGAGAACAGGGCGAACGCGATCTCGATACGCTGGTGGGTCGGATTGATGCCGTGGGCCCGCAGCTTTTCGGCCAGATTGTCGCGCGTGAATTGCGTGGATACCATGCCGGGCATTATAAGTTACGAATTGGACTTCGTCTAATTCGGAAAAACGTCCGTTATGACAGCGCGTAAAGATCGCGGAACCTGAGAATCCGGTTGCTTTCCGGTTCGCCCCGGAACCGGCAGAAATAGCCACCACCGCCCGCTCAAAGCCACTCGCTAACACCTTCGCAAGAAGAAACCCTTCCCGCAGCGATTTAGCGCTCACCCGCATCGCCGCCTTCGCAACCAGCATTGGGATTTCCGTTCTGCGCAAGATTCTGCCTGCGCGCATGGTCTTTGTATGCCGTTTTCCGGCATTTCCGGAAAGGGGCAACGGCCATCTGCCCTTGCCGCCGGAGCGCATGCCGCGGGTACATTTAATGCAGTAGTTCCCCTGTCTGTCGGATCCGCAAGCCGACGACGTGCTCCAAAAGTCGGAATCGATGGGCCGCTTTGCCGGGATCGAGTTGGCCGAGGATACGATTGCGGACGAGAGCACGGTTCTGCGCTTTCCGCGCCTGCTGGAAGCGCACCGGCTAACCAGGGGCAGACATGCATGTCAGTTTTGGCGTTCCATCGCCCACCGCAACGAACACGCTCATCGCTTGTTCAGAGCTTCCACAACCAAAAAAAGGAGCAACAGATGCGTTTCGTCAAACGCGGAAAGGTGTCGCGGAGGACTGCCGGTTTTACGCTGATCGAATTGATGATCGTAGTCGCCATCATCGGGATTCTTGCCAGCATAGCCTTTCCATCCTATCAAGTTTACGTAACCCGGACGCAGCGATCGGTGGCCCAGCAATTCCTCATGAATATATCCAGCCGCCAGGAGCAGTACCTGCTGGATGCGCGCGCATACACCAATGTCCCGTCCGATCCCGGTGGCGCCGTAAAGGGACTGTTTCCGATGTCCTCGCCCGAAGGCTGGACGTGCAACGCTGCACGATGCACGAATGGTCGCTACGACGTCACGATCGCGGTAAACAATGCGGCCGCGCCACCGACATACACGATCACGGCTACCGCCATCGGCTCCCAGGTTGCGGATGGCAACGTGACGCTGAACAGCTTCGGGCAGAAAACGCCAACAGGCAAATGGTAGCGACACGGGGAACGGCGCTATGTCGAAATTCCTGAATCAAAGGCGGCACTTCATGGGCGGCTTCTCGCTCATCGAGATGATGTTCGCAATGACGGTCCTGGTGGTCCTTGGCACGATCGCGGCGCCGAGCATTTATGACTTGATGGTGAAGAGCAGGGTGCGTGCGGCCGCCAGTGATCTGTACGGCACCTTGATTGCTGTACGCAGCGAGGCAATCAAACGCAACGTCAACGTGGACATCGTTCCCGATACCGACTGGAACGGCTGGCGAATCATGACCGGCGGCACGACGCTCAAGCACCAGGACGCCTACCCCGCGACGGTCGTCATCGCCGGACCACCCGGGCCAGTCACGTATCGCCGCGACGGGCGGCTGGACGGCGCGTCGAATGCCACATTCACGCTCAGTGTCAGAAACAGGCCAGACCTGAAAACACGCACGGTCGTCGTGGATCTGAGCGGCAGACCGAACGTCAAGTAAGACGAGCTTGCAAGAGGATGCTTATGAGTGATGCTCAACAACTGCATGGCAGCCGCGGCTTCTCGATGCTCGAGATCCTGATCACCATCGTGATCGTGATGATCGGGCTGCTGGGTCTTGCCGGCCTGGAGACGCGTGCGCACACCGCGGAGCTGGAATCCTACCAGCGCGTGCAGGCAATCATCCTCGTGGACAAGATGGTGGAAGCCATCCGCTCCAATCGCCGTACTGCGAGCTGCTTCAACATCACGAACCCGGCAACCGGCGTTCCCTACGTCGGAGCCGCCGGCGCCGACCACAACGGCTCGATTTCCTGTGCAGCAAGTGTCACAGCAGAGAACGATCTCGCCGACGCCACGCTCGCGGAGTGGGACGCCGCCCTGTTGGGTGCCTCGGAGGAAAAAGGCGGTGCGCAAATCGGAGCAATGCTTGGCGGCCGGGGCTGCATAAATTACGACACCACGACGGAATTGATCGACCCGGCAACGGGCGGCGTCATCAGCGGTACCGGACTCTACACGGTAGCGGTTGCCTGGCAGGGCCTGATAGACGAGGTCGTACCGGCCATCAACTGCGCCAACGGCCAGTACGGCAACGAACAAAAGCGGCGCGTCGTGTTCATGGCGTTCCGCTTGGGCAGCATCATTTAATGGGAAGCCAGTCCATGCCGCGCACGCACATCCAGCAGTCCGGCCTTTCGCTTGTGGAATTGATGATCGCGATGACCCTCGGCCTGATCATCATGATCGGTGTGGGCAGCGTCTTCGTGAATTCGAGCCGCTCGAATACCGAACTGCAGAAATCCGCCCAGCAGATCGAGAACGGCCGCTACGCGATCGAGACTCTCGCAGGCGACCTCAAGCACGCGGGGTTCTTCGGGGAGTTCTTCGCCACCATCGCGCCGGCCGGCACCCCGGATCCCTGTGAAACCAACAACGCCGCCAATCTCTATAACGCCATGGCTCTTCCGGTCCAGACCTATCGCGCTCCGGACTTTACCAGCCGGCCGATCATTGCCGGAACGACCTGTGGCGCCCTGCTCGGCAATGCCAACCTCGCAGCAGGCTCCGACGTCATCGTGGTACGCCGCGCCAACACCGCCGCTTTGGCGAACGGCGATACCGCAGTCCTTGGTGAAACGTACCTGCAGGCCAACAGCCTCAGCGCGGAAATCCAGTTCGGCAATGGCGCGGCGTTCACCTACATCGCGAAGCGCACGGCCGCCGGAACCGCGACCACAATCCTGGACAAGACTGCGCTCAGCGCGGCGCCGACCCGGAAATACGAAGTGCGCGTCTATTTCATAGCGCCCTGCAGCCAAGGTTCGGGCGCCGGCGGGGTATGCGTTGCCGGCGACGACACCATTCCGACGCTCAAACGCCTCGAGCTCAAGGCCGTCGGCGGCGCCCGCCAGATGGCGATCGCTCCCCTGGTGGAGGGCATCGAATATCTGAAGGCGGAGTGGGGAATCGACGACCAGCCGGTCGCAGTCAACACCAACACCGGCATGACCGGAGACGGCGTGGTGGAAAGCTACAAAGACGCACCGACGGAGACGGAGCTCACCAACGCGGTCTCAGCAAAGATTTTCGTCCTGGCACGCAACACCGAGCCCACTTCGAACCATGTGGACGACAAGACCTACACCCTTGGCAATGTCGCCGGCGTGACTACCGTCGCAACCAATGACCGTTTCAAGCGCCACGTGTTCGGCACTGATGTGCGGATGATGAACCTGGGCGGCCGCAAGGAGATCCCTGAATGAGCACCCTGCACAAGCAGGGTGGCGCGACCCTCATCGTCAGCCTGATCATGCTGGTAGTCCTGACGCTGTTCGCGGTATCCGCCATCAACCTGTCGAACACCAGCCTGAAGATCGTCGGAAATATGCGGGCGCAGAAAATGATGGAAATGGCGGCACAGGATGCGATCGAGCAGATGCTCAGCTCGCCGACCTTTTACGGACTGACGGCGACTGCGCAGAATTTCAACGTGTCCGGATTCAATGTGGCGGTCGACGCGCCGCGATGCATCCTCAGCGTGCCGGCGACCGGTTACAGCGCGACCAGCGGAATTTCTCCGGACGACAACCTCTGGGAACTCGTTGCCAGAGTTTCAGACAACCTCACCGGCGCCGCCATCGCGCTGCACCAGGGTGTGCGCGTCCGCATGCTGGCCGGCAACTGCCCGTGATCTATTTCGATCCTTCTCGTCGGAGTCACATCATGTCTCCCGCCACCGTCATCAAATCGCTACTCACCGGCGTGTTCGCGTTAAGCGCGCTCGGGGCCTCGGCTGCTTTCGATCCGGTGAACGACGATACCGACATCTTCCTCGTCAACCCGAATGTTGCCTCGCAGCGGCCGAATGTCCTCATCATCTTGGACAACACCGCGAACTGGAACATCCCGTTCGACAACGAGAAGTCGGCATTGGTCTCCGTCTTCAACAGTCTGGACGAGAGCTACAACGTCGGATTGATGATGTTCGTGGAAACCGGCGGCGGCAACGACATCGTTGACGGCGGTTATGTACGCTTTGGCATGCGCCAGACCACCGGCACCAACAAGGCAGCGCTTTCGACAATAGTAAACAACCTGGACAAGTTGGGAGACAAGAGCAACAACAACCTCATCGACCTTGCGTTCTACGAGGCCTACACCTACTTCAACGGCCTTTCGTCCAGATCCGGTTTCGGAAAGGTAAAACGCGATTTCGCCGGCAACACCGCCAACAACCCGCTGGCGGCCAATCTCCCGGGCAATGCCTTCGCGAGCAGCGCGGCCACGACTTATACGCCTGCAATTCAGGACGAATGCCAGAAGAACTTCATCATCTACATCAGCAACGGCAAGGCCAACGAGAACAGCACCGCCCTCGCAGAAGCGCAGAGCCGGTTGCAGACGATTACAGGGCAATCGCCCACGCCGATCGCCTTGAGTCCCAGCGGGCAGCAGGGTAACTGGACGGACGAGTACGCCAAATGGTTTGCAAGCGCGGACATCAATTCCACGCTGGCCGGGACGCAGAACATCTTCACCTATACGATCGAAGTCGACCCGACAAGTGACCTCAGCGGCATGGCCATGACCGCGCTGATGCGCTCGACCGCCACCAACGGCAAGGGCAAATATTTCGGTGTCTCCAGCGGCGGCTCCGGTGCCGCGATAGTGGACGCGCTCAGGGCGATCTTCCAGGAAGTGCAGGCAGTGAACTCGGTGTTTGCTGCCAGCACGCTGCCGGTGAGCGTGAATGTTCGCGGCACCAACCTGAACCAGGTTTACATCGGCGTCTTCCGCCCCGACGCGAACAAGGCGCCGCGTTGGCTCGGGAACTTGAAAATGTACAACTTCGGGCTGGATCCCTCCACCAACACGGTGTTCTTATCGGACGCCAACAGTACGCCGGCAGAGAACGCCAGCACCGGCTTCATTTCGGAAAACGCCACGAGCTTCTGGACCGAGAATTCCGACTTCTGGAGTTTTCGAACCCCGGAGGAGAACGGCGTCGGCGGCTCGTCCGACAGTCCGGACGGCGACCTGGTGGAAAAAGGCGGGGTGGCGCAGCAGATCCGCATCGCCCACGCGACAACGCAGACTGCCCGCAATCTGTTTACCTGTACCGGCAGTTGCGCGACCACTGCCGGGAGCAAGTTGTCCGATTATCCGTTTGCCACCAGCAATACTGACATCAACGCCGGGGCACTGGACCTGGGCACGGCGTTGATCACGTCGTTGTCGGCGTTCGACACCAAGACGGTTACCAACCTTACCGACAGGAAAGCCGTGTCGCTGAGCAATGCCGTTTCCCCGATAACGGTCACGGCGCTTCTCAACGGTGGCACCACACTTGACGTCACCAGCCTGACCACTGCGACCCCTCAGGCGGTCACTTCGATCGACGCACGGGTGAGCGGTAGCGGCACCGTCAACGTCAGCAGCATCCAGAAGGTTGCGGGCAACTTTGTCGTGACGACCGCGATTGCGCACGGTTTCACCAACGGCGCGACGGTCACCATCGCCGGCAACTCAGTGGCGACTTACAACAATACATGGACCGTTTCCAGTGCATCCGGGACGACGTTCATGATTGGCGCCAGCGGCAACCCGGGCAACGGCACCGGCGGCACGGCCACCGGAGCGTCACAGGTGAATTCGACCACGGCCACGGTGACCATGCCCGTGGCACACAATTTCACCAGTGGTCAGCAGGTCACTATCGCGGGCGCCACGCCCACAGCATTCAACGGCACGTTCCCGATCACGGTCCTGAACGCCACCCAGTTCAGCTACATTCTCGGTTCGGCACAGGGACTGGCCAGCGGAGGCATTAGCGCGGCCGGTAATACAACCACCGCCACGGCAGTCACATCTGCAGCGCACGGGCTTGTGGTCGGCAACAGTTTCACGATTTCCGGAGCCAGCCCGGCCGACTACAACGGCACGTACACGGTTAGCGCTGCCGCCCAGGTCCCCAACACTGTGACGGTCCGATTCAGCGTTGCCACTGCACCAAACCCGAATGCCGCGACAGGTGTGAAACTGACGCGAGGCGGCTCCACCAGCGCAGTCGCGACGACTGCCACCAACCACGGGTTCCTCACCGGCCAGATCGTACAGATCAGCGGCGCGTCACCCTCGGCGTGGAACGGCGCGTATGTGGTCACGGTAACGGGACCCAGCTCCTTCACCTTCACGACTTCGAGCGTGCTGCCGTCTCCGGCCACCGGAACGATTCTGGCCTCGAACGCGACCGGCTCGACCGTCACGGCCACCTTGCCGTCCCACGGATTCACGAGCGGCCAACAAGTGATGGTCGAAGGCGTATCGCCGGGCGGCCACAACGGCACCTTCACCGTTCTCACGGTGCCGAACCTCGACACCTTCACTTACTCAACGGGGGTTGCTTTGGCGGCGCCAGGCGGCTCCCCGACCGTGCGCCCGGTAACCACCAAGGCGTATGCCACCGTGACCGCCCACGGCTATACCAATGGCCAGCAGGTAGTCATCCAGGGCGCAACACCGAGTGCGTACAACGGCACATTCGCCCTCACCGTACTCGATGCCAATACCTTCACCTATGCGCCGTCGTCGTCCCCTGGGGGCCCGAACACCAGCCCTTCGGTGAGCTCTAACGTGAAGACTTCCGCCGCCCGCGCCGTGGCGTTCAGCCACGGCTTCACCACCGGGCTATCGGTCACGATTTCAGGCGCCACGCCGACCGCGTTCAATGGAGTGAAATCCATCACGGTGGTCGACAACAACACCTTCACCTACTCGATTTCCCCGGATCTGGAAGGGGATGCCGCCGGCGCCCTGCAGGCGGCTTCCAGCGGCTCGGCATCTGCCACGCTTCGTGACGACCTGATCGACTGGACGCGCGGCACTGACAACCTCAGCGACGAGAATGCCGATGGCCTGAATACGGACATCCGCGCTTCGGTTCACGGCGACGTGCTGCACTCGCGCCCGGCGGTGGTGAACTACAACCGCTTGGTCGGCGATTCGACGTTCGTCGATACCGACGTGTATGTGTTCTACGGTTCGAATGACGGCGTCGTCCGCGCGGTCAA
>CAZYTR010000334.1:0-1977 GCA_964650365.1 uncultured Alcaligenaceae bacterium | reverse complement strand
GGGAATGTCGATCCAGAAGTAGTCGTCCTTGCCGCCGGCCTCGAGCAGCAACACGCGCACCTTCGGGTCGGCGCTCAGGCGGTTGGCGAGCAGGCAGCCGGCCGAGCCGGCGCCGACGATGACGTAGTCGAATGGTCCCGGTAATTGGGCCATCGCTTTCCCTCACTATATGTTATGGACGAATCCGCGCCGTTGTTCGCTGGGGCTCGTCACGGGCTCAGAGATTATGCCCGAATCGGTGCGCTGGATAAGATCGGGGGTTCCCTTTAATCTTCTCCCTGCAAAGCGTTCCTCGGGAGGAAGAAATGAAAATCACTGCGATCAAGACCTCGGTCTGCAATGCCGAGATGCGCAACTGGGTGTTCGTGCGGGTGGAAACCGACCAGCCGGGGCTCTACGGCTGGGGCGAAGCCACGCTCGAATGGAAGACTCGCGCGGTGGTCGGCGCGGTCCAGGATCTCGAGGTGCTGCTGCTCGGCCGCGATCCGCGCGACATCGAGAACAACGTGCGCGTTCTTACCAAGCATTCGTTCTGGCGTCTCGGGGTAATAGGCAACACCGCCATCAGCGGCATCGAGATGGCGCTCTGGGACATCTGGGGCAAGGAACTCAATGTGCCGGTGTGGCGCCTGCTCGGTGGCAAGACTCGCGACAAGATCAAGATCTACACTCACCTGGGCTTCGGCGACATGACTTCGGTGTACGAGAGCATGGATCGCAGTTCGGTGGCTGAGCGTGCGCTGGAAGTGATCGCCAAGGGCTACCGCGCGCTCAAGGTCGTGTTCATCCCTTACACGCACTACACCGCGTCGCCGAAAGAACTGGACCACGTCGGCGGCATGATGCAGGCGTTGCGCGAGGCGGTCGGCAACGACGTCGAAATCATGATCGATTTCCACGGCCGCTGCGCCTCGACCAGCGTGGCGCTGCAGTACATTCATGCGCTGGCGCCGTACCGGCCGCTGTTCGTCGAGGAACCGATCCAGCCCGGCGATTCCCTGGGAATGAAACAGATCATGGACAAATCACCGGTGCCGATTGCCGCCGGCGAGCGCCTGGTGGACCGCCGTGAGTTCGACGACCTGTTCCGTTTGCGTGCGATCAACATTGCGCAGCCCGACCTCTGCCACGTTGGCGGATTTAGCGAGGCGCGCAAGATCGCGGCGATGGCGGAGACCGCGGGTGTCGGCATCGCCCCGCACAATCCGCTCGGGCCGCTTGCCGGGGTGGCGGCGTTGCATTTCGACATCGCCACGCCGAACTTCGTGATCCAGGAAGAAATGTCCGGTGCGGTGCCGTGGTATCACGACGTGGTTCAGAGCCCGATCAAGGCCAGGGACGGGCACTGGCTGATTCCCGAGCGCCCCGGGCTCGGCGTCGAAGTCAGTGAGGCCGCGGTGGCGAAGCATCCGTTCAAGCAGGAGATCATGCAGGCCGGAAACGCGATGCTTGCCGACGGCACGATCGTGGATTGGTGAGCGCGACTGCGGCGAGTCGCGAGCTGGCGAAGGGCGTGCTCGATCGACTCGCGAAAACGCGAATTACCCGGCGTGGCGTCCTCTAGCCGTCTATATATGCGACGGCTTCGATTTCCACCTTCAGCCGTGGATCGACCAGTGCGCTCACTTCCACCAATGTGGAGGCCGGCCGATTCTCGCCGAAGTATTCGATTCGCAGCGGATTGATCAGCGGGCGCTCGGAGATATCGGTCATGAAAATTGTGACTTTGACCACATGCGCGGCCTTCGCGCCGGCGTGACGCAGGCACGCGTCCACGCTGTCGAGCGCAATACGGAATTGCTCGACGGTGCTATCCGGGATGGTCCCGTCCGGCTTGATGCCGACCGAGCCGGAAACCCAGACGTGCCGGTCGGCGCGCACAACGTGGCAGTAGTGGCTGTAAGGCTCTGGCTGGCCGGGCAAAAGGTGGCGTTCGATCATATGGGGGTGTCCTTACTGGATCAGGAAAAACATACG
>CAZYTR010000333.1:0-4180 GCA_964650365.1 uncultured Alcaligenaceae bacterium | reverse complement strand
GTTGGTCATCATCAGCGCGAATGCGTACTCGTTCCAGGCGGTGATGAAGCAGAAAACCGCGGTCGCCGCGATGCCGGTTGCCGCCTGCGGCAGGACTATCTTGAAGAACGCCTGCATGCGGGTATAGCCGTCCACCAGCGCGGCCTCTTCGTATTCGATCGGGATCTCGTCGATGAAGCCCTTCATCAGCCACACCGAGAAAGACAGGTTGAACGCGGTGTAGAGAATGACCAGGCCGAGGTGGGTGTCCACCAGGCCGACGGTGCGGTACATCAGGAACATCGGGATCGCCACCACCACCGGGGGCAGCATGCGCGTGGAAAGAATAAAAAACAGCCAGTCCTGCTCGCCGGGCAGCTTGAAGCGTGAAAAACCGTACGCCGTGAGCGTGCCCATCGCCACCGCCAGGAAGGTACTCGTCACCGCGATGATGATGCTGTTGAAAAACCGGCTCAAATAACCAGAGCTCTCGAGTTTGCCCTCGGCGCTCTTGATGATGCGTTCGCCGGAATCGAACACGCGCTTCTCGTACCACGGCGCCTTTTCGTACACCTCCCGATCCACCTCACCGCGCATCTGCACGCGCGAAGTGAACAGTTTCACGAACGAAGTGGCTTCCGGCTCGAACACCACGGTAGGCGGGACCGTGGTAGCAAGGCTTCGTGGCTTGAACGCGGTGGAGCTGATCCAGTAAAGCGGCAGCAGGTAGATCACGAGCACTGGGAATACCAACGCAATCAGTACCCGGTTCCAGACCTTTTGCCCCTTCGACGCGACGGCGGCCATGTCAGCTACCTCGCCTTCGCCTGATTCAGGTACTTGACGTAGATATTGGTGATCGCCAGGACCATGATGAGAACGATGTATGCCATCGCGCAGGACTTGCCCGTCTGCCACTCCTGGAATGCCATTTTGTAGAGCCGGATGGCGATCAGTTCGGTGGATTCCATGCTGGTCATGATGAAGGCGATATCGAAGGTCTTGAACGCCTCCATAGTGCGGAAAATGATCGCGATCAGCAGCAACGGAGTCACCAGCGGCAGCGTAATGCGGGTGAAGGTGTACCAGCGGGTGGCACGGTCGATGGCCGCCGCTTCGTAGAGGTGCTGCGGGATTGCCGACAGGCCGGCGAGCGACAGCAGCATCACAAATGGCGACCACATCCAGATGTCGGTAAGCGCCACTGCGTACAGCGCCACGTCGGGATTGGACAGCCAGGCGAAATCTTCCAGGCCGAGCATGTAGTTGATAATGCCCCACGTGGGGCTATAAAGCAGTTGCCAGAACAGGCCGACGACCGCCATCGACATCATCATCGGCAACAGCAGCAAAGTAGTGATCAGGCCTTTGGCCGGGATCTTGCGGCTGAGCAGCATCGCCACGCCAAAACCAACCAGCACCTGGCCGCCCACCGAGACCAGCACGTATTTGGCCGTGATGGTGAAGTTGGTCCAGATGTACTCGTCGGCGAGCAGCTCGCGGTAGTTCTGCAATCCGATGAAGTTGGCTGGATCCGATGTTGACGCGCGGAAATCGGTAAAGGAGTACCCCAGCGAATAAATCAGCGGAAAGATATTGAAGACGATCAGAAACACGATCGTCGGGATGATGAACAGGTTGCGGATGGCGATATCGCTCAAGCCCCGCCTCGCCGAAGCGGAACCAGGATCGAGCCTGGCCAGCATTGATTTTCCCCTCCTCCCGCGGCGGCCTGGTTTGCTTGCGCTGCCGCCGAATCACACAGAAAACGGGGAGGGCCGAAGCCCTCCCCGCGGCATGCGCGATTTGTTACTTGATGCGACCGTACTTCTTGAAGGTCTTTTCCCAGTCGCTGGCAACACCGTCCATTGTTTCCTGAGCCGTGCCCTTGGTGCCGACCACGAACGGATGCAGGCGTTTGTTCATCGAATCGAGCAGCTCCGCGTACTCCGGTACCGCCCAGAAATCCTTGACCATGAACATCGTCTCGTAGAACGCCTGGTTGTAGGGGGTCGCCTTGCGGAACGCTTCCGACTGCAGCACCTTGGCGTTGCAGGTATACCCGCCCAGGTCGGCCCACTTCTGCTGCACGTCTTCGCGGATGAACCACTCCAGGAACTTCATGGCTTCGGCCTGCTTCTTCGAATACTTGATCACCGAGATTCCCTGGCCACCGAGCGCGGCGAAACGCTTTCCCGTGGGTCCGGCCGGGTTGGCAAAGTAACCGGTGACATTGGCGTGCTTGTTGGTCGCCGGGTTGGTCAGCGCCGGGAAAAAGGCGAAGAAGTTCATACTCATCGCCGCCAGGCCTTCGGTAATTGCCTGATTGTTTTCCAGGAAGAACACCTTGCCCCAGCCGGGTGGGGTGTACTTGTACAGCTCCTTATAGAAATTGAGCGCGTCCACCGCCGTCTTGCCGTTGATGATGCCATTGACCTTGTAGGTCTTGTAATCGCCAAGATCGCCGCCGTAGCCGAACAACACATTCTCGTAGCCCATTACCAGGGCGTCGTAACTGTTGTCAGTGTAGATGGCAATGCCATAGCGCTTCTCGCTGGGGCGATGGAAGAACTCAGCGATGTCGCGCATATTCGCCCAGGTCTTCGGCACCGCCAGGTCATAGCCGTACTTCTTCTTGAACGCGGCCTTTTCGTTGGCATCCTCGAACCAGTCCTTGCGGTAAGACCAGCCGGTGGCGTCGCCTTCAAGCGGGACGGCCCAGTACTTGGCGCTGCCCTTCGGGTATTCGGCGTAGCCCTGCACCGTTGCCGGCGCCATGCTCTTGTCCACGCCGTGCTTCTTGAAGAAGTCGGTCAGTTCGACGTAGTGGCCCGCGGTCGAACCGGCACCGAGCCACTGCGAGTCGCCGACCACCATGTCATAAGCGTCGCCGCGGGCTGCGAACTCGCGGAAAGCCTTGGTCTGGAAGTCGGGCCAAGGCGTGGTTTCCACCTTGACCGCGACGCCGGTTTGCTTCTCGTAGTCCTTGACCAGTTCCTGCAGGTAGTTCGCCGGGTCCCACTGCGCCCAAAGTATGGTCAGATTTTCCGCGGCAAACGCCGTGCTGCCGGCGAGCGCCAACACAGCGCCGGCCAGCAGGCCGGACCATTTCTTCTTGCTCATTTGTTTCTCCTCCACGTTACGTTGGTCATTCTTTTGCATCTGGCCGGATGATTTCCGCCGCCCATCTGCCCCCTGAACCTGCCCGCGGTCTTGCCGCCGCGTCTAATACACTTTATTCGACCCTTCTTCCAAACCCTATTTTACCCTTACACGACCTCTATTCTTGAGCAGCGCGCTGGTACTGTGGGCGCCGTTCCTGCGCGCTGTGCCGGCACGCGCTTTTCCAGCGGGTTCCTCGGCCAACGACGCCTGGATCAGCGCGTGGCAGGTCCATAGCGCTACATCCTGCGCACGCTTGCGGTCCAGCCCCCAGATGTCTTTCAGCACCACGAAAGCTTCGGTGCCGAAAATCAACGACAGCGCCTGGGTCAGGCGGTCAAACCCCCGGCGATTGAGTCTGCCCTTCAGCGGCGCTACCGCGGAGTCGAGCAACGCAATGCGATGCCCGCGCACCATCGGCACCTCGTCGCCGAGTGTACCCGAATGCTTGCGCGCCCACTGGTCCAGCGCGAGCCGCAGCGCCGCCTTCAGCGTCGCCTCGTAGAACTCCATGCGCGGATACGCGAAAGTCACCAGTTGGGTGACGCGCTCCTCCGCGTCCAGCGATTCCGACTTCCACGCCAGAATGGGGCCCAGGGCTTCGTCCACCGACGCCTGTATCAACGATGCCTGGGTCGGAAAGTAACGATACGCCGTTGCCCGCGACACCTGGGCCGCTCCCGCCACATCGCTTACCGACGGAATGAGCCCATCCTGCATCAGGCGCATGGCCGCATCCAGCATGATCTTGCGCATGCGGGCACGCGGCCCCCTGTCGGTTCGCGCCTTGTCATCCCGCACTCTACCCTTTCGACCCGTGAGACGTCGTTCTTGACCTGAGACGATCATCTCAATACGATACCAGCGTCTTACAAAAACACAACCGCTCGCCTGCTTTTTCCCCGCGCTGCGCCGCAGCACCGACGTGGAAGCGGCAAAACAGCTTGGAGGAGGCAATTCGAACGGCCGCCGCGGCGGCTGCGCTCGCGTTCGGGTGCGCCATGCGGCCACCCGTCCCTGCGCATTCTCTTTGTCCCGC
>CAZYTR010000332.1:0-1626 GCA_964650365.1 uncultured Alcaligenaceae bacterium | reverse complement strand
CACCAGCTCGGCCGGTCGGACGCGCATCCTCGCGAATGGCGCGGAGATCGAGGAGGGCAACAACGAGCTATTCGTGTTTCGGCGAGAGAAGGGCGAGTGGAAGATCCACCGCTACCTGTTCTCCACCAACCGCCCTCGTTCGTGAATCGGAGTTACCACGTGGCGCTGCCTAACCAGCCGTTCCACCGGACGTTGGGCAGCCCACCGACCGTCACAATATACTGAGCAGGCTCAAAAGGAAGCTCGATGGCCTGACCATCCCCCATTGACCCGGCGAATTGTCTAATGACTCGTATGTGGACCCACAACGTCTTCGCCCTTACGTTCGCCCTCTCGCTTGCTGTCGCCCCGCTCGCGGCGGCTCAGAGCGCGCAGCCCGCCCGCAGACCATCCATCGCTGTTGAGGCCGACGCCATCTCCTTCTTCATCGGTGGTTACTCAGGGATTGTGAACCTCTCGCTGAGCAATCGCTTCCAGGTCGCATTGGGAACCGGGCGATACGACGTCCCGGAGTTCCTTCTGGAGGGCGATCCCAATTACGACACAGCACAGTGGACGGCGACGGTGACATCCATCCAAGTGCTGCGCATGGGGTATCGCTTCAAGGGGCCGATGAAGAACGGCCCGGCCCTGGCGGCGATTGCGTTGAATCAAAACTGGCAGATGCAGTCTGCGCCCTTGGGTGGAGAGACCCGCTTTCGGACGATCAGTGTGGGTATCTCCGGCGGCTACTATTACCACATCGGCAAGCACTTCTACGTCTACCCGACTGCCGCCTATACTTATAATAAGGTGACTTCTGGTAGCACGTCGATCAACGGCACGAACTACAAAGTCGACGAGTTTGCACCTAACGGGTCCGTGCATGTTGGCTGGGAGTGGAGCCTGTAAACCTTGAGTTCTTGGATTGGACTGCCTAACAAGCGCTTGAAGCTGGCGGCGCGCGTAGATTAGGAAATGAATCTGTCTTTAGCGCGCCGCAGCTCAGGCGCGGGCTGTTGGGCGTCACTAGAACCTTGTGCGCGAAAGGACACTTGAATGCAGCATCGCCCGATCATCATCGCCGGAGGCTTGTGCTTTGTCGTCGGGGCGCTGGCGTTCGTTTCCGTCTTCAGCTATCTGGCCGCGAACTTCGACTATCCAGGCATTCTTGATGGCAGCGCCTCCGAAGTGCTTCCGCGTCTGCGTGCCGGTGGGTCGACCATGAGAGCCATCTGGGCGCTGTACGCATTTCTCCCCTTGCTTCTCGTGCCAGGAGCGGTAGGAGCCTATTTCGCCTGCCCTTCGAGCCGCGGACGCATGACACTCGCGCTTGTCGCAGCATCACTTGGTTCGCTGGCTATGTGTTTGGGCCTGATGCGTTGGCCAAGCATCCACTGGGCGCTGGCGGATGCCTATGCTCAGTCTGGCGTTGAAGCAAAGGGCAGCCTCGCGGCCGTCTTCTTGGGCCTGAACGTCTACCTCGGCAACTACATCGGCGAGTTCTTGGGTGAGGTATGCCTGGCGTTCTTCTTCCTCTTTGCTGGCCTGTCACTCCTCAACGAGAAGGAGTTCCCGAAGTGGTTGGGGTGGTGCGGGGTGGCGTTCGCCTTCCTGTTTGTTCTCGGGGCGTTTCGCAATGTCACG
>CAZYTR010000331.1:0-1630 GCA_964650365.1 uncultured Alcaligenaceae bacterium | reverse complement strand
CCGCGGTCGAGATCGCTGGTGCCCATGTACCAGTCGGCAACCGGGTAAGTCAGGTTCATGTTGCGCTCCATCATGATCGGCTGGCTGTGATGCGCGGCGTGGTGCCGGCGGATGGTGTTCACCAGCGGGCAGTTGCGCACGAACCAGTTATCGTGCACGTGGCAGCACAGATGGAAGGTCTCGTAATTGAGGTAATAGATCGGCGTGAGCATCATCAGGACGTAACCCGCATTCGCCGACCACAGATAGCCGAGGACGATTGCCGCCGGCAGCGTCAGCAGCATGAACACCAGAAGCGCGTACGGAGGGAACAGCACGATGCGCCATTCGCGGTTGGTATCGTAGGTCATCACCTGCGCGGTGAAATACTGATGGTGCTGGTGGGTGTGGCGGTGGTAGACCGGCAAGAGGATGCCGCCGAGGCCCTTGATCGGCCGTTGCATCGCGTTCCTGTGCAGCCACCACTCGTTGAAATTGTAGAGCACCAGAACCGGGACCACGAACAGCAACTCCCAGATCGTCGGGTTCTCGACCTGCGCTGCGCAGTACCAGACCACGGCACTGCCGGGTACGAAGATGGACAGCAGGTGCCCCCAGCCGTTGTACCAGGAAGCGATGTTGCGCTTGTATTCGTCGCGGAACGCGGCCTGCTTCGGCGTCAGCACAGCAGTAGTCATGATCTCCTCCGGTCATGCGGCGCACGCATGCTGTGCGCCCCTTCTCTGGATTGTCCGGTGATTTTAACCGTTCTGCGGCCAAGCGCGTCCGGGCTCTACGGGCGTTTGCCTCGGGACCATGGTTACGCTATGGTGCGTGCTTATTTATTCTGCCCCGCATCATGACCGCAGCGACCGTTGACTCTTTTCGCCGCGACGCCCAGGTGATCGGGCTGGTCGGCCTCGCCCACGGCACTTCGCACTTCTTCCACCTCGCGCTTGCGTCTCTGTTTCCGTGGCTCAAGGATGCATTCGTCCTGAGCTACGCCGAGTTGGGGCTGCTCATGACCGTGTTCTTCATCGTATCGGGCGTCGGCCAGGCTCTCGCCGGATTCGTGGTTGACCGTTTCGGTGCACTGCCGGTGCTGTTGGGCGGCATTGCCCTGCTCGGCCTCGCCGCGCTCGGACTGGCGGTCAGCCAGAACTACCCGATGCTGATCCTGTTCGCCGGCGTTGCCGGCCTGGGCAATAGCGTGTTTCATCCCGCCGACTTCACGCTGCTCAACAGGCGTGTGAGCGTGCCGCGGCTCGGACATGCCTTCAGCGTGCACGGACTGGCGGGAACCCTTGGTTGGGCGTTGGCGCCGGTGTTTCTGGCCGGAATCGCAACGATTTCGGGCTGGCGCGTGGCGCTGATGGCCGCCGCCGCGCTGGCATTCGCGGTGCTGGCGGCGCTGACCGCCTTGCGTGACCTGCTCGATCCGCGCGAGGCGCAGCATGCGGTGGTGAAACCTTCGAGAGGCGCCGGTGGCAACATTCTCGGCTTCATGTCGGCTCCGGTGTGGATGTGCTTCGCCTTCTTTCTGATTTCGTCGTTTTCGTTCGGAGGAATCCAGAGCTTCGCGCCGGCGGCGCTGCGCGACATTTACGAGATTCCCTTTGCGCTCGCTACCGCGTGCATCACCGCGTACATG
>CAZYTR010000330.1:0-6160 GCA_964650365.1 uncultured Alcaligenaceae bacterium | reverse complement strand
TGATGGGTGGCGCGGTCGCGGTGTTCGGCGTGCTTCTTCGCTTGGCGTTACGCCAAGGCACACCGCTGCTTGCCTCCCGGTTCATCGTACCGGCGAAGGACCGCCTCGATGCGCCCCTGTTAGTCGGGGCGCTCATCTTCGGCGTCGGCTGGGGGCTGAGCGGATTCTGTCCGGGTCCGGCAATAGTGAGCGCTGCCTTCGGCGATGGGCGAGTCTGGGCCTTCGTTGCGGCCATGATCGCCGGCATGCTCGTTTACCGCGTCGGGCTGCGCCGGACCAATGACTGAGCCGTTCGGCCTGAAAGAAAACACTTTTCACCGCAAAGGCGCAAAGGATTCCAGACCCGCCAGCCGGGCGATGGCATCCGACTCGATCACGCCGGCAGGGACGTGGTGATTGGCCACGTATATCATCGCCGCAGCCACGGAGTCTGCCTCGATCGGCCGGTACTTGCGCAATCCGCCGACCAGCAATGGTGCAAGCAGCTTCGCGGCCGCAATGCCGATCTTCTCACCGGGCCGATTCTCGGCACGCGTACCCAATAGAATCGAGGGCCTGAAGAAATACGTTGCCGGCAAACCGACTGCGGCGATCGCCTGCTCCGTCTCGCCTTTCACGCGGTTGTAGAACACCGCGGACTTCGGATGAGCGCCGAGCGCCGACACCATAAGAAATTTGCCGGCGCCAAACGCTCTGGCGAAACGCGCCAGAGCCAGCGGATAGCCGTAATCCACACGCCGGAACGCTTCTTCGGAACCGGCCTTCCGGATCGTGGTGCCAAGGCAGCAGAACACCTCGTCCGGAACACTTCCCCGTATGCCGGCGTCCAGACATGCGAAATCCACTATGCGCTGGGTGAGTTTCGGGTCATCGATCGGCAGTTCGCGACGTCCCCAGCTTTCGACCCGTGAGTAACCCGGGTTGGCGAGCAGGCGTCTCAGGGCATATCCGCCGACCAGTCCCGTTGCACCCGCGAGCAGCGCACTTTTGCCCGTCATGATCGCGGAACCGGTCTCGAGGCCGTGTCGCCGACGCCGGCGTGGTTATCTGGACGCGAGTTGGAGCTTCCTGGTGTATTGCTGGAAGCGCGTCGGAATCTGCGGCGCACTGATGCCATCCAGAGTGGCCAGCCCGGGAGCAAGGCTGTCGAGGCGCGCCTGCGGCAGCGGGTGGGTCTTGGTCAGCAGCGTCAGATAATTGTCATCTGGAGCGGCGCTGGCAAGCGTGGTCAACACCGCCGGTAATCCGTAGGGGTCATAACCGGCGCGTGCGGCCAACACCACGCCCATGCGGTCGGCCTCGAACTCGTCGGCCTTGTCGAGGCCGCGGGCGTACAACTCTTTGGTCGGACCGGCCAGCTTTTTGACGAGATCGGCATGCTTGCTGTCGGTCGCGGCCATCACGCCTTCGCCGAGGAGATTTGCAAATGCAGTTTTGCGCAAAGCCTTCAGGTGATGTTTTTGGTTTACGTGCGCCACTTCGTGGCCGAGCACGCCGGCCAGTTCGGCTTCGTTGCGCAGCTGCTTCATCATGCCCTTGGTGATGATGATATAGCCGCCCGGCGCAGCAAACGCATTGATGTGATCAGAGTCATTGACGCCGAAATGCCAGGGCAGATTCGGGCGCTCTGACTGCAACGCCACCCACAGGCCGACTTCATTCACATAATGTTGCAGTTCCGGATCGTCGTACAGCGGGCGGGCGCCCAGCAGCGTTTCGGTCATGCTCTGGCCGATCTGGATTTCCTCGGGCTCCTTTACTTCAAACAGATTGCCGACGCTCTTTACGACCGAGCCTATATCCACGTTCTGCACGTTTAAGCCGCCGCCGGATTGGCAGCCGCCGAGTACGACCACGGCGATCAGTGCGAATACCAACGGTTTGAGGGCGCTCATTTCTTCTCCTTGAGCGGTTTGCCGCTTTCGTCGAAGTAGGCGACCCGCGTTGCCGTGAGCTTGCCGGTCTCGGCGAGCTTGGCGGTTTCCACGGTCGTGGCCGCGAAGCTCTTCATTTTTTCAACTTCCGCCGCATTCGGCTTGGCATTGGCAAGATCTTCTTCGGAGAAGCCGCGCACCCCGGTGGTGACCGTTGCGCTTGTCGTCGGCCGCGGGCGGCTGCCAATGCCGATCGCCGACAACAGATTGCCGCCGCTCCGGGGCTTCTGGTCCGGGTTGCCCAGCCGCACCGACAACATGCGCACCCACCCCTGTGACTTGTCCTTGGGCCTGACTTGCATCCACGCACCCTGACGGGTGAGGATTTCGACTTGGGTTTTTTCGGCAAGCGTCACCACCGTCACCGCGTCAAGGAAGGGCTGGTCCTTCAGTTCGGTAGGCTTGAGGGTGTATCCGCTTTCCGCGGCGTATGCCGCGGGAAGGATCAAAACTAGTGCAGCGACCAACCATGCCCGGCAATTCACGCGGTCGTCCTCCGGTGCGTTCTCTTCGGCTCGAACAACTCGACCTCCTGCACCCTGCCCTTCATTTTATAGAGCCCGCGCGGGATAAAGTCAAAGGCGTCACCACACTGCCGCATCGTATCCTCGGAAACCAGGATGCGCGACACACCTTTGGTCGAACCTTCGATCCGGCTGGCGAGGTTAACGGTATCGCCGATTGCCGTGTATTCACGCCGCTGCTGCGAGCCGATCAGGCCCACCACCGCAGGCCCAGAATGGATGCCGATACCTGCGTCGAAATCCTCGCCGGGAGTGCCGAGCTCCTGCTTGAACGCCTCGAGCGCTTCCGCCATCTCAAGCGCACAGCCGACCGCGTGCTCGGCATGCCTGGCATCGTCCAGCGGTGCGCCCCAGATCGCCATGATGGCGTCGCCGATGAACTTGTCGAGCGCGCCGCCGTTGCGGAAGATGACCTCGACCTGGCGGCTGAAGTAACGGTTCAGCAGGCTCACCACTTCCTGCGGAGAACGGTTTTCCGACAGCGTGGTAAAACCGCGGAGGTCCGAAAACAGCACTGTTACCTGCCGGCTCTCGCCTTCGCGGGAGAGGCCGCCGTGCGCGATCAATTCATTGACCACGTGGGGATTCACGAAGCGCGAAAACTCCCTTACCGCCTGTTCGCGCTCGCGCCGTTCGCGCAGGTACTCGCGCAGGGCGGCCGCGAAAAAGAATGCCCAGCCGATCATCAGCGGCCGCAGCATCGGCACCAGCAGCAGTTTTCCGACGGCGACATACTGTCCCGCCAGCAACAGCACCGTGGCACCGGCAAGACCGGCGCCGATCCGGATCGTGTTCACGCGCAACTTGAATGCCGCGAACAGCAGGCCCAGCAGCAGCAATGCGGCGGCGGCCGGCCAGTACGCCGGGGCTTCGCGAAGATAGTTGGCGTTCTTGAGGTTGTCGATCGCCGTAGTAAGGATGTCCACCCCGTTGGCGCGGATATCAACCGGGGCAGGCCGGATATCGTGCAGCCCGCTTGCCGTGACGCCGATCACCACGATCTTGTCGGTGAATTCCCGGGAATCGCGCTTGCGCTTGCGGCTGTTGAAGTCGACGTACAGGTCGGCATACGAGACGTGCTCCCTGGACTTTGCGCCGCCGGGCCAGCTCAGCAGGATCGACTCGACATCTGGCACTGGCAGGCCAAGGTCCTGGATCACCCGGGCAGGAAGCGATGGGATCTTCCAGCCGTACGCATCCTGGTAGACGAAATAGCGGCGGCCGATTCCGTCCGCATCGGCGAGGAAATCTATCGTTCCGAGCCGCCAGTTCTCCAGCGCGAGCGCCTTTGGCAGGCCGATGTTCAGCGTGGCGGTACCGTCGGCGCCCCTGGTTGCGAACGCGCCCAGCACTTCCTGGATATCCGCGATCGCCACCCCATGCGCGTCCCCCGCGGGATCCTGCCGCACGGTGGGAAAGTACACATTCTTCAACGGCGATACCGCCTTGTTGAACAGCTCGTCCGCATCCAGACGATAGATGTCGGGCTCGAAAAACATGATGTCGAAAACGATGGCCCGCGGCTTCTGCGCAGCGATGCCTTGCACCAGTTCTCCATGCACGGAGCGCGGCCACGGCCAGCGCCCGGCGTAGTCGGCCATGCGCGCCAGGCTGTCTTCATCGGCGGCGATGACGACAATATCGGGGTCCTGCCCAATGTTCCTCGCCTGGGCGGCGACGAACAGGTCGGAGAAGCGCGCCTCCAGGGTGCGCAGCCCGTTCAGCCAGGAGAACTCGAGCACCGTCGCCGCAATGAAGGCGACAAGCACAATGACGAGGGGATTGGCGGGCAATCGGGACACCGGCGAAGTCTACGGCTTGCGCCGATCAAGAACAACGCTCACCACGGAGGACGCGGAGGACGCGGAGGACACGGAGGTAAGACATGAGCAAAAAACATCCTCGGGTTAAAGCCGTTCATTGGCCGATGATCCATTACAGTGAAAGTTGGCGGCACAGGTTCACGAACAGTCACCCAGCCTTTAACCCCAGTCTGCTTTTCCTTGCTTTTGTTTTTCCTCCGCGTCCTCTGCGTCCTCTGCGGTGAGCGCGTGATTGAGCAAGATCAAAGACCAAGGCGCTGCCAGATCGTGGTTGCCGGGCCGGCCTGGTTCAGCGTGTAGAAGTGCAACCCCGGCGCGCCGGCGGCGAGCAGCTTCTCGCATAACGCCGTCACAACGTCGAGGCCGAAGGCGCGGATCGAGGCGGCATCGTCGCGGAAACTTTCGAGCTTGATGCGCATCCAGCGCGGGATCTCCGCACCGCAGGCGTCGGAAAATCTCGCCAGTTGCGAAAAATTTCCGATCGGCATGATGCCCGGAACGATGGGGACCGTGATGCCCGCGGCGTCGCATTCGTCGATAAAGCGGAAATAGGCGTCGGCATTGTAGAAATACTGCGTAATCGCCGAGTTGGCGCCGGCGTCCACCTTGCGCTTGAAGTTCTTCACCTCGTCGGCGGCGTAACGCGTCTGCGGGTGGTACTCGGGGTAGCAGGCCACTTCGATATGGAACCAGTCACCGGTGGTCTCGCGAATGAACGCCACCAGTTCGTCGGCGTACCTCAGCTCGCCGCTGGAGGCGATTCCCGAGGGCAGGTCGCCGCGCAGCGCAACGACGTGGCGGATGCCGTTGTCCTTGTAGCGCGACAAGACCGCGGCGATTTCCGCTTTGCTCGAGGCCACACAGGACACATGCGGCGCCGCATCCTGGCCAGCCGCGCGGATCTCCAACACGGTTTCGAGCGTGCCCTGTTGGGTGGAACCTCCGGCGCCGAAGGTCACCGAGAAAAATTGCGGCTTGAGCTTCGCCAGCTGCTGCCAGGTGGCGCGCAGCTTTTCCTTCCCCTGCGGCGTCTTCGGTGGGAAAAATTCGAAGGAGAAAACCGGTGAGGCGTGAGGCGACAGGCGTGAGGCGTTCATCGCATGAAGGTACCAGAGCGCTTCAGTCGGTAGTGCGAATGGATTTCAGCAGACCGCCAATCAATCCAAAAACACGGTCGAGCTTCTGTTGTACTTATTCATCGTCGACGATGTATTCGAGTCGCTTGGCAATCGTAAGTTGTGTATCAATTTCACTGAGCGAGCCGCGGGCCATGGAAAGATAGTGTGCAAACTCGCGCCTGGTGGTGCGTGCGGCACCTTCGGCGATATTGGACGGCACCGAGATTGCGGCCCGACGAATCTGGCTCGTAAGCCCGTAAAGCTCCGAGGAGGGGAAAGAGGCGGTCAACGAGTACAAGTCTCGCACCAGTTCCACGGAAACTTGCCACGCAACAAGGTCGTGGTGTTTACGTTTCACGCCTCACGCCTCTCGCCTATCGCCTCACCCCTCACGCCGTTGCCCTTAGTAACGATAGTGCTCCGGCTTGTACGGGCCTTCCTTCTCGACCCCGATATAGCGCGCCTGTGCGTCGGTCAATTCGGTGAGTCGCGCCGTCAGTTTCCGCAGTTGCAGCCGCGCGACTTTCTCGTCGAGGTGCTTGGGCAGGACGTACACGCCCACCGGGTACTTTTCCGGATTGTTGAACAGCTCGATTTGCGCGATGGTCTGGTTCGCAAACGACGAGGACATCACGTAGCTCGGATGCCCGGTGGCGCAGCCGAGATTAACCAGCCGCCCCTCGGCCAGCAGGATGATGCGCTTGCCGTCCGGGAATATGACGTGGTCCACCTGCGGCTTGATGTTCTCCCAGGTGTACTTC
>CAZYTR010000329.1:0-14212 GCA_964650365.1 uncultured Alcaligenaceae bacterium | reverse complement strand
ATCAGGACTTTCTTTCCGGTGGAGGCTTTCGGGTAGGGCCGCTGCAGGTTGAAAGGATTCCAGCGCGTCAGCAGCGAATAGATTTCGAATCCCCAGGGAAGTTCGAGCACGTCCTTCAGACTGCGGGTTTCCGCCTGCGGGATGTTGACCGGCTCCTGCTTCTGGTAGATGCAGGATTTCATGCAGTCGTTGCAGATACGGTGCCCGGTGGCGGCAACCATCGGATTGTCCAGCGTGATCATCGCCAGCGCGCCGACCGCGATGCCTTCGGTCTTGAGTTTCTGGAATTCTGAAATGCGCTGTTCCAGCGGACAGCCCGCCAGCGGCACGCCGAAAACAGTTTTCCTGAACGGCGCGGTAGCGCCATCCGCGGGAGCCTTCTCCTTCAGCCCGTGGGAGCAGGAATCGCGCTCCTGCTCGTGGCACCAGATGCAATAGTTGGCCTGATCGAGCGCACCGACCAGGTCGGTGCCGGAATCCGTGAGCGCGAAGCCGTGGCGGCGGCGCAGGTGCGAAAGCGTGTGCACCGTGACGCCGTTTTCCTCACGCGTCTCAAGCGGCACCAGTTTCTGGAAGTCGAGTTTCTTCGGCGCCTTGAACAGCACGCCGGTCTGGTGCTTGCGTTGTCCCGCCGGCGCGTGTGCCGCCCATGCGGCGTAGCGCATTGCGGTGTCGAGTTTTTCGGCGTTGGCGGCTTCGTCCTTCTGCCATTGAGCCACCTGCCGGGCGAACGCCAGTTCACTGAACGTCTCGCCGAACCACTGGGCGAGCTTGCGCCCAAGTTCCTCGCCGTCGAAACCGGCGGCAATCCCGGACTTGTAGGTGTTCATCGCCTTGCGCTGGACGAACAGGCGTTTGCAGGAGAACAGCGGCGCAAGCTCGTGGTGGCGCGCGGACAGCGCCTGGACCTCGGCCTCGATGCCGAACAGAGTCGCGATGAAATCGTCGAGATGTTCGGCCACGGCGATCAGCAATGCCGATTCTTCCTTGCGCGCCAGTGCCTCCGGGTCGCTGCGGGCGGATTCCAGACGCGCGCGCAGCGCCGCGTCGGCACTGCCGAGGAACACGAGAAAAGCGGCATCGAGCCGCTGCAATCCGGCACGGTGATGGAGATCTTCGAAACGGGTGCCAAAGCCGAGCTTAAGTTCGGGCTGGCTGAGGACTGCGTCTACGCTGATGTTCATTCACGGGTTTCTGGGACAGGGGCAGGGCGCCGATAAAAGCGCGCATTATACCGCCGGCAATTCGATATCTTATTCGAGCTGAAGCTAAAGTTATAACGGATTCAGGGTCTTACTGACCCAACCGGTAAATAGTGCGCATCGTTTTTCCCCCTCTCCCTCCGGGACAAGGGAACACTCATATGCACCCGTGCACCCGTAAGGGGTGTGAAGCGGAGCAGCGGGTTGGGGTGAGGGAATAACACCGGCATAAGCCCCTCATCCTGTCCTTCTCCCGGAGGGAGAAGGGACTCAACAGGTGTCGCAGTGCGCACTATTTAGCGTTCTCCTCAGTAAGACCGCGCCGCGAGACCGGCGGCGATCCGGCGTGCCAGTCCCGGACCTTCGTAGATCAGCCCACTGTAGAGTTGGACCAGGCTGGCACCGGCGTCGAGCTTTTCGCGGGCGTCAGCCACGGAAAACACGCCGCCCACAGCGATGATCGGGATGCGGCCGGCCAACGATCTTGCCAGCTCGCGCAAGACGGCGGTCGAGCGATCCTTCAGTGGCGCGCCGCTCAATCCACCCGCCTGCGCGCTGTTCGCCAGCCCTTCGACGCCATCGCGCGAAATAGTGGTGTTGGTGGCGATCACCGCGTCCACGCCGTGCCTGGCGAACGAGGCTGCCATCTGCCCGATTTCCTCGGTATTCAAATCGGGCGCGATCTTGACCGCCAGCGGCACCGTCCTGCCGCGCCGCGCCGCGAGTCTGCGGTTCTCTTCGGTGAGTTTGCCCAGCAGCCGGTCGAGTTGGTCGGAGCGCTGTAACTGCCGCAGGTTGGCGGTGTTGGGCGAGGAGATGTTGACCGCGACGTAGCTCGCGGCCGCGTGCACTTTGCGCAGGCAGTACAAATAGTCTTCGGCGGCGCGCTCGATCGGGGTGTCGAAGTTCTTGCCGATGTTGATGCCGAGGATGCCGCGATAGCGCGCGCGCGCGACGTTGTCGACCAGACGCTCGACACCGTCGTTGTTGAACCCCATGCGGTTGACGATGGCGCGCGCCTCGGGGATGCGGAACAGGCGCGGAGCCGGGTTGCCGGGTTGCGGGCGCGGGGTCACCGTTCCGACCTCGATGAAGCCGAAACCCAGCGCCGCCAGCGAGTCGATATGTTCGCCGTTCTTGTCCAGTCCCGCCGCCAGCCCCACCGGATTGGGAAACTCCAGCCCCATCACGCGGCGCGGACAGTGAACGGTCGCGCCGGCGATCGCGCCCGCGAGTCCAAACCGGCAGGCGACATCCAGGAAGCGCAGCGCGCCATGGTGCGCACGCTCGGGGTCGAGCTGGAACAGCAACGGGCGGACCAGGCGATAGAGCATGTCAGAAGGCGGCGGCAACCGCGCCGCCGCCCGGGACCCGGCGCGCACAGATCACGCGGCCTCGGGGGAGGACGCGTCGCGCGGCAGTCGCTGCCATCGGCCGTCGATCAATCCCTCCAGCGGCTGGAAGTTGATCTTGTAGGCCATCTTGCGGCTTTGCGCGATCCAGTAGCCCAGATAGAGATAAGGAAGCCCCAGGCGCCGGCACAGCTCCACCTGCCACACCACGTTGTAAGTGCCGAGGCTGGCGCCGGCGACTTCGGGTTCGAAAAATGTATATACCGACGACAGGCCGTCGTCGAGCCGATCGACAATGCTGACCATGCGCAGGCGCCCGTCCTCGCGGAACTCCACCAGGCTGGAGCGGACGTTGCTCTGCAGGAGGAAGTGGCGGTACTGCTCGCGGCTGTCGTGATCCATGCCGCCGCCGCTGTGGCGCTGCGACTGGTAGCGCAGGTACAGCGCGTAGTGTTCGGGGTGATACTTGAGTTCCAGCATGCGCGCTTCCAGCGCATCGTGACGGACGTGGGCGCGACGATGCGAGCGGCTGGGTTCGAAGCCCGCGGTGACGATGCGCACCGGCACGCAGGCCCGGCAGTGGTCGCAGTAGGGACGATATGTGAACGCGCCGCTGCGGCGGAAACCGACCTTCACCAGCTCGCTGTAAACCTGGCTGTCGATCGCATGGCTGGGGGTGGCCACCTGCGAGCGGGCCAGCTTGTCGGGCAGGTAGCTGCAAGGGTACGGGGCAGTTGCGTAGAACTGCAGTACTGAAAAGGGAAGGTCGTTGAGCTGTGTCATCGCGCGATCGTAGACTCCAGACGCCACGGCACCGGAACCGGGGCATAGTGTACCAATTCCCGCAGGCTGCGCGTGAACTCGGCGCGCGGGATTTCGCGGGCGCCGAAGGAGGCGAGGTGGGCGGTGTTCATCTGGCAGTCGATCACGCCGAAACCCCAGTGTTCCAGTTGCCGCGCGAGTGCCACGAGCGCGACCTTCGAGGCGTCGCTGACGCGGGTGAACATGGACTCGCCGAAGAATGCGCGGCCGAGCGCGACGCCGTACAGGCCGCCCACGAGTTCGCCGTCGAGCCAGGTTTCGACCGAGTGCGCGAACCCGGCGCGATGAAGTTCACCGTAAGCATTGGCCATCTCTTTGGTAATCCAGGTGCCGGACTCCCCGCGCCGCGGCTGCCGGCAACCCTCGATCACCTCGCCAAAAGCGGTATCGGCGCGCACTTCGAAGCGCGTGCTGCGCATCGTGCGCGCCAGCGAGCGCGAGACCCTCAGCTCGGCGGGGAACAGGACCATGCGCGGATCGGGGCTCCACCACAGGATCGGCTGGTCGTCGGAGAACCAGGGGAAGATGCCGTTGCGGTAGGCTTCCAGCAGCCTGGGCAACGACAGATCGGCGCCGGCGGCAAGCAGGCCGTTCGGTTCCGCGAGCGCGCGGTCAACCTCGGGAAATGGATCGCCGGAGCCCAGCCAGGGAATCAAGGTCCGATAAGCGCACGCTCAGAAAATTTTGTCGGGGTTCTTGCTGATGAGTCCGCAGGCCACGCGCGGGCCAGAGTTGCCGGCCGGCTGGGATTTCAGATCGTCAGGGCCGCCATGAACGATCACGGCACGACCGATGATGCTGTTGGGGTCGGTACCCAGCATGATCCCGGTCACCTCGATCGAGGCCTGCGCAAAGCCATTGGCGTCGGCCCGCAGGTTGCCCAGATCGCCGCCGTGACGAACAGAGCCAACCGGGCCGCCGTGCTTGCTGCCGGACGGATTGAAATGCCCGCCGGCGCTGGAAGCGTCGGCGGCGCTGCAGTTGCCTTTCTCGTGGATATGGAAGCCGTGAGTGCCATTGGCCGAAAGCCCGGTGATCTTGGCTTCGACCAGCACGATCTCGCCTTTCTGAGTGAAGTTGACCGTGCCGCTTGCCGAATTGCCCTTGGTGGGCGCCAGCACCGCTGTGGCGGAGGGATTGCGGGTGAACATGTTGCTCATGTTGCTGCAAGCCGGCAGCAGCACGCACACGCCGATCAATGCCCACTTGCTTTTCATTGTGCTCTCCGCGAACGTCGTCTTGGGTTATTAGGGCAACCGCAAGCGGGGTTTTTAGCATCGGGCCCTGGGAGGTGTCAAATCAGCTTGTGCGCCCTCATCGCCGTCACGTTGTCCGCCATGCTCGCCGGCCCGCGCGCCGGAAAGTTGTAGCATTAAGTATTTTCCCGCGTTCCGATCGCATCCGCCGACTTGGATAATGAGCACGCACTGCAGTCTCCCTCCGAATGGGTGAAGCGCTGGGCCGGCTTCATTGCCGCCGGCGGCGAAGTGCTCGACCTTGCCTGCGGTAGCGGCCGGCACAGCCGCTATCTCGCCGGCGTTGGATATCGCGTATGCGCGGTCGATCGCGATGCCCAGGCAGTTGCGGCACTTTCGGGCGTCGCCGGCGTAAGCGCGCAAGTCGCCGACCTGGAAGGCGCGCGGTTTCCGTTCGAAGGCCGGCGTTTTGCCGGCATCGTCGTCGCCAACTACCTGTATCGACCGCTGTTCCCGCAACTCCTGGAGGTTCTCGCGAAAGACGGCGCGCTCATATATGAAACTTTTGCGCTCGGCAACGAACGCTTCGGCAAGCCGTCCAATCCAGATTTCCTGTTGCGACCCGGCGAACTGCTCGAAACGGTGCGCGGCAAACTGCGAGTACTCGCCTACGAAGACCTGCAGGTGAGTCTGCCCAAGCCGGCGATGATGCAGCGGATTTGCGCGGTGGGCCTCGCCCGCGGTGCGTAACGCTCCGGCTGCGGAGAGAATCGGTTAAAATCGCGCTTTCAATCGATAGGGGGACGCCATGCTCAAGGGAAGCGTCGTCGCCATCGTTACTCCGATGTTCGAGAACGGCAAGCTCGATCTCGAACGTCTGCGCGGTCTGATCGATTTCCACATTCGCGAGGGCAGCAACGGTATCGTTGTCGTCGGCACGACGGGAGAATCGCCGACGGTGGATTTCGAGGAGCATTGCCTGCTGATCCGGACCACCATCGAGCACACGGCCGGCCGTATCCCGGTAATCGCCGGCACCGGTGCGAACTCAACGCGCGAGGCGATCGAACTTGCTGCGTACGCCAAGGCCGCCGGCGCCGGCATGAGCCTGTCGGTGGTGCCTTATTACAACAAGCCTACCCAGGAGGGGTTGTACCGTCACTTCCGCGCCATCGCGGAGGCGGTGGATCTGCCCCAGATTCTCTACAACGTGCCGAGCCGCACGGTTGCGGATCTGCAAAACGACACGGTGTTGCGCCTGGCGCAGGTTCCGAACATCGTTGGACTGAAGGATGCGACTGGCAACATGGAACGCGGCGCGGAAATGCTGCGCCGCGCGCCGAAGAATTTCACGATCTATAGCGGCGACGACGGCACTGCGCTGCCGCTGATGATGCTCGGTGCGCACGGCACCATCTCCGTGACTGCGAACGTGGCGCCGAGGCTGATGCAGGAGATGTGCGCGGCGGTGTTTGCCGGCGACCTTCCCGGGGCCCGCGCCCGCAACAACAAACTGCTGGGGCTGCACCGGCACCTGTTCGTGGAGGCCAATCCGATACCGGTGAAGTGGGTCCTGCAGCAATTGGGCCTGATAGAAGGCGGCATACGTCTGCCGCTGACGCCGCTGTCTTCGTCCTTTCACGACCTGTTGCGCGGCGCCATGGAGCAGGCGGAAATCACCGGCAACGCGGTTGCGCAGGCTTCCATGGCCAAATGAACCCATCGTGCCCGCAATGGTCATAGTTTCAAACCCGGTCAGTCCTCACACATGAATTCAGCGCAGTTGCTCGTTGGCGCCTTTACGGCGGTCATCGCGCTTTCCGGTTGTTCCGGAAAGCTCGTCGAAGGCAAGAAGATCGACTACAAGTCGGCGGGAAAGGTAGATCCCCTCAAGGTGCCGCCCGATCTGAGCGCCCCGCCCACCAGCGATCGCTATGCCATACCCGAGACTGCAGCCGGTGCGGCGACTTACTCCGAGTATTCCGAAGGCCAGGGTGTCCGCCAGAGCGGTTCGACGACGACGGCGGTCCTGCCGGCCCAGGAAAATATGCGCCTGGAACGTGGCGGCAGCCAGCGTTGGCTGGTGGTGCAGGCGGATGCGCAGACGTTGTGGCCGGTGGTGAGGGAATTCTGGCAGGACACGGGATTCCTGATCGACCGTGAGAATCCCGAGATCGGGATCATGGAGACGGATTGGGCGGAGAATCGCGCCAAGATTCCGGACAGCATGATCCGCAACGTGATCGGCAAAGTGCTGGACCAGGCGTATTCCTATCCCGAACGCGACAAGTTTCGAACTCGCCTGGAACAGGGCAAGGATCCCGGAACGACAGAGATCTACATCAGCCATCGCGGCGCATACCAGGTCGTGGTCGGCGAGCGGCAGAGCGAGCAGGTGAAATGGCAATTGCGGCCCACCGACCCGGAGCTCGAGGCGGAGATGCTGTCCCGGCTGATGCTCAGGCTGGGCGCGAAGGAAGAGCAGGCTAAGGCGAAAACGGCAGTGGCAGCGCCTGCGCGGGCGCAACTGGCGAAGAACGGAGATTCTGCGGAAGCATTGATGTTGGCAGACGGTTTCGATCGTGCCTGGCGGCGGGTGGGATTGGCGCTGGACCGAGTCGGTTTCACGGTCGAGGATCGCGACCGCTCGAAGGGTTTGTATTACGTGCGCTATGTCGATCCGGATGTCGACGGCTCGGGAAAGTCCAGCGGCGTCTGGTCGAAGCTTGCGTTCTGGCGCGGCGAAGACGGCCATAAGAATGAGCAGTACCGGATCAGCGTGGCGGATGCCGACACCGGCAGCGAGGTCAGGGTACAAAATGCTGAAGGTGTCGACTCGAACTCCCCGACGGCAGGACGCATCCTCGCGCTGCTGCAGGAAGAGTTGAAGTAATGCCGATGCGATGATGCTGGCGGCGCTGGAGTGAGCGGCAGGATGCGCTTCGCGTCGCTGGGCAGTGGCAGCCGGGGCAATGCCCTGATCGTCGAGGCCGGCACGACGCGGATACTGCTCGACTGCGGGTTCGGGCTCGGCGATACGGTGGTCCGTCTTGGCCGTCTTGGCCTTACCCCGGAAAATCTGTCGGCAATCGTCGTTACTCATGAGCACGACGACCACATCGGCGGTGTAGCACGGTTGGCACGCCGACATTCGATCCCGGTATGGCTCACCCACGGGACCCTGACCGGCTTCGAAGCGCTGTTTGCCGGGATCGGCGACTTGCACATAATCGACAATTACCGCAGCTTTGCCATCGGCGACCTTCAGGTCGAACCGTTTCCGGTGCCGCACGATGCGCGCGAGCCGGCGCAGTACGTATTCGGCGACGGCTCGCGCCGGCTCGGGGTGCTCACGGATACAGGTTGTTCCACGCCGCACATCGAGGCCACGCTGTCGGGCTGCGACGCCCTGGTGCTCGAATGCAATCACGATCCCGCGATGCTGTGGTCGAGCAGCTATCCGCAGAAGCTGCGCGAGCGCATCGCCGGACGTTACGGCCATCTCGACAACGGCGCGGCGGCAGACCTGCTGGCGTGCCTGGATACGAGTCGATTGAAGCATCTGGTGGCGGCTCACTTAAGCCAGGAAAATAACCGCCCGGAACTTGCTTGCGCCGCGCTCGCCGGTGCGATTGGCTGCGATCCGGGGTGGGTCGCGGTCGCCGATCAGGACAACGGGCTGGCCTGGCGCGACATCTAGGGAAGCCGCCGCTCTTCCGCAAACGGCGAGCGTAAAGCAACGACGGCCTTACAGCCCGATGGTGGTGGCCGACACGGCGGGTGAAGACGCTTCCCAGATTTCGTCGAAGCGTTCGGACAGTGCGCTGGTTCCGATCGGGTCGTCGAGCGCGAGCAAACCGCGCATTTCGTCGAAATGGAAGCGGTGCACGAAGCTGTGATCGTCCACCACGGTAAATGGGTCGTAGACCGACTTGGCGTTGTCGTGGGTTTCGTGGATGCTGATCGCGTGGCTGTGCAGGCGCAGCAGATTGAGGATGCGGGGGCAGATGCGGTTGATGGCATGCGGCGCGTGAACAACGATCAGCACGCGATTACGCCGGCTGGCGAGCAAGAAACGCCGCAGCAGATCGTAGCGTTGCGGCGAATTGTATCCCGGTCCCAGCGTGTACTCGAAGATACGGATGCAGCGCTGCGCCCTTGCCAAAACTTTGTCCATGGCGGCTTCGTGCTCGGCGTTGCCGAGTAGCGGGGTGTGTTGGGGATTTGCGTTTTCGGCCATCTGCAAACTCACGATTCGATTGCGCGGGTCGCCGGAAAAATATAACCGCTGCGGTACCACCGGTAAAGTAGTTCCGCGGCCGCGCCAGCTCGCGGCACCTTGCGTCCGGCCAGCCGTCGTGCGTCGGCCAGCGCGCGCAGCGGCACCGCCTCACCGAAGTTCATCGCGAGCGATTCCCCGTTGATGAACAATCTGGATCCGCTGTAGAGCATTTGCGCAGGCAACGCCAGCTCGAGCCCGCGCTTGCGCGCGGCGCGAAGGAAGGCCCGGGGCTTGAGCGCATTGCGCGGCGGTGAAAAGAGTACGTGGGATTTGGGCTCCGTCAGGTAGACGCCGAGGAAGTCGGCAACATCCCTGCGGTCCCAGCGGATGTTTCTGAGCGTCCGCTGCACCTTTCCAATCATCGCCGCTGCGATCTGCGCCGGTCGGGCCTGTGCCGCCAGGCCCGGATCCCGGTATCGGCCCGAGGGCTTCAGCCGATCGTCCATGAACGTCAGGAATTGCGAAACCAGTTCCTGGTGCGAGGGCGCACGAAATCCGATCGAGTAGGTGTAACAGGCATCCAGGGCAACCCCGTCATGTGCGAACTCGGCCGGCAGATAGAGCAGGTCGCCGGGCCCGAGCACGCATTCGCCCTGCGGCACGAAGCGCTCGAGGATCTTCAGCGGGGCGCCGTCCACAAGCGTCAGGTCGCTTTGCCGGCCAACCCTCCAGCGTCGCCGGCCCGGGCCTTGCAGGAGGAAGACGTCGTAGGAGTCGAAGTGCGGTCCGACGCCTCCGCCAGGCGGTGCGTAGCTAACCATCAGATCGTCCAGCCGGCTATAGGGAATGAAGTTGAAGCGGGACAGCAGCTGCCGTGCCGCGGGCAGGAGGTGATCGACGCCCTGAACCAGCAGCGTCCAGTTGCGCTTCGGCAGGCGGGATAGGGAATTACGCGTGAACGGTCCGTGTTCGACGTTCCAGGTATCGCCTTTTCGCAACAACAGCCTCGATTCGCAATCTTCGCGGCATGCGAGTTCGATCATCGCGCGCAAGTCGATGATGCCGTCGAATTCCGGAATCGCTTCTCGTACCAGCAAGGGTTTCTTCTGCCAGTGCCGGCGCAAAAAGGTCGAGACGGGCAATCCGCCGAGTAAAGGGTTCTTCACGTTCGCGATTCTATCGTCGCGAGAGATCTGCCGGGCCGCCATTGACAATCGATTTTTTTAGATCAGTTAGAATCCGGCCAGTGATTCATCGGAGTTGTTCATGCTGAAAATTGGTCAACCTGCACCCGCCTTCGATCTGCCCGATGCCGATTTGAACGTCGTCAGCCTCGAGGGCTACAAGGGCACGAACAACGTGGTTCTGTATTTTTACCCGAAAGATGACACGCCGGGCTGCACCATCGAAGCCATCGATTTCAGCGAACTGCAGGATGAATTCCTGGGCCTCGATACCGTGGTCCTCGGGGTGAGCATGGACGACTGCATGAGCCACGGCTCCTTTCGCGACAAGCACGGGCTGGCGATCCAGTTGCTGGCGGATGCGGAAGGCGAAGTTTGCACGCAGTACGGCGTGCTCCAGGAAAAGGAAGTGGACGGCAAGGGAAAGAAGCGCTGCATCGTCCGCTCCACTTTCGTGATCGACAAAAAAGGTTTCGTGCGCCACGCTCTTTACGGAGTCAACGCGCGCGGTCACGCAACCGCAGTTCTCAACCTTGTCAAGGAGTTACGGTGAGCATCCAGATTGCCAAGGACACCGTCGTGTCGCTGGACTACGAACTGTTCGATGCCGCTGGTACGCTGATCGAGAAGACCCAAACGCCGATCACCTATCTGCACGGGGGTTACGACGGCGTCTTCCCGATGGTGGAAAGCGCGCTGCAGGGCAAAGGCATCGGCGATAGCTGCCAGGTCAGGCTCGACCCTGACGATGCGTTTGGCGAGTATGAGGCGGATATGGTTCGCATGGAGGCGCGCAAACTGTTCCCGGAAAACATCAAGGTGGGCATGCAGTTCGAGGGCGCCGTGGAAGAATCCGACCAGTACAAGCTCTATACCGTCACCGAGATCACCGACGACAAGGTGGTGGTGGACGGCAACCATCCGCTGGCAGGGCAGACTCTGGTATTTTCCTGCACGGTGATCGGCGTGCGCGCCGCGACGGACGAAGAACTGCAGCACGGTCACGTGCACGGCCACGGCGGCCATCACCATTAGGAAAATCAATTTGCCACAGAGCACAGAGCAAAGAACGAAAATCTTTCAACGCAAAGGATTCATTTCAATACCCCCTTGAGGGGTACGCAAAGGTACGCAACGGAAAATCAAGGCAAGGGAACGAGAATCAAGATCCGCTCTGGGGGAATATTATGGCCATCCGAATATTCCGATTGGCCGCCAAAGGAGGGGAACGACCCATCTGTCAGATTTCACGGAACACAAGCACCCCACTCGTTTCTACGTCGGCTCTCCTTCGCGTTCCTTTGGCACTGCCGACACAGCGTTGGCGGCGCTATCCGGCGGGGGAGGTAGTGCTTCGGCGCGCTACCCGCGGACGGGCGACTGCGTCGCCAACGAGTCCGCGCGCCGCTTTGCGTTGAACGCGTTACGGTTTTGACGTTCTCCGTGACCTCTGTGGCAAAAAGGTCTGGTGTTAGTTCCCGCGTTTGCCGGTGAGGATGTGGATCATCGGCTCGTAGGTGCTTTCCTGCGAAAAACGCCAGCTGGCAATGATCAGTGCCGCCAGCGTGAAGCCGCCAAGCACCGCAAGATCCATCGCCAGTGCGAAATCAGCCCCCATTCCTGAAGGCAGAACGCCGAGTGTGGCGTGTTTGAGCAGGTCGACCCCATATGTGTAGGGGTTTGCCAGTGCCACCGCATTGAGCAGCGGCGGCAGCTGGGTCACCGGGTAAAGCGAGCCGGAAAGAAAGAAAACCGGAAAAATCACGAAATTCATGATTGCCGCGAAGTTGTCCAGGGTCCGGGTGAACGTGGCCACCAGCATGCCGATTCCAGCGCAGGCGAGCGACGTAGCGATCAACGCGATCAGCAGAATTCCGGGACGCGTTTCCTGCCCAACATATCCCAGCAGGGCGAGCACGGTCAGCAGCAGCAGCGCCTGAAGGATCGCCGCCAACGCCGCAGCCAGCATCTTGGCGATGACGATCCAGTAGTGGGCAAAGGGCGCAACGATCAGCATTCGCATCACGCCGGATTCCTTGTCGTAGACGACCGTAAGCGCTGCCAGCATCGCGCCGAACAACATGGTCATGCCCAGTACGCCCGGCACCAGGAACTGTTGGTAGCTCAGGCCGCTCGCCTGGCCGAGCACCGCGCCAAAACCGGCACCGATCACGAACAGCCAGATCAACGGCCGCACCATGGCCGCAACCAGTCTGGTGCGCTGACGGAACATGCGCACCACTTCGCGTTCCAGCACTGCGTAGACAGGCCGCCAGGGCATCGTCAAATTTTCCCTTCCGCTATCCACAGGAACACATCGTTCAGATTCGGCCGGCGCCAGCGCAGCGCCTTTATTTGCGCGCCCAGTTCGCCCTGAAGCTGCGCCAGCGGCGTCACGTCTTCTTCCGCATAGCGAAACTGCGCGACTTCGCCATCCTTGATGCAGGGGCCGAGCATCGAAGTGAGCCGTTGCGAAAGCGCGGCGATATCCAGGCTTTCGATCTCGACAATATGCCTGCCCAGACTTGCCACGAGTTGCGCGGGCGGGCCGGATTGCACCAGTCTGCCGCTCTTGATGAATGCCACCCGGTCGCAACTGTCGGCTTCTTCCAGATAGTGCGTGGTGAGCAATACGGTCATCCCCGTACGGGCGCGCAGCCTCTCGATGAAGCGCCAGATGTTGCGCCGGCTGGGGAGGTCCAGACCGATGGTGGGTTCGTCGAGGAACAGGATTCTGGGGTGGTGGATCATCCCGCGCACGATGTCGAGCGCGCGGCGCATGCCGCCGGAGAGTGAGCCCACGGGACGATTGCCTTTGTCAGCGAGCCCGAATAATTCGAGCAGTTCCGCGGAGCGCTCGCGGATGACCGCAGGGGTCAGGTTGTTGAGCAGACCGGCGAAGCGCAGATTCTCGGCAACGGTGAGCGAGCGATCCAGCGCCGATTCCTGGAACACCAGTCCGATCGCGCCGCGCACCTTCACTGCCTCGTCCACCACGTCGTGGCCGGCGACCCGGGCGGAACCGCCGCTCGGGCTGATCAGCGTGGCCAGCATGTGGATGGTGGTGGTCTTGCCCGAGCCGTTCGGACCGAGCAATCCAAAGAACTGGCCGGAGGGAATGTCGAGATCGAGGCCGTCTACCGCGACCAGCTGGCCGTAACGCTTCACAAGCCCGCTGGCACGCACCGCGAGCAGCGAGTCAGCCGCCTGATTCATGAAACGGGAGTTTCTACCGGGCCCGCGTTCTTGCTTAAAGCACGCGAATTCCTGTCGTCGCGGAACAGGATCGGCTTCACCTCAACGGCAGGCGCCGGTTTCTGTGCCTGGACCACTACCTCGGTCACCAGATGATGATGAGGGGACAAGTCGCATACCGGGTCTGCGTTGGCGGCATCGCCCGTGAGCATATAAGCCTGGCAGCGGCAGCCGCCGAAATCCTTGACCCTGTCCGGACAGGTGCGGCACGGCTCCTTCATCCACGCATCGCCACGGTAGGCGTTGAAACCGTGCGAGTCGTACCAGATCGAGCGCAGGTCGTGGTCGCGCACGTTGGGGAAGGCGAGTCCGGGTAGCTGGCGCGCTTCGTGGCAAGGCAGGGCCAGGCCATCGGCGGTGATGGTGAGGAACACCGCGCCCCAGCCGTTCATGCACGCTTTCGGGCGATTTTCGTAGTAATCGGGAACCACGAAAAAAATCCGCATGCTGTTACCGATGCGTTCACGGAACTTGTTGGTGACTTCCTCGGCGCGCTGCAACTGTTCGCGGGTCGGAAGCAGTTGATCCCGATTCACGTAGGCCCAGCCATAGTACTGGGTATTGGCGAGTTCCACGTACTCCGCTTCCATCGCCTCGGCCATCTCCAGGATTTGCTGGACATGATCGATGTTGTGCCGGTGCAGCACACAGTTCAGCACCATCGGATACTCGTGTTTCTTGATCAGCTTTGCCACTTTCTGCTTGAGATCGAAAGTGCGGGTACTCGACAGAAAGTCGTTCAGTTCCCTGGTCGAGTCCTGGAAGGACAGCTGAATGTGATTCAGGCCGCCTTCCTTGAATGCGCTGATGCGCTTTTCGTTGAGTCCCACGCCGGAGGTGATCAGGTTGGAGTAATAGCCGAGCTTGTGCGCTTCCGCGACCAGGATCTCGAGGTCGTCGCGCACCAGTGGCTCGCCGCCGGAAAAGCCCAATTGCGCTGCGCCAATTTCGCGGCCCTGGCGGAGCACGCGCAACCACT